>JBGAJB010000049.1:0-17421 GCA_044225155.1 Phycisphaerae bacterium | reverse complement strand
TGCCACAGTTCCATGTCGAACTTGAAGTCGCGCAGGAACGGAATGCGATCGAGGATGTGCCAGCGATTCACGCTCGTATGGCCGTAGTTGCCCGGCCCGTCGCAGCGTGGCTGGTTGTGAAACGCATGCATGAACGGAATCGGCCACGACCAGGCGTAGCCGTAGTAGTCCTCGGTGCCGGTGCCGAAGTGGCTGGGGAACGTCTCTCCGTCGACGTAGATTTTCTCGTCGCCCTCGCCCCACCACGCCCGCACGGGGTTTGCGATCGAGAACGCCGCGCCGACGAACACGCCCTGCCCCTTCACCGTGAGATAGTTCCAGTCGATCATCGGCCGCGTGGGCAGATCCACGCTCTGCCGCCATTTCGCGTGAAAGTGCATCGAGCGCTCTGTCCAATGTGCGTGATTCGTCGCCACGCCGAATTCCAGCGCGATCGGATGGTCGCTCTGGTTCCGAATCTCGATCTCGGCCGCGTGGGCAAACGGCATGTGCCAATGAGAGATCATCCAGCCGTCGCCGCGCACCTGTTCGGGCAGCGATTCGTTCGGCGTGAGCGTCGGCGTGCAGGAGAAAAAGTCGCCGATCGGCGTTTCGACGCAATTCTCGCCGTCGAAACGAATGCGCAGCACCATGCGGCGCAAATCTTCAGGCTGCGGCCGGCCCTCGGCGAGCCGCACGCCCAGCCAGGTGATTTCCTTCGCGCCCGACAGACTGCCGCCCAACGACTCACCCGCGGGCAGCGTCTTGCGATCGGTGAGGATCTGCGGCTCCACCGGCCCGCCCGGCCACGCCAGCCCGCCAGCCGTGTCGTAGATGAGCCAGGCGGCCTGCCGCAGGTCCTCGCCGCGATAGGTGGTCACCGGCGTGTCGGAAGCGTATGTGCGGTAATTCACGTGGTAATAGAACCCGCCCTGATCGCTCGTCACCTTGCAGTGCTGAGCGTAGGGAAGCGGAAAATAGAGATTCCACCCGCGGCTGTATTCGCCTGAAAGCGGCTTGGGTATGCCGCGGTAGCCGCCGCCCAGCAACTCGCTCATGGGGCACTCGATCGCCGGCTTCTCGGCGTTGTCGAGATAGATGCGGATGTTCCCGGCCGGATTCGCCGACCAGATACGAACAATCGCGCCGGGGCCGTCCATGTCGGCCATCACGTATTCCTTCCGGTCATCGCGCTCCTCGACGCGCAGATACTGCCCCACGTCACCGTTCGCGAACCAGGTCTTCTCATCCGCCGCGGAGGTCGACGCGCGGTCATAGCTCGAGAATTGCTTGCACGTATATGGCGGATCCGGGAAGCGCGCGAGGTCGTGCAGGTCGGTCATGTCATTCAGCAGCGGTGCGGTCGCGATCGACTGCGCCGCGCGCCGCTCGGAGTGGCTGCACCCGGTCAGGGTAACCAGCACGGCAGCCGCGAAGACGACGGTGGCGGATCGGATCAGGCGAGAACGATTGGCGGACATCGGGGCTCCCACGATCAGATGTTGAGTTTCTGAAACGGCAGCGAACGCGATGCGGCGTGCGATTCGCGTCCGCACTTTACCCTCGAAAACACCCGATTAGAATCCTGTGGCCCCGGGGAGCACTCGAACAGGAGAATGCTCATCTCCCTCGCCGCCCAAACCGAGACGCCGGCCGAAGTCGCCGACCGGGTCAGCGCGCGCACGCGCTCCATCCGCAAACGCCGCGTCATCCGCAGCCTGCTGCTCTTCGTTCTCAGCGTGACCGTCATGTGCCTGCTGGTCATCGCCACCCGCGATTCGCAAGCACGGCGGGCGGCCGAATCCGAAGCCCGCACGTTCGCGAGCGTCCTTCAGGAGCAGTATCAAAAAACGGGACGGCCGGCGACATTCGCGCCAGAAGGCGCGGGTCGGGCCGGCGATCGCTACGCGTTCAACCCGTTCTACCCCGAACTCCTCGCCACGCACGGCTCGGTCGGCGTGATCGCGCCGAGCGAACCGCTGCGACTCTTCCTCGGCGGCACCGGGCGCTACGTGGTGATTTTCGACGGCCGGATGTACACGTCACGTTGGATGAGCGAAAGCGAATTTCAGCGGCAATCCGGTCAACTTGGCTTCGAGCGCGGCCTGTAAGTTTCAAGTACGCGATTGCCACCCTTCTAGACCGGCTCGAGCGCCGTGCGGCGCGAGTTCAGCACGCTCAGACCGCTGAGAATCACAACCACGGTGCTGCCCTCGTGACCGATCACCGCCAGCGGCAGCGGCAATCCGAAGAGTGAGGCCGAGACGAGCAGCAGGATGGCGCCGCCGGCAATCAGCAGGCCGCGACGGATGGCCGTTCGGCAGCGCCGCGCTAGAAAAATCGCTTCCGCCAATGTGCGCAGGTCGCTGCGCATCAGAACGACATCGGCGGTTTCAATCGCCACGTCGGTTCCGGCCGCTCCCATCGCCACGCCGACCGTGGCGGCCGCCAGGGCTGGGGCGTCATTCACCCCATCGCCGACCATGATCACGCCGCCGTTCGACCGGGCGAGTCGATGAACTTCGCGTACCTTCCTGGCGCGCGGCAGCAGTTCGGCCATCACGCTTCGATACCGTTGCACCCACCTGCTCGCCGGGCCGGAGTACCGCCGGTTGGCATCACGAAGCGCCGATCTGGAAAGCGGAGGCGTTCAGGCCCATCACGGCTTCCGGCCGCGCCTGATCCTGAAACGTGATGACGCCCGCGCAGCCGCCGGTTGCTGGCGACGACCGCCGTCGCATCCGCCACTTGTGAAATGAGTTGTCGCAGCTCCGTGTCACGCGGCTCAGCGAGCCCGCTCAGCGCATTGCCGGACAATTCGCACGGACTTACCGCGATTTCGGCGAAACCCGATACCGGGATCACTTCGGAAAAGGTGGTCTACCGTCAGTTTCCGTCGCTGGAACCTGGTACTTGCACGGGCGAGCGGGTGTTCCGCCAGTGCCTCGACCGCCGCAGCGGCCAGCAATTGATTCTTCCGTACCTTCGACGGGTAGGACGCGCGCCACCGTGGGCCGCCCTACTGTCAACGTGCCGGTCTTGTCGAAAGCGATCGTGCCATTTGGGCGACTTGCTCGATCAGCGCGCGCCGCCCTTGTAGAGCACTCCGCCACGGGCCGCCCGGGTCAGCGTCGCGAGCACCGCCACCGGCGACGCGAGCACGATCGCGCAGGGTGACGCCGCGACCAGCAGAACCATGCCGGAGTAGATCGCGTAATCAAAGTTGCCCGAGGATGCGATCAGTTTTACGAAAATCACGAGCGCACACGCAACCAACACGCTGATCACATACGGCTTCTGAAACTTGTCGATGAACCGCTCGAACGGCGCCTTTCGCTCCTGCGCTTCTTCGACCATACGAACGATGCGGGCCAGCGTGGACTCGACGGCCGGTCGCGTCATGCGCACGAGTAGCGCGCCATTTGCGTTAATTGTGCCGGGCGAAGACTTCGTCGCCCGGGGACTTGTCGACGGGCATCGACCACCGGACGATCGCCTGATCGACGCTGCTGTTCCCATCGATGACCGTTCCATCAACGGGGAACCGCTCGCCCGGTCGCACGCGCACCTGATCGCCCGGGACGAGTTGCTCGGCGGGGACATCTTTCTCGACACTGTCACGCACGAGATGATGCGCTCAGGCCGTAGCTTCATCAGCCCCCGAATGCCCGCCCGCGTGCGTTCCACCGCGTAAGCGCTCCAAGCGCGTCGCTCAGCGAAAAACAGAAAGAGCAGGATCGCGCTCGCCCCAATGCCCGATCAAGGCACTGACGACAGCCGCCAGGATCATGAGAAAGTTAATGTCGGGCGTTCCGGTGCGGATGGACTTCACCGCCGACAAGCGCGCAAGCCGCCCGCGATGTAGGGAGCCGGCGGATGGGCTTCAACCACGCCAGCGGCGTGGGCAGTCCCGGGAACAGGGCCGTCAACGCGAGCGCGGCGCACAGTCCCGTGCAGATGAGGCGGGGCTTCGGTCCGGCGTCGGCTTCGCAAAGGAAGCGCGCCCAGCGCGCCGGCGACCAGCCCGACCACTCGTCCGTGGATACGAGTTCAGCCGGCATGCGAGGCTCCCGCGGCGGCAGTCGGGATGGCGTCGAAGCCGATGCGCGGCGGGCGGGCAGCCGCACAGTGAACACCGTACCGCCGCCCTCACGCGGACGAACTTCAATCATGCCTTGGTGCGCGTCGATGATGCGCGCGGCGATCGCCAGTCCCAGACCCGTGCCTCGGCCGTCGCGCTTCGTCGAAAAGAACGGCTCGAAAATGTGTGGCAGGATTTCGGACGGAATGCCGCTGCCGGTGTCGGCCACGTGTACCTCGATCATCTCCGGCGGCGGAGTGCTACCCGCCCGGCGCGGCGCGGCCGAGCTTTCGCGCCGCAGCGTCAGCCGCAACTCCCCGCCCGCCGACATGCTATCGGCCGCATTGGTCATCAGATTGACGAATACCTGCTGTAGCAGGAGCGGGTCGACCGAGGCGTGGTCGTCCTGGGTCTGATTGTCGCGCACGATCGTCACACGCCGCGTGGCGAACTTCTCAGCCACGTCGCGGCAGGCCGCATCCAGCACTTCACCCAGCCGGGCATCGACCGGCCGAATGACGTTTTCCCGCGCCAGCGTGAGCAACCGCCGCACGATCAGCTCGATTCGCACGGCCCCGCTGTCGATCAAGTCAAGCATCTGATTGGCTCGTATGCGGTCGTCCAGCGACCGCCGCAAAATTCGTGCGCAATTCTGCACGCCGTCCAGCGGATTATTCACCTCGTGCGCGACCGAGGCGGCCAATTCGCCGAGCAGCGCCAATTTTTCGCGCTGCTGCAATTCAGTCTGCAATCGGCGTTCCTTCTCCGTCGCCGACGAGAGCCGCAATGCCACCCGATTGATCGCCTGCATGAGCTTGTAAAACTCGTCACCCGGCTTGGCCCGAATCTGCCGTGGGGCACGCCCCGCGCCGAGGTCCTCGGCCACGCGTCGCAGTCGCCCGAGCGTATTCGTCAGATAGTTTCGGGCGATGCGTTCGCAGATGAACGACATGATGAGCGTACTGATCACGCAGATCAGTACGGCCGGCCACGCGCCGGGCTGCACCATGATGGCGAGTGCCCCGCCGGCGAGCACGCCGATCTGGAGCAGCAGGAACAAGGTGTGTCGAAAGCCGCGTAACATCGCCGGCGCATCATCGGCCGGTCGGCGCTCTCGTGCAATTCACGCCGCGTCTGCGATATTGTCCGCACGCATAGGATCGAGGAGTTTGCATTGAGCGACGCGTTGCGGGCCGTCATTCTCGGCCTGATCGAAGGTCTGACCGAATTCATCCCCGTCTCGAGCACTGGGCACATGCTGCTCGCGTTCCCTCTGCTCGGCATCGATCCCGAGCAGCCGGTATGGAAAGTGTTTCTCTGGGTCAGCCAGTTCGCCGCGATCCTGGCCGTCATCGTGTACTTCGGCCGCGATCTATGGCGGCGCACGGTTCAGGCGCCTCTCAGCCACTGGAAGCGGAACATCCTGACCAAGCTCTTCGTGGCGATGGTGCCGACGGTCATTCTCGCGCTCCTGCTGCATGATCTGCTTGAAAAGTGGCTAGAAAATGCACCCTCCATCGCAGTCGTGATCGTCAGAACGATCGCCATCCAGTTGATCGACCGACGATTCCGCCGTGAGGTTCAACAGGAGTTGGAGGACGTCACCTTTAAACAGGCCACGATCGGCGTCGCCAGTGTTTCAGCATGGCCGCATCTCGCGCTCCAGTGCGACCGTTATGGGCAGCATGTTGCTCAGACTGGCTACGCGCGTCTGGAGTTTTCCTTCTACCTCGCGATTCCCACGATGACAGCCGCGGCGGCCAGCGCTGCCGGAAGCATCGCCACGGAAAGCTGATTCAGGGCTGGGACACGATCGCCCTGGGTTGTGCTGTCCTTCGTTTTCGCCCTGATCGTCTGCGCCTGGTTGATGCAGTTCGTGAAGCGGCACCGCTTCACGGTCTTCGCCGTCTACCGCGGCTCCTGGGCGGCGTGCCAGTTTCTGGCCGCCCGTAGTGGTTCAACGAAGATCTGTTCATCGCCTGGGGCCTGATCCAAACAGTCTAAACACGCGACGGCGAAGGAGCGTGACAGTCAAGAACGACTTCGGGTTGAAGCCGTTCTTCCTGAGTCCCGCTTACTCACGTGCGCGATTCAGATCGAACAAGATCCAATACCACGACGCCACGTCGATCAAACCAACTCAGGGCCCGCGCCGTCCGAGGCATCGAGCGGAGGCCCGATGCGCCGTCCAACCCGTCCCGCGCAAGTCCCGGTTGTGAGATCGCAGAGCAGATCCCAGCTCGCGCTCGTCCGATCGATCATGCCGACGTTTTGCAGCGCCAGGGTCAGGTTCGCCCGCAGCGCGGCGTCCGGCGGATGGGCGTCCTCGAACCGCTCGACCGTCAACTCAAAACGATTGCGTTGCGAGAAGAGCAGCGCGAGCTCGTAGTGCGACGGGATGGCCGTCTCGTCCAGCACGATTGCCCGGCGAAAGCTCTGCAACGCCTCCTCGACGCGGCCGGCCTCATGCAGCGCGACGCCCAGCTTGATGTGCGCTTTCGCATAGCTCGGCGCGAGCCGCGTCGCCTCCTGCAAGCTCTCGACGGAGCCGGCGAAGTCTCCCGTCTGACGCAGCAAAACTCCCAGCCGATAGTGCAGTTCGGCGCTGGCCGGCTGTTCTTCGAGCGCCGCGCGACATCGCAGCAACGCGTCGCGCATCAGCACGTCTTGCCCGTTCGCATCCGCCTCCAATTCCTGAACCGCCAGCGCTCCGCGTCCTTCGCCGCTTCGCAGCATCTGCATCTTCAGGTTCAAGCGCGTGCTCTCCGCCAGCAGCAACGTGCTGTTTGGCGCGAGGCTTGCCGCGAGGTCGAATGTCCCGCGGGCGTCCAGCGGCATCTCCGCCGCCGCCTGCGAGACGCCCAATCCGACAAACGCCGTCAGGAGCAGGTCATTCAATTCGACCGCGTGATTGAAGCTCGCGGCCGCTTCGCGATAGCGCTGGCGGCGCAGGTGCTGCGTGCCGAGCTTGACGGTGGCTTCGAGAAAGCTTGGCCGGGCGGCGAGCGCCGCGCCGTATTGCTCCACAGCGCCGGCGTCGTCGCCCAGCTTGACATACAGATCGCCCAGGTGAACGCGGAACTCGCTCACGCCCGGATAGCGATCGACGAGTTCTTCGACGCGCCCGATCGCATCACGTAGCTTGGCCGGTGTGTCCAACTCCGCGTCGTCGCAGGCTCTTTCGTCCCCTGAATCGGGCTCAACCAGCAATGCACGTTGAAACGCCTCGACGGCGTCGCGCGGCCGGCCGGCCTGCAGTTCGAGCGCCGCGCACGCCAGCAAGATGTTGGATTCGTCGCAGGTCAGGTCGGACAGCGCTTTGCCGGCGCGCAGCGCGTTCGTCCAATCGCGCCCGCTGATTGCCAGGGCGAGCATTCGCTCCTGCGCGCTCCGCAACCGTGGGTTCTTCGCCAGCGCTTTGCGGTAGTGCAGAAGTGCCCGTTGTCCATGCCCCAGCCGCTCGTGACAGACGCCCAGCGCGAACAGCGTCGACGCCGCGTCGCCGTCGATGGAACGCGCTCGCTCCAGCCATTGCAGCGCCTCTTCGGAGCGCCCCTGCTCGTCGCTGACGCATGCCAATCCCAGCGCGGCCTTGTGGCCGCCCTCAGCCGATTCGATCGCACGCGTGAAAAGCCGCCGGGCATCCGCCAGCCGCATGTCGCGCAGGCACGCGGCGCCGTGCGCGAGCAGATCATCGACTTTGGCGGCCGCGTGCCCCGTCTTCGCGTCAAGTTCTGAAAGGCGTAATGTCGGAGCCGGCAACTCTTCGTCGAATGCGTCGACGAGCTGTCCGAGCAGACCCCGACCCAGAGATTCCAATAGAAAACTCATTGAGCGTCCCCCCCACCACGTCCGCTCAACTGCAGACTGTTAGACCGAGCCCGCAAACGGCCTACTGCCGATCGCGATCCCGATCGTCATTCGAACGATCCACCGAGCTTGGAGGGGGTGGTGCGGCAGGCACTTTGAAGGGCTTATTGCAGAACGCGCAGCGAAACTGCGTGCCCCGCGCCGCTTCCGGAACGGCAACTGTGCGGCGGCATTCCAGGTTCGGACAGATCAATGTGATCAGCCGCTCGGTACTCGTGCTCATGATCGCGTCACCCCACTCTATTCCGTGTCCTCTCACACCGCGGAACACCGCGAACGAGACCGTGGAAGCGGCGGCCTCATCCGGATACTGACTCCGCACCCCTAGCATGCGATACGAACGGCCTGCATGGTGAACGAGGCGAGCGAATCGTGCGCGGCGAGTGAATCGGCCGGCGACGGTGAATTGTTCTATCAGACCGGGCGACGAGAACGTGAAGATTTCTTGTGTGTGGCTGCGGAAGGCGGTGGCGTTACCGGGCGTCGCGAAGCAGGAACTGCGATTGTTTCACGTTCAGCCAGGAAAGCGCCGGTGAGGGATTCCTTGGCGGAGCGCACGTCGTCGAGTTCGCCCTCGGCCACGATATATCCGCCGCGCACGCCGGGGCCAGGTCCGAAATCCACGATCCAGTCGGCTGCCTCCATCGTGTCGCGATCATGCTCGACGACGATGACCGTGTTGCCCATGTCGCGCAGGCGGTGCAGCGAGGCGAGCAGGCGTTCGTTATCGCGCGGATGCAGGCCGATGCTCGGCTCATCGAGCACGTAAACGACGCCCATCAATCCTGATCCGATCTGGCTGGCCAGGCGGATGCGCTGCGATTCGCCGCCCGAGAGCGTCGGGGCCGATCGATCCAGCGTGAGATAGTCGAGTCCGACATCCAGCAGGAACCGCAGCCGCGCGCGGATCTCCTTGAGCGGTTCGCGCGCGATCAGCTTGCGCACGTCGTCCAGCAGCAGCGATTCGATGAACGTCAGGGCGTCTGCAATCGACATCCGGCAAAATTCGTGCAGGTTCACCGTCGCGCTCGTGCCTTCCGGCCCCTTGCCGGTCAACCGAACGGCCAGCGCCTGCGGCACAAGCCGGGCACCGTGGCAAACCGGGCACGGCGTCTGGCGCATGTATTGCTCATAGAAGCGCCGCACAAACGCCGACTGCGACTTCTTGTAGGCGGCCTGCAACTCCGCGATGGCCCCCTCGAACTTCCCGCCGTGCTTCCAAATGCGCCCGCCGGCTTTCCACGTGAACGTGATGTGGTCATCGCCCGTGCCGAACAGCAACGCCTTCCGCGCCGACGGCGACAGCTCCTTCCACGGCCGCTCGATATCGAACCCGATGTGTTCCGCGACGCCGCGATAGAGATGCCGTCTCCATTTGCCCGGCTTTGTGCGAAAGGCCGCAATCGCCGGCGAAAAATGGCTGCGTCTTGTCCGGCACGAGCATGTCAGGATCGAAATCGAAACAGGTGCCCAACCCGTCGCAGCGCGGACACATCCCTTGCGGCGAATTGAAGCTGAACATCTGCGGATGGGGCGGCTCGTAGCTCACTCCGCACGGACCACAGGCGTAGCCGGACGACAGCAGAATGTCCGCGCCGCCTTCCGGTGCGACGATCGCCACGCCATTGCCCGTCGCGAGCGCCAGATCAAGCGCTTCCGCCAAACGGCCGCGCCGTTCCGGCCGGATCACCAGGCGGTCGATCACGACTTCGATGTCGTGGCGGCGGTTGCGGTCCAGGGTTGGTGGCCGGGAGAGCTCGATCATCTGGCCGTCGACACGTGCCCGAACGAAGCCCTGCCGCGTCAATTCCTCGAAGAGATCGACATGCTCGCCCTTCGAAGCCCGCACTCTCGGGGCGAGGAGGATGGCGTTCGTCCCGGCCGGCAAAGTCAAAATGCGGGCCAGCATGTGCTCGCGCGTCTGCGACGTGATCGGAGAGCCGCAGCGCGGACAGCTCGCGTCACCCGCCCGCGCGAACAGCACGCGCAAGTAGTCGTGGATCTGCGTGATCGTGCCGACGGTGCTGCGCGGATTCCAGCCGCTGGTTTTCTGCTGGATCGAGATCGACGGTGCGAGACCGCTGATCTGGTCGACTTCCGGCTTGGGCAATTCCGACAGAAACTGCCGGGCGTAGGAACTGAGCGATTCGATGTAGCGCCGCTGGCCCTCGGCATAGATCGTGTCGAAGGCCATGCTGCTCTTGCCGCTGCCCGATACGCCGGTAAAGCAAATCAGGCGGCCCTTGGGCAAAGTGAGGCTGACGCTGCGCAGGTTGTGCTGCCGCGCGCCGACCACCCGGATGACGTTGTCGTTTTCCCGCTGCACCCCGGGAGTTTATAGCCAATCCGCGAGCGGGCGCACGAGCCGCGCGAAGTCGGCCGTCGGAATGTTGATCGTGCCCCACTTCGGCGAGCGGACGCGGGCCAGGGGCGCGTACTCGGCGAGCGGCAAGCCGGCGAAGACATAGCGCGCGCCGCCAAAATCATGCCGGATTTCCGGCGGCGGCTGCGCGGTCTCTTCGATCTGGTAGGCGAAGACGAGCAAGGCGCCAAAGTCATCGCCGAACACTTCCTCCCACTGCTGCAACCCCTCGAGGTCGGCCTGCGTGATCCAGTTCTGCCAGTTGGGTCGCGACTGCCCCGGCCGCCGCGCCCAACGGCGGCCCTTGATGTCGATCAGCCAGTTGCGGGCTTGCGTCGAATAGACAATGAAGTCAAAACTCTTGAGATGGGCATCGCGAAACGCCGCCCGTTTCGCCTCGTCCACGGCGACATACGGAATCTGCCGCTTGCGCAGCAAGTCCTCGAACGCCCGCTCGTAGAAATTGTGCTTCTTCAAGCCCGCCTCGCGGTGGACAAATTCGCCACTGGCCGATCAATCTATCCGCAATGCCATGACTTGGAAAACCGACTTGTTGCATCGGGGCGAAGTTTGAAAGTTCACGGTACCGCTAGACAACAGCGCTCACGCGGAAAATGGCGTGGTGGGCATCGCCGCGCCGCAGTACAAGCATTCGGCCAAGCGATCCGGGGAATTTCGGCCGCATTCCGGGCAAGTCTTGGCGGGGCGGCGCACCTTTCCATCCAGCTTCCCGTCCGATTCATCGATGAGCCGCACCATTTCCATCAAGTCGTTGTCGGTAAGCTTCAGCCGCGAGCGCACCATGCACCAGAGCGCCTCGCAGACGAGCAGGGCTTTTTCCGCCCGCCGTTCGGCTGCCTCGACGCGCGACTTCGCTTCCGTCGCCCGCGATTGGGCACGGGCTGCCGTATTGCCCACCTCGCTGATGCGAGCATCCTGTCGCAAATCCCAGAAGAGACTCATTCCGCACCTCCTCGGCGAATCGATCACGCGATCATACCTCGCAGCCCGGTGCGTTCCGCTCGAAAAACGCAGCGGGATTGGAACGGCGCCACGGCTGCAGGCTAAACTCCCTCACATGGCCGGAAAATCCGGAAAACCTCGCAAAGTCCGCGTCGACTTTCGCACCAATCGCACGCCGCGCCGCCGGAATGACGATTGGACGCGCCTTTATCACGACGAGCAGGAGAAGCTCTTCGACCACACGTCGAAGGAATCGGTGCGCGCCAAGGGCGATCTCTCGCGCAAGCGCACGATCATTGTCGATGACGCCGATGCTCCGGTCGTCGATGAAGCCCAATGGCGGCCAGGTGTCGTCATTGCCGTGCTGGGTGTGACCTGCCGCGTCGAGGATGCCGGCGGAAACGAATGGGATTGTTCCGTGCGACGCGTGATCCGGACGCGCATGATCGACCAGCGCACGGCCGTCGCCGTGGGCGATCGGGTCTGGTTTTCGGATCAATCGAGTACACAGGGCGGTGCGCCGATCGGCGTTGTCGAGCGCGTCGCTCCGCGCCGCACGATCCTTTCGCGCAAAGAGTTCCGCGGCCGCGAGCACATCCTTGTCGCCAATGCCGACCAGCTCCTGATCGTGACGAGCGTTCGCCGGCCGTCCCTGAAGCCGCACTTGATCGATCGCTACCTCGTCGCGGCCGGGCGCGGTGATCTGCGTCCCATCATTTGCCTGAACAAATGGGACTTGCTGGAAGCCGAACAGGGCGACGAGCACACGCTCCGCGAAGAGGATGAATCGGAAGACGAAGAATGGATCACCGGCCCGGTAACCGTCGAAGAGATAGTCGGCGAATATGAAGAACTCGGTTACTGCGTGTTGCCGGTCAGCGCTGCCACCGGCCTGGGGATTGACGAACTCCGCGCCGAGTTGAAGGGGCGCGTGACTGTCCTTTCGGGACAGAGCGGCGTCGGCAAGAGTTCCTTGATTAATCGCGTTCAGCCGGGGCTCGATCTCGCCGTGCAGGAAGTCTCCGACGAAAACGAAAAAGGCCGCCACACAACCACGCATGGCCGCCTGCATCGCCTCGAATTCGGCGGACACGTGATCGACACACCGGGAATCCGCCAGTTCGATCTCTGGTCCGTACCGCCCGGCGAGTTGGAAGCGTTTTTCGTCGAATTTGAACCGCTGATCTCGCAGTGCCGCTTCAACGACTGCCACCATGTCAACGAACAGGGTTGCGCAGTCCGCGCGGCCGCCGATGCCGGCGAGATCAGCGCTCGCCGCTATGCCAGCTACCTGAAAATGCTCGACGAACTCGCCGAAGCCCGCCGCGGCGGATAGACCGACGCACAAGCAATCACGCGCGGCGGCGACGGCAAACTCGCGTTGATTTCCCGCCATTTTTTCCTGACGAAATCACTTGCCGTTTCGACAGTCATCCGCTTACAAAGCCGTCCACTCCTCTGGTCGCACCGGGGAAATCCGTTCGCTTTGAGTCTGGGAGGCTGCATGCTTTTTCGCACGAAGGCGCTGTTGTCGTCGCTCGCTTTGGCCGTGTTGGTGCTCCACCCGAATTCGGCCCGCGGGGAATCGGTCGCGCTGGCACGAGATCTGGCCCCGTCCCCGGATGGGCGGACGCTGGCGTTTTCCTCGGCGGGCGATGTCTGGGTGGTGCCCATCGAAGGCGGCGACGCGCGCCGCCTGACGGTCAACCCGGCCGACGATGGCCATCCGGTCTGGTCGCCGGACGGATCGCACATCGCGTTTGAATCCGATCGTCACGGCGCCAGCAACGTGTTCGTCATGACGCACGACGGCGATGATGTGCGTCGTTTGACATACTCGGACCGGCCGGAGACGCCGTCCGGCTGGGCCGCCGACGGCCAAACGATCTACTTCCAGGCGCGAAAGACCGGCGAAGCGTCGTTCGAGTCGCGTGTCTGGCGCGTGCCGGCTCGCGGCGGGCAATCCACGCGCGTGATGGACTGCATGGGTGCAAACGCCGTCGAGAATCCGAGCGGAACGACGATCGCTTTCTCGCGCGGCTGGTCGCCGCTGGAACGCACCGGCTATCACGGCAGCGCCAATCACGACATCTGGCTGCACGAACGGGTCAGCGGCAAATTCACCCAACTTACGACCTTTGACGGCACCGACGCCTTGCCGCAGTGGGACGGCGCGGGGCGCGGCGTCTATTTCCTTTCCGACCGCGACGGCAATCACAACGTCTGGTATCAGCCGATCGGCGGCGGACCGGCCGTGCAGATCACCGCCTGCCAAGGCGAGCGTGTCCGCGACTTCGGCGTTTCCCGCGATGGCCGCACGCTTGCCTACGCACAGTGGGACAAGGTGTATGTGGCGTCGCTGCCCGAAATTCCCAGTGCGCCGGTGACCGCGCACGAGATCATGATTGACGCATCCGACGATTCATCCAATCGCCTGGTCGAGTTTCGCACATTCTCGCGCGACGCGGATGAATGCGAAGTTTCGCCGGACGGCAAGGAAGTCGCCCTGGTGGTGCGCGGCGAAATCTATGTGATCAAAACCGATCCGGAGAAGCCCACGCGGCGCGTCACCGATTCGGCCGCCCGGGATCGCAGCGTAACGTGGTCGCCCGACGGCAAGGCGCTTTTCTTCGTATCCGACCGCGATGGATATGAATCGATCTATCGTGCGAAGTCGGCCGAAGCGCCGACGAAGGCGCTCTCGGATTCGCTGCGCTTCAAGATCGAGCGGGTCACGCAGGACCCGCGCACCGATCATGCGCCCGTGATCTCGCCCGACGGCAAGCAGATGGCCTTTGTCCGCGAGCGCGGCGACCTCATGCTGCGTGACCTGAAGAGCGGCGCCGAGCGCGCGTTTTTCAAGGGCTGGTCGACGCCGACGGTGCGCTGGTCGCCCGACAGCAAGTGGCTCGCCTACGACATTGAGGACAACGAGTTCAACGCCGACATCTGGGTCGCGCCGGTCGAAGGGAGCGCTCCGCCGGTCAACATCTCGCGCCATCCTGACAACGACAACAATCCGCAGTGGTCGGCTGACGGCCAGATCATCGCGTTCACGTCGCGCCGCCTCGGGCCGGACAACGATCTCTACTACGTCTTCCTCTCGCCCGAGCTGGAGGAAAAATCCAACGTCGATCTGAACGAGTATTTCGAGAAAGCGGCCGAGAAGGTCAAAAAACGCAAGCCGCCGACCGACTGCGTCGCCAGCGGCGACATCGCGCTGGGCCCACCGCCCGCGACACAGAGCGCCACGAGCAGCGCCGCCGCGACGACGTCGGCTTCCGCGCCGGCGTCATCAGCGCCCACCGACAAGCCGGCCGCGTCGCAACCCTCCATCGAGGAACAGCTGCGCACATTGCTGCGCGAGTTCATCAAGGAGCCGGAGAAGGAGAAGAAGGACAAAAAGGACGAGAAAAAAGAGGACGACAAGGCCGCCGAATACGCCTATGACCTCGACACGGCCTGGAAACGCATCCGTCGCTTCACCGCCCTGCCGGAAGATCAGGTGAGCTTTGCACTCAATCCGGATGGCGCGTCCGTGTCGTTCGTCTCGGGACACGAGGGCTCGCCGGCCCTCTTCACCGTGAAATGGAACGGTGAGGATCGCAAGAAAGCCATCTCGGCCGCCGTCAGTAACCTGCACTGGACGCTCGATGGCCAGCGGCTCTTTTACCTCAAGAACGGCGCGCCCGCTTCGTCGAAGGAAGGCGGGGGCGATGCGAAGGATCACGGCTTTTCGGCCAAGATGTCGATCGTTCGAGCCGAGGAGGCCGCCCAGAAATGGGACGATGCCGCCCGCGCACTGGGGATGGGCTTCTATCACCCGACCTTGAAGGGGCTCGACTGGAGCGCACTTTCCGCCAAGTACAAAGCGCTGGCGGTTCGCACCGTGACGTGGGACGAGTTCAACGAGGTTTTCGAACTCTTCCAGGGCCTCCTCAATGGCTCACACCTCGGCATTCGCGGGCCTGCGCGCGGCACGCCGAGCGACTCCGTCGGCTATCTCGGCTGTGATTTCGACCAGACATTTCCCGGTCCCGGTCTGAAAGTAGCGAGCATCGTTCCGCTCTCGCCCGCGGATCGGGCCGAGAGGCTCAACGTCGGCGACGTTCAGCTGAAAGTGAATGGTCAACCGGTCCGGCCGGATGCGAGCATCGACCGTGCTCTTCTCGCGAGCGTCAACGATCAGATCATCGTCGAACTCACTCCGTCGCCGGCACGAGAAGCGGCCGAAGCCGCCGCCAAAGCCAAGAAAGCCTCAAAGGAAAAGGCGAAGGGCGACGAGGGCAAATCGGCCGGCGAATCCGCGAGTTCGCAGCCCGTGACGCGGCCAGGCGGCGAAGCCGAAGCTGGCGCCGAACGCGAGAAATCCACAAAGACGGCGGCGATTGCCGAAAACCAGAAGCCGGCGTCCAGCTCGCAGTCGACCGAAAGCGCTCCGGCCACGCGCGAAATCGTGATGCGTCCCATCTCCTACGGCGCATTTTCCGGCCTCGCCTATCAGGCCTGGGTGGACGACAACACGCGCTTTGTGGACGAAAAATCCGGCGGCCGCGTGGCGTATCTGCATATTTCGGGCATGGCCGAGCCGCAGTTCCACACATTTGAGCGCGATCTTTACGCAATCGCGCACGGAAAAGACGCGCTCATCATCGACGTGCGCAATAACGGCGGCGGCTGGACGGCCGACTGGGTGATGGCCGTGCTCGAGGTCCGGCGGCACGCATACACGATCGCGCGCGGCGGCGAGCCGGGCTATCCGCAGGATCGTCTGATCTTCTATTCGTGGACGAAGCCGACCGTGATGATGTGCAACCAATACAGCTATTCGAACGCTGAAATCGTCTCGCACGCGTTCAAGACACTGAAGCGCGGTCCGCTGGTCGGCATGACGACTTTCGGCGCGGTAATTAGCACGGGTTCCTATTCGCTCATTGATGGCACGACGATTCGCATGCCCTTCCGCGGCTGGTATTTGCCGGACGGAACGGACATGGAGGGGCACGGCGCAGTCCCGGACGTGCTCGTCGCCCAGACGCCGGAAGACGAGGAAGCCGGCGCGCATGCACAGTTGGAAGCGGCCGTGAAAGCGGCGCTGGCGGAAGTGGACCGGCAGAAGGCGGCGTCAAGCCCGGGCGGTGCAGCGACGAGCGCGCGGCCGTAACTCTCATGCGGGAGCGGTGATCGGATGCGCCTCTTCGTCGCCGCCGAGATCTCTGACGAGCAGCGCGAAGCCCTCACGCGCCTGATTCGATCGGCCTCGGACGCGCGGGCCCGGTGGGTGCGTCCCGAGAATCTGCACATCACCCTGCGATTTCTCGGAGAGCAATCCAGTGAACGGCTCGATGCCCTGCAGTTCGCCCTGCTGCGTGCAGCGGCACGCATTAGTGCTTTTGACTTTTCGCTCGCGAGCATCGGCAGCTTCGGCCAGCCGGCGCGCCCGCGCGTTCTTTTCTGCGGCGTTCGCGACGACCGGCAGTTCGAGCACGTCGCGGCAATCTTGAATGAGGAATTCCAGCGGGAAGGGCTCGCGCCGGATGACCGATTCCATGCTCACATCACGCTCGCCCGTGAACCGTCGCCGGCTGCGCTGACCGCAATCGCCCGCGAAACCGTTCCGAATCTCACGGCCTGCGTGTCAGAGCTCGTGCTATTCGAAAGTCGTCCCGGTTCGGCCTACGCCGTCGTTCGCCGCGCAGCGCTCGGGAGTCGGCCCGCTTGAAGTGGACTGAACCCCGACCGTGTGGGACGGTCTGCTGCATGGCGATATCGGAGCTGCCCCTCCCTCACGGTCGGGGTTCCGCTTCGTCTCGCCTTAGAGCGGCCGAATCCAAACATTCCGGAACTTCACCGGATTGTGGTGCGATTGCAGCTTCAGCGGCTCCTTGTCGCCATGCGCCTCATACGGCGCGATCGTGCGATGCGAAACCGGTCCGTGAATCTCGGTGTTCAGGTGCACGAGCACGCCGTTGTGCAGCATCGTCAAGTGCGCCGGCTCGCTAACTTTGCCGTCCACGAATTTCGGCCGTGTGAAGAAAATGTCGTAGCTCTGCCACTCGCCCGGCGGACGCATCGCATTCACGAGCGGCGGAGTCTCGCCGTAGACGCTTGCGGCCGAGCCATCCGGATAGATCGCTTCGGTGTACGAGTCGCAAATCTGGATCTC
>JBGAJB010000418.1:0-2205 GCA_044225155.1 Phycisphaerae bacterium | reverse complement strand
CTTTTCAGTCGGGCGTGCTTCGCGGCGATGAATTGAATTCTGTGCTGGAAGGTGCGCCGTCGATCGCGAGACTGATCGCGAAAGAACTCGGCGTCAGCGTCGGCGAGATCAAAAAGCTCGCCGAGGGCGGCAAGCTCACGTCCGACGTGGTGTTCACTGCGATCCTTAATGGCGCCGGGGAGATCGAGGCCGAGTTCTCAAAAACCAACGCGACGATCGGCCAGTCTTTTACGAACCTCTCGACCGCTTTCACCAGATACATCGGGCAGGCAGATCAAGCGACCGGCGCCAGTCGTGCGGTCGCGGGCGGCATTCAGGCGATCGCTGACAATATCAATGTAGCCGCCCCGGCGGCGGCAGTGCTAGCAGCCACACTTCTCGGTGCGTTTGCTGGCGGCCCGATCGGTGCAGGCATCGCAGGCGCCACCACAGCGCTGGCGTTGTTCGGTGACCAAATCACACCGATTGCCGGTGATATCGCGACCCTCGGCGATATCACGCGCGCCGCGTTCCAGATCATCAGCCAGGCTAGCGCGGATGTTGCCCCGCAGATCGCGGCCGGCTTCCAACAGGCAGCAGACCTCGCCACGGCAGCGCTCTCCGGCATCAATGCCGGCGAGGCGATGGGCAGCCTGCTTGCGGGCGTGAAAGCGGCGCTCAACGCGACGATCGGTGCCTTCGTCGCAGCGGTCGAAGCGATCCGCGTAACATGGGCATCGCTCGGCGCGGTTCTCGTTGAGAACATCACCGCCGCAATGAACGCGGTGATTGCCACGGTGCAAGGCGCGGTCAACAAGGTCATCGCGGCGGTCAATTCGATCACATCGGCAGCGAATTCGGCCGGGGCGAAAGTCGGGATCGATGTCGGGCTCGGCACGATCGGCAATGTCGATTTGGGCAAGCTGTCGACGAAATTCGACGGCGCCGGCAAAGCGGCGGGCGAGGCTTACGGAAAAGCCTTTGATGCTGTGTCTCGCGATTACGTCGGCAGCGCCATTAATCTCGGCTCGGCCGCGCTCGAAGGGTTGCGAAAAAAGGCCAACCTGATTGCGGCGCAGCGAACCTTTGCCACACCGACCGGCAGCCTCGATAATGGCTCACTCGACCAGAAACTGAAGCCAAGGCCGACATCCGGCGCAGGCGGCGGCAAGGGCAACCGTGCCGGCAGTGACCGGCCCGACGACCTCGAGCGCGAAATCGACGCGGTTCAACGTCGAACCCGCGCTCTCGAGGCAGAGCGGCAGGCGATCGGGCGTGGCGCAGAGGAAGCGGCGAAATCTGAGGCGGCATTTCGTCTGCTCGAGGCGGCCAAAAAAGCGAATATCCCGGTTACCGACGAACTCAAAGCCAAAATCGACGGGCTCGCGGGCGCCTACGCCTCAGCCAAGGTGAAGTTACAGGAGGCCGAGGAAGCACAGCGCAAGTCGGAAGAAACTGCCCGATATCTTGGCCAAGCAATGTCCGATGCCGTAGGAGACCTTCTCGTTGAAGGGCGTTCCCTAGCCGACGTGTTCGACAATCTCGCCAAGTCGCTGGCGAAGGCAGCAATTCAGGCGATGTTGCTCGGCACCGGCCCGCTCGCCGGTCTCCTCGGTGGTGGTGGATCGGCCGGCGGCGTTGGCGGAATCATCGGCTCGCTATTCGGCGGGCTGAAATTCGCAAAGGGCGGCGCCGTCTCCGGTCCCGGAACTAGCAGCAGCGACAGCGTGCCGGCGATGCTGAGCGATGGCGAGTTCGTCGTCAACGCCGCCGCGACCTCCGACAATCGCGCGCTGCTTGAGGCGCTGAACCAGGGCCTGATTTCGCAGGACGACCTGGCACCTCGCCAGGA
The DNA here is from genome assembly GCA_044225155.1 of Phycisphaerae bacterium. Lineage (GTDB taxonomy): Bacteria > Planctomycetota > Phycisphaerae > UBA1845 > Fen-1342 > CAYMBL01. The sequence goes on along the minus strand of JBGAJB010000418.1, from coordinate 374 downwards.
CAAGCCTGCCGGACGATCTCGTGCGATCGAGCCACCCAAGGATCAAACGACACGCCGGCTGACGCTCGCCATCCTCGGCAATGACCGGCCAGAGAAGGGTGCACCGATCCCGACTTTCGCTAAGGGCGGCGCTGTCTCCGGTCCCGGAAATGGCAGCTCTGACAGTATCCTGGCGCGCGTCTCGGCCGGCGAGTTTATAATTCGTGCCTCGAGCGTGATGCGCAACCGCGAAATCCTCGAGAGGATCAATTCCGGCGAGAAGATCGAACTTCCGAAATTCGCGGCCGGCGGTTTCGTCGGAGCACGGGCAGCTTCGATCCCGCGCGGCAGTTTAGGCTCGGCACCTGGACGTGGTGGCAACGCCACCGTGAACA
>JBGAJB010000417.1:0-2209 GCA_044225155.1 Phycisphaerae bacterium | reverse complement strand
GTGTTGGTGGTCATGGGAACGCCGTTCTGCTCGTACTGCACGATGCCGCCGTTCACGCCGGAACTCGTGCAGAACACGATGCACACGCCCTGGTAAGGATCGAGCCCGCTGGCGCCGGTGAAATTCACGGTGGTCGCGACGAAGTTGCTCGTGCTGTTCGTCGGCACGGGCGACGAGGCATAGAGCGTCGAGCCCGGGAGCTGCATCACCGTCGCATTCCTCACGCAAACCGCCGCCGTGGCATTATTTCCCGTGCGTTTCAGATAGACCTCGATCTTGGTCAATTCCCAACTGACGGCATTTGCCGGAAGGACTGGTCGCACGAACGCCGCCACAAAAGTCGAACTGTCGAAACCGACGGATTGAAACGAACCGAGCGGGGCGTCGTCATGGCTCAGCAGCAGCGTTTCCGCGCCGGTCGTCGTGGCGGGGGGGCCGCTGGTGCGCGTCGAATACGTGAGCGACAGTCCTTTGAGATTGTCGACCAGCGGCGCGGCCGTTCCGCCGTTAATCGACAACGTGAGCGGTGATCCGACCGATCCGTTCCACGCGTAGCGGAGCTGATCCGCCACGCCGTCCGACGTGCGGTCCGGCACCGTCATCGTGATCGCGGTCGAAGTCTTTTCCGTGATCGCCGTCGCCAGCGAGAGATCGGCCAGCAGTCGATCCAGGCAGCGGCGCGAGTCGCCGGCCCGCACGGCCGGACTGGTCGCCGCGTTGGTGGCGTCGGCGGCGCGGCTGGCGATGACCATGCTCGAGCCCAGGCCAGTCACGATGATCGAAAGAATCGCGATGCTGGCGACCATTTCGATCAGCGTGTGCGCGCCGCGCAGACCGTGGCGAGCGAACCTCGTGTCACGTTTTTGGGAGAAGGGGGCGGTCATGGGATGACGGAGCCTCCCGCCGGGATGGCCGGCGCGCTCGCCAACTGCGTCGCCGCGCCAATCGTCGGTTGGCCCGACACGGCGTTGATCGTGATGGTTCGCGCGATGCGGCCCGCGGCCACGGTGACCGTGCCGCCGGCGCTGGGCAGCCCTTCGGAGGTGAAGCTCAGCGTCGGCGATGAGTTGAAGCTCGCGCTGGTGACGACGACGCCGAACATAAACGGCAAGCTGACGGAATAGTTGACGCGCGGATGATCCGGATCGGGCATATCGATCGTGTAGGCGCTCGTCAGCGTGTTGAACGCTATCGAATGCGGCGTGCCGCTGATTCGCGAAAACTCGCGGGCGCGCAGTACATCGGCGGCCACGAGGCGCGCGGCGCCTTCCGCGCGGCGCAATTCGAGCGATCGTCCGAAGCGCGGCACGGTCAGCGCCGCCAGCGTGGCGATGATCGCCATGACCGTGACCATCTCGATGAGCGTAAAAGCTGCGCGTCGCCGCACCGCGGCCTCCGGGCTTCGCTAGCCAATTTGCCAGGGGCGGATGCCGCAGGAACGGCCCGCAAACGCGGGCGGGCGCGGTCATCCCTCAACTGGAAGTGTTCCAATCGTAATGGTGGGCGGCATCGGGTTCCGGCAACCTGCCGATAACAATCCCGACCAGCACGGACGTTGTGGTCAGCGCCAAGGAAGGCCTGTGAATCGCGTGCCGGATTACCCAACTCGCCGTCGTCGCGGAATTCTGCTGGTCGTGCTTTTCTCGGGCACGGCTTTGTCAGCGGCTCAGGAGCCTACTAGCCAGCCGGCGCTCGCGGGCCTGCTGAACGGCTTGCTGCGCGGTGCGAGTTCCGCGCTGCCGGAGGCCGCGACCTCGACGGAGCAGCAGTCCGTCGGTGGCGTGACCGTGAGTCCGAGCGGTCTGCTCGATGTTCACGTGCGCGACACCGAAATCGGCGCGCTGCTTGAAATCCTCAGCTACCAGGCCCGCACCGGCATCGTTTCCAGCCCCGACGTGAAGGGCGCCGTCACCGTCAATCTCTACTCCGTCTCGCTCGAAGAGGCGCTGGATGCCGTGTTGACGCCGCTTGGCTTCGCCTGGCGCAAGAATCGAAATACGGTGTTCGTCGGTACGCCCGCGGAGGTTGCCGGCGAGCGCACGCCGACCGAAACGCGCGTCTTCAAGCTGCACTACATCACGAAGGCGGAAGCGCTCGCGGCCGGTTCCGATCTGCTGGGCAGACCGACCGACGAGGAGGCCCGCGCGGCGGGTAACACCGGCCGCGGACGCGAGGCGGAGCCCGCCCCGGTGTCGCCGTTTGGACCGAC
>JBGAJB010000416.1:0-2219 GCA_044225155.1 Phycisphaerae bacterium | reverse complement strand
GGCCAGGTCCTCGCGCTCCAGCGCCGCGATCACGCCATTGCCGGTGCAGACGAAAATCGTCGTCTCGTCGGCCGCCAGCAGGCAGCGTCCGCCATAGCCGTTCGAATCAAAATGCGTGGGCAGTCCGACCACGAGCACTTCCCGGCGGCAGCGCCCCGTTTGGGGATCGATATCGGCCAGCCGCACTTCGCCCGCGCGCTGGAAGAGCGCCAGCAGCCGCCCATCCAGCGCCAGCGGACGATCCTGAAATTCCACGTCGTAGAGCGAATCCGTCGCGTCGTCACCGCTCCGCCAGCGCAGCGCCCCCGTCGCCAGATCACGTGCGACCAGCTCGTTTCGCCCGCGCTCATCCACCGTAAACGTCACGCCGCGCGTGCGCGGATCGGTCCGCCCGCCTTCAATGGTGAACACCATCCCGAAGCCGCAGCCGACAGTGTGCCGCAGATGCGCTTGAAGAAGTTGATCCGTGTCGCGCGAGAGCGTGATCGCGCCTTCCGAACTCGGCTCCGGTTCCGACGGTTGTCCCTCGGCCAGATGCTCCTGCGCCGTCCAGCGCAGCGACAGCGTATTCGCATCGAGCACGCTGACGCGCCCGCGCAGCCGGATGATCAGATCGTTAGACGTCAGCACCGGCTCATAGAGCGGCAGGCGACGCAACATGTCGATGGCGTCGAGAATCTCTTCATCGCCGCGCTGTACGACCGCCTGCGACGGGAGCGACTGCGTCCACAGCGGCGACAACACAAAATCCCCGTCGCCCGCCGGGGCGGAACTGGCCGTGGTCGTCGAGAGCCACTCGCGCACCGCCTTGATTCGCGCCTGCAGGGCCGCCGGCGCATTCGGTGCGTCGATCGCCGCGGCCGCCGCGCGCGCTCGATCCAGCGCGCCCGTCAGGGCGTAGGCCGCCGCCAGCCGCAACTGCACTTCCGGCAACTCGGCCGGCCCGGCCGTCCGCGCCAATTCCTCCAACACCTCCAGCGCCCGGCCAAACACGCCCTTGTCGAGCAGCCGCGCTGCCAGATCCGCGCCGATCGCCGGCCAGGACGCGCTCAGACGGTAGATGCGAAACAGTTCTTCCAGTTCCGACACTTCCCCGCTCGACCGGGCCTTGTCAAAACGCGTTGCGACTTCGGCGTCATAAAGGTCGCGGTAGAGCCGCAGCGCATCCGGCGGCAATGGCGTCAGCAGTCGCACGCCCTCGCGCCAGACCGGCACATAGGTGCGACTCGCCGCTCCACCCACCAATTCGCCGCGCAGGCGCATCAGGCGGTCGATCTGTTCCAGCGCCAGCCGGTAATCGCCGGCGCGGATGGCGTCCTCCGCCGCATTCACGAGCAGCAGACCTTCGTTGCTCTCGGGAAGGGTGGCGCTCGCCGGCTTGAGGGTTTGCCCCGGCGCCATCGCGCCGGCCTGTACACCCACCGCGGCGATCAGAGCGAACATCCATCGGCGAGCAAGTTTCATTCACGTTTCCTGCGGAATCGCCGGGAGGCAAGCGACCCCTCATTCATTATTTATATCGGAGCGGACGAGGGAGTGGTCCGCGACCGACGAAATCCCGGTGAATTCAACGCGAAAAACGCGCGACCGGCCCGCTCGGCTACCATCGGAACCCATGGCCCGCTCGAAGCGCAGCCTGGCCCGCGACCCGACGGCGCATGTCGCCACGCACCTCCTGGACGATTGTTACATCCCCGTCCGCTCCGGAGACATCGTCGAAGCGGTCGTCTCGGACACCGCCACATTCGGCCCCGACGCCGCCGACCTGCGTCCGGTGGCCGAGGCATTACGCGCCATCGGCGAGCAGGAGGCCGCCGCGCTGGAACGTGAACTCGCGGAGCACTACGCGCTCGTCAATCCCGATTGCGACACCATCTGGCTCCACGATCTGAAGACACTCCGCACTACCGACAGCTATCGCGAACTCTACGAGCGCCTCGAGTATCTGCTCGAAAAGAGCAATTACCGGCGCTTTGAGGAGGTCGATCTCGAACAGGTCGTCCGGTCCGCCAATAGTCACGGCCTCACGGTCAAGCTCAGCCCCGACCGCATCGATTCCCTCGCGATCTGGTGTCGGGGCCGCGGCGTCGTCGACCGCACGCGGCGCACCGCCCGCCATCCGATCCTGGGTGAGAAATACCAGTTGCCGGTCTATCGCCGCCTCGTGGTCATCGCGCGGCTGAAAGACGATCCGCACGTCCTGCTGAAGATGTTCAAGG
>JBGAJB010000415.1:0-2227 GCA_044225155.1 Phycisphaerae bacterium | reverse complement strand
ACGCGCGTTCTGGAACTCGCTCTCGAAGAAACGCGGCAGCAGCCCGTCGACGCGCAGGAGGCCCTCGCGGGTCAGCCGAATCTCGTCAGAGGTCGGCGGATTCGATGTCGCCAGATAGCCGTCTGCGGCCAGCGAATCAAAGGATGGCGCGAAATCGCGCGCGATGTCGACGCCAAACTTGCTGCGGAAGTAGGCTGGGTCCAGCCGTCCCAGCTTGAGTTGCAGAATTAGCTCGCGGATCAGAAGTTGGCGCGGAGAAACCTTGAGCGCGCGGGAAAGCGGGAGTTCGCCGCGCTCGATCGCGGCCAGATAGGTCTCCCATTTGTCGAGATTCTGGTAATGCACGCCGCCCACGTGCGAGAACGACGCCACGCCGGTCCCGATCATGTCTCCGCCGTGCCAGAGCGAATCGCGGTAGACGAACTTCGGCGAGCTTGCCCCATTGCCTCGCAGTAGCGTGTAGCCGCTAGACACCGTGAACCCGGCCTTTTCGAATTCGCTGAACGCGTACGCCACCCAGCGGCGCTTTGTCGCCCAGTCCGCGACCGGCACCGGCCGGCCATCCTGGACTTCGCGGGAGAAGACCGCGTTGTAGGGCAGTTCCAACTGATAGATCGTGACACTGTCGGGCTGCATTGCGAGTGTGCGCTCGACCGCCCTTTTCCAGCCGTCGTCCGTGTCGCCGATCATGCCCGCGATGAGATCGGCGTTGATCTGCGGAAAACCCACTTCGCGCGCCCATTGATAGGCGATCGCGATCTCCTTCGACCGATGCGCCCGGCCGTTGAGTTCGAGAACCTCGTCGTCCCAGTGCTCGACGCCGAGACTGAGCCGCGTGACGCCGATGGAGCGAATCGTCTGCAGTTTGCTGAGCTTGAGCGTGCCCGGCTCGCATTCGAACGTGACCTCGCGCGCGGCATCCCACCGCCAGTGCTGGTTGATGCGCTCGATCAGCCGCTGAAGCTGCTCGTTGCTGAGAAAGCTGGGCGTGCCGCCGCCGAAGTAGACGAACTCAAACTGCCGCCCGGCCAGCCGCGGCGCGTCCTTGTAGAGCGCGATTTCCTGCGACAGGGCATCCATGTAATGATCGACGTCGGAAGCGTTCTTGTCGGTGTACACGCGAAAGTAGCAGAACTTGCAACGCTTCCGGCAAAACGGAATGTGCAGGTAGAGGCCCAGCGGAGTCGGCGGCGCGCTGTTCGGGCGCGGCGTTGCCAGCGCTTGCCGCGCCGCGCTGACGTCGTCCGGCTTCCAGGCCGAAAACGGCGGATAATTCGAGATGAAATAACTTCCGACTTCGGTCTTCGCGTCGTTCTTGAGTACATCGAGCTGCATGGCTGGATTCTAACGCACGGGCTGCACTCGCCCGGCCCAAAGTGGCCTGCAACAGCGATTCAGACCGCGCATAGACCTGCAACCTGGCCCAAATTCTGTGCTTGCCGGAAACTTGGCGACCCGGCATAATCGATTGAATCGAAGACGCCTCGCGCGCGGCGAGGATGCCGCTCAGCGGGGCTGTCTTCGGGTCGCCTAGTGCGGCACGGAATCACACGGAGCAAACCGGATGCGACGCAGCCTGAATTCGCGCCTACTGGCCGGAGCCGGGGCCTTTTCCCTTTTTGTCGGCTTGTACGGGTGCAGCGGCGGATCGGACACGCTCCTGATCGGGCGATCACTCTTCTCCGATTTCGTGGGTACGGGTTCCGGGGGCGGTTCTGGTGGCGGAGGCGGCGGCGGTGGCGTGGGTGGCGTGACGGACTGCACACCACGCGGCGACATCGACCCCTGCTCGGAGCCGACCGGTCGGAAATTCGTCACCATTTCGATGCAAAATCTCGATACGGACGACTTCGTCCATTACTTCTTCATCGCGGTGGCATTTCAGCGCGACGATACGGCGGACCCCACGGTGGATCCGCTGCACGCGTTCGGCGGGGTGTGCCCGACCGATTCGGCCCTGTATACGCAAAACGGCTACACGTTTTTCGATAGCACGAGTGGTGACGCGGCCACGATCGGCGGCTACTCCTTCCCCACGCCGGTCTACATCTACTTCCACCTCGGCGGCGATTTTGAGAATGCGGGCGGTTCGCTCGCTTCGGCCATCGCCCCCGCGAACTCGGGACAACCGACATTTGATGCGACGTTCACGAGCAATGGCTTTGATATCCCCGTGCCGGACCTGATCCTGTTCCACAATCCGGGGACGGGGGACGGCGCCGCGCTT
>JBGAJB010000048.1:0-18647 GCA_044225155.1 Phycisphaerae bacterium | reverse complement strand
CGGGTTCTCCATCGACGGTGAAATGTATGATTTTGGCCCGGCTGATCACACTGTCTGCTGCGGCTGTGAAGCGGGGACAGGGGGCGGGGGAGATGACGGATACTTGCCTAACAATCCAGGAAACTGGGATCCAGGATTTCCAGCAACCCCTGCAACGACTGGTAGTCTCCCCAACGGGACAAGCTGCAGTGCCGCCACTTGCGACCAAATTCAGTCATGTTTGAGAGCCCAGGAGTCTGATTGGCGCGACAATCATCCTAACTGGTGCCTTTTCTCGGCCGACTGCGTCGACTACGTGGATGATACCCTTGGAAAGTGCTGCCTTTCGCGTCCAACCGGATTCGTCGCTTCGGAGGAGTCGGCTGTTGCTTTGGGAATGGCGTTGGCAGCCCTCATAGCATCGTACTGCGCAGCAAACTGAAAAGGTAGCCTTTGCGCCGAATGGCAAACATCGCTGCAGTTGCTGCCCTGGTATTGTTGGTCATTATAACCATACCTCGAGCGGCCTCCTCGTCTGCCGTGGGGTACTATGGGTGGCCGTACATTTCCGTTGACTGGGGGAGCGTGCTCTTCACAAACAAACCTCGCTTTACGGCAACTGCCGATCGGGTTGAGTACTATGACGCGGCGACTGGAAATTCGGTTGGCATCGTCTCGAGCGGGTTAATGAGATGTGCGGGTCTTGTTTGCATAGCGGTAGTGCCTGTTGCTTGGTGGCTCGATCGCTTTCGATCGCCTCGAAATGTATCTTGCTGCAGTCACTGCAACTACTCACTTATTGGCAACACAAGCGGGTACTGCCCTGAGTGCGGGCATTCTATTTCGAACACTCGTCGAAGCGGCGCGCGAGTAGTGCCGCGATTCGGTTCTCGCTGGATGGGGATTGCGGTGTGCGCCCTATTTGTTGTGCACGTAATAGCGTGGATTTCCTCCATGCCTTCTATGTTTTCGATCTTGGCGTCTTCGTTAAAGACTAGCTCCTCGTATAGGCTCCGCGAGTGGCTCGGGAGCCCAAGTCGAGTCGTTATTTGCGATACGGAATGGTCCGACTGGGATCTATTGACATTTCGATTTCGTGGAATTGAACCACCTCCAAAGATAGCCGAGGAGTGGGTGTGGGAACGGTCGCGTTTTTGGTGGTCGTCAGCTCCGAGAACCGAGTTTCGGGTGAGCGTCTATCCTGATGGACGAATCGCGAATAGAAGAGTTTTCCGAGACGCCCACGATACGAGCGTGTACTGGGCGGCGGCTGGCGTATCGACTATCGCAGTGCTATTGCTGTTAGGATGCTCATCGCGGATCTACCGAATGACGTGGACAACCGCCGGTATGGGGCGGTCATGACTGGTGAGGAGAACATCGTAAATCGATCCTTGCCTGACATAAGGCATTTCTATGGATTTGTAGTGCATTCCCTCCCCGAGCATCAAACTCCTTCCAGAATCGCATCCAAACGCGAAATAGGCCCTGTTCCGCGAGCGGGCACCCTCCCCTCCTTTCCTGAATGCCGTTTCTTTTCCACGACAAGTTCGATGATTGCGATTGAAGCTCCCGCACCGTGCCGGGAACTACTCACAGTTTTGGCTGGATCAACTACCGGTAAGAGCTATAGGTATTCTACTATAGGATTTAGGGGGGGCGATTCAGCGCACGTCGAGGAAGGCTGAGGGGGGCGATTCAGCGCAGCTCGGCGGGCGATTCAGCGTGCATAAGTCGGGGATTCCTCTGAGTTATCCACAGGTTCCATGGACGGGAAGATGGCCGGAGCTTGCCCCAGCGGGTCCTGTTCTGCCTCGTCGGGCTCCCCACTCGACCTCGGCGCGCCCGCGAAGCTCACCTGGGAGGGCGCCAGCGGCGGTCGTGAGGGGTAGAGGATCAGCCCGCCGATCACTTCGCCGATGCGTGCGTCCGGATATACGATGCAGACCTGATGCAGGGCGCGGCGGAATTCCTTCTTGAAATCCTTGGGGTTCGCGTATTCCTGGCCGAACTGATCGCGGAGATTCTGCCAGCTGAGCATGGCGCCGTGCGTGCCCTTCACGCGGCGCAGGCGGTGCGCCAACCAGGTGTACACATCCAGGGCCAGCGCAGAGTCCTTCAGCGAGCAGAGCGCCCGATAGTCCAGCGGCACGGCGTGCTCGGTCAACGTCTCGTAGAAATCCCGTGATAATTCAAGCACTCCCGGCCAAAGCGTGTGCTGCGTGCCGTCGTGCTGCAACCAGGCCTCGAACTTGCGGATCGGCTTGGCGTCAACGGTGACGACCCGGCCCTCCGATTGCATGCCGAGCGTCAGCTTGCAGGCGGCGAGCGATTCCATCTGCCGCTTGAAGGCGGTGTAGCCGCCCCGTTCGCCGCCGTTGGTCTGGATGCCGAGCCGCGTCAGGAATTGGCGCATCGTGCTGCCGACTTCGATGGACCGTTGGCGCGTACGAACCGCCTCGGAGCTGACATGAACCATGACGAGGCGGGGAATCGTGCCGTAGGGCAGCGGCTGCTCGATAAAGTCTTTGCCATTGAAGAGCTTGCCCGCTTCCAGCAGGATGCTCATGTAACCGCTGTGCCGCTCAAAGCTGCGCGCGTCGGTTCGCCGGCGCGGAAGTCCGACCTGGCACATGACCGAGTGCAGGAAATCGGCTCGATCCGGTGACTCCATACAAATGCGGTTGCCGGCGACGGCTGGGCGGGCGTCTTGGCCTTCCGGAGTTCGCTTAACGCGGAGCTTCGTGAGGCCGGAAGCTGTAAGTGGGTAGTGTGGTTTGTGTTTGCCCTACCAAAACACCTGCTTGTTCTCATCTTCAATCGTAAAAATCCGTTCCAGGCGATCGGAGCCGTCGGCCACGAGCCAGTAGAGGCGGTGGGCGGGGACGTTGTCGAATGTGACGGCCGCACCGGATTCGACGGTGCGTTTTCCGAGTGATTGCCAGCCGCCATCCCAATAGAAGAGTTCGTGAGGCTTGTTGGGCTGGACGACGAGCATGGGCTTGTCGCGGCGCGTGTCGGCGTCGGGCGTGGCCGGGCGGGTGATGGTGAGTTCGAGGGAGAGTGTGCGGCCGGCGGCGCCGTCGAGGGGGCGCATGTGGCCGGATTTTTCGAGAATGAACGGGGCGGCGGCGGGGACGAGCTTTTTGTCGAGGTAATAGGCGGGCAGATAGGCGATGTTGCGGCCCATCCTGGTGAAATTGGCTGTGGGCGGTGTGCCCGTGGCGGGTTGATTTGAAGCAACTGCCGCGGTCGCAGTGGAGATCTCCGCCCAGTGAATCGCCTGCCACTCGCCGCCGTTGAAGACGCAGAGGTAGGCCCAGCGGGTCGGACCGGGCGGGGCGCTCGTGAGGGGGAGGTCGACGTCGGTGGTGTCGACGTACTGGTCCGTCACGTCCAGGTAGGTCGTGCGGCTCAGCCAGGGCGGGACATCTTCGGATTCGGCTTTGCGGCGGCCGAGGCTGGCTTCCTGCTGGGCGAAGGTTTTGCGATAGACCTTGGCGGCGCGGTTGGAGAGTCCGGCGTGGCCGCGGCCGGTCGCGTCGAGGATGACTTCCCAGGCGTGGTTGTTGTCGCGGTCGGCCCAGAAGGGCGTGTAGTCGCTGGCGGCGGGAATGCCGTTGGCGCGCAAGGCGTAGAGCTGCATGTTGCTGATGTCTTCGCAGCGGCCGAGCTTGTGGCGGCACATCTCCTCATAACTCTGATCGGTGGGATGCAGGTAATAGAGATCGGAGAAGCCGATCCAGCCGGCGACGTTGTGCTGGATGGCGGCGGCGGCCTCGGTCATGTCGGCCGGGTTTTTGAGTTTGGCGGCGAGGTCGTCGAAGCGCTGGAGGAGCGCGGCGCGGGTGTGGTTGAGCGGCTCCTCGCTGCCGCGATAGGGCAGCACGTGATTCAGAAACGCCTCGAAGCTGACGTCGCGGGCCCAGGGGCGCTCACGCCAGGCTTGGAAGGCAAGATCGATGTTCTCGATGAGGAAATCGGCGGTGATGGTCGTGAGGTCGGCGTCGAAGCGCTTGCGGGCGAAATCGACGGAGCCGCCGCGCTCCTGCTCGAACTTCTTGATGGCGGCGTCGGCCGCGCCGAAGTTCGGAAAGTCGAGGGCGTCGAAGGGCAGCTCGGTTTTGTCCTTGTCGTAGAGGGCGGTGACGATGTAGCCGTGGCCGGGGAGATTGGCGATGAGGAACTCGGCGGCGGCGAGTTTCTGGGAGTCGCCGAGCTGGCGGTAGTGGTCGAGGACGCGCTGGAGCTGTGGGCGATTTTCACCGGCCTGTTCGAGGGCGGCGCGGAGCGCGGCAGCGTCGCTTGCTTGGCTGGACGGCGGAGACGTCGAAGCGTTAGCGCGCTGAGGCGGAGCGGTCTGGGCGGCGTTACCGGGCGGTGGGCAAAGGCACGCTAGCGCGAGCAAGACGGTCAGAACGTTCTTCCGCATACAGCACTCCGCCGGGGCCGATGGTGAGGCGTCATTTCACGCCGAAGCTAGTCCCGATAGTAACTGCTCACGGGCGAATTCCGGGCGGCAGGTGACGGAAACTCGATTCCGCTGGTCGGGGTCGGATCGCGATTGGTAGCCGCATTGCGCGAATGTCATCGCGCCGCCGCACTCCGATATGAAGATTCGATCAAGACGAACCTGCGCCCCCGCGGCGGGCTCTGTCGGAGGAGAAAGTTGCGATGAGAGAACTGATGCGGAGAGGTGTACGGTGCGGCGCCGGAGCGGCCGCGCTGTTCGTGTTCACGCTGCCGTCGCAACCAGCGGTGGCGGACGATCCGGTAACCATGCGTGTGGAAGAAGACTGGGAGGCGGTGCTCACCGAGCCGGGATGACTCGATTGATTCGCCGCAGTTTCACACGGTGATTTCGCCGTATGGCGACTTGAACTCGTTCTATTTCCAGACACTGTGGAATTATCAGGAGCGACCCGACTTCAATAACGGCGGGTTGCAGATGTTCGCCTGGTACGGCGAAACGAATGTGGGCAGCAAGGTCTATCGCGAGGATCCGCTGAGCGCGGCGGCCGAGACGGTGCACTGGACGCAGTCGCTCGATGCGCGAAACGGCGTGCTGACCTACGCGATAACGAACGGCGCGTCGCAGACGTGGGGGGCGTTCGGCGGAACGGCCGCGACGCAACTGACGGGGCCGATCAATGTGTCGAATCTCTCGCGATACACGACGGATGTTTCGGCGTCGCAGTCGTGGGTGAGCTACGGCGGCAATCGCGTCGAGTTGCTGCGGATCGTGGAAGTGCGGCGCTATGACGCGGAAGGGCGCCTGATTTCGCGGGACACGAACCCGCGCACGGTGTTCCAGTACACCGACCGCGACGAGGAATACGAGGAAAACGACGGCAGCGAGGGCTAGGCGCGAGCGGCGTTGACGGATTTCGTGGACCTTGAAGCGAGGCGCGTCGAATGGCAAGGGCGAAGATGATCGGTGGGCGAAGTCGGCGAGGCGCGGTGGTCGCGTACGTTGCGATCAGCCTGGTGGTGTTCGTGGGCGTGGCGGCGCTCGCGGTCGACGTGGGGATGCTGTATTCGACGCAGGCCGAAGTGCAGCGTGCGGCGGATGCGTCCGCGCTGGCGGCGGCGTGGGAGATCTTGGATGACAAACGACTGCAGAGCGCCGGCAGCCAGGACAATGTCTTTAGCGGGGCGGTGGACGAAGCGATTGAGATGGCGAGCGAAAACCAAATTCTGCACGTGAACGCCGTCTTGAGCGGGAGCGACGTGACGCTTGGCCGCTATGACTGGCAGACGCCGGGGACGCTCGTGACGAACGGGAGCAAAGACCTGTTCAATGGGGCGCGGGTCGTGATGCATCGCAACAGCGATCACGGCGGGTCGATCGGGATGTTCTTCGCCCGGGCGCTCGGCCGCGACAGCAAGGACCTCGAAGCCAATGCGATGGCGGCATTCCGCGACGACATCAAGGGCTTCAAGATCCGCGAGAATTCCGGAAACGCGCTGCTGCTGCCCTTCGCGCTGCACATCAACTCGTGGAACAACCTTCTGAACGGCAGCGTGACGAATGGGGATTCGTACTCCTATAACCCGGAAACGGGCGCGGTGACGAGCGGGGCGGATGGCGTAAAAGAGCTGAATCTGTATCCCGGCGCGGGATCGGGGCAGCTTCCGCCCGGCAACTTCGGAACGGTCGATATCGGCTCGTCGAACTGCTTGCAGCCGACATCGCGCGGCGAGATCTTCGTTATGGCGTGAACGAGTCCGACTTGGCGTATTTCGGCGGAACGCTTGAATTTACAGGGTTAATGGAACGTTGACGCTGGAAGGCGACACCGGGCTGAGCGCGAGCGTGAAAGACGATCTCGAAGCGATCAAGGGTCAGGCGCACGATCATTCCGCTGTTCAATGCAGTGTCCGGTCCGGGTAACAACGCGAAGTACACGATTGTGAAATTCGCGGGGGTGCGAATCGTCTACGTGAAACTGACGGGTGCGATGAATCAGAAGAAAGTGCTGATTCAGCCGGCGTACGCGGTGGACAAGACGGCCATCGCGGGCGGGGGTTCGAGCAAGTATGTGTTCCAGCCGCCGTACCTGGTGCGCTAGCTGCGTCGGGGCGGAGCAGATTCCCTTGGAGTGGTTGGCGGGGCGTCCCGACTGTGGGGCGCTCGCTTCGTTTTTGATTCCCGGCGAGATGTCTCTGACGGAATTTCGTCTAAATCCTCACAAGCACTGTAAATGACAATTCTCCGCCAACTTTCTATTTGACGAGCGCTAAGAGCGCAGTAATATTCTCCGATAGTTGTGGCGGGCGGCCCATAAGCTCGGGGCGAGTCCGTCCGTTAGGGGTGGAGCGATCGTCGCGGGGGGATGCGGCGGGCAACCGGCGAGTTCCGCGGTTGGCCAGCCGAAGACGCGGGTCGCGGGTAACGGAACACGACAGGAAGCACCATGCTGAAGTATCGCAGTCCCGCTCTGGCGGCGCTTGCGGCGCAGTTGAAGCGTGGACCATCTCGCCTGCGGCTGCGACAGCTCCTGAACATCGAATTCCTGCTGACCGTCGTCGAGGCGGGACGCTCGTTTCCGTACGACTTTCTCTATCACGGAATCACTGGTTTGCGGCCGCGCCGGCCGGAGGGCGCGGGCGAGCCGGATCTGGTCAGCGGACAAACGGCACGCACGGACCTGGTGACGCTGGCCGAAGACCTGAGCAATGATCTTGATATTCACGAGACGCCGGCGGTGGATCGCTTTTTCTCGTTGCAGGAACTGTCCAAGCGATTTGAAGTCAGCACGAAGACGATCTTCCGCTGGCATCGCCGGGGTCTGGTGGGGTGGCGGCTGCGAGGGGAAGACCGCCGCACCCGCCTGGTTTTCCCGGATCGTTGCGTTCGCCGCTTCGTCGCTGAAAACTCCGAACTCGTGGCGCGCGGGCGCGGATTCTCGCAGCTCAGCGTGCAGGAGCGCGACGCGATCATCCAGCGGGCGCAATTGCTCGCGACCAGCGGTCATCGCACCGCGAATTCGATCGCCAAGATTGCGTCGGCGGAGACTGGCCGCGCGATTGAAACGATTCGACTCATCCTGAAGAGCTACGACGCGGCCCATCCGCAGCGTGGCATTTTGAATCGCCCGGCGCTGGCGGTGGAGACCGACGACAGTCGGATGCAGATCTGGGAAGCGCATTGCGACGGCTGCTCGCTGGGCGGGCTGGCCGAGCGGTTTGAGCGCGATCCGGCCGAGATTTCGGCGGTATTGACGGAGATGCGGTCGCGCGTGAAGTCGCCTCGAGATCGAGTTCGTCGCGAGCGACGATTTCGGCGTCATGGCGCCCGAGATCATCCTGGGCTGCGACAGGCGTCAGCCGTACCAGATCGCGAGCGACGCACGCCGCATGCCGGGGAGCTGCCGGCGTATTTGCAGGAACTATTCCGCCAGGCCGCTGCTTTCGGCGACAGGCGAGGCGGCCCCTTTTCCGTAAGATGAATTACCTGAAGTTCATACGCCGATGAGCCTGCGACGGGCGATCTGCCCGGAAACGGCCGTCGACGCGGAACTCGACAGATCGAGCGTCTCGTCGAGGAAGCGGGCGAGGTCAGGAAACAGATCACGCAGGCCAATCTCCGGCTGATTGCCGCATCGCCAAGAAGCACGCGGGCCGGTCAGGACTTCTTCGAGCTGGTGAGCGACGGCAACGTGTCGCTGATGCGGGCGGTCGACAAATTCGACTACTCGCCGCGGCTTCAAATTCAGCACGTACGCGTCGTGGGCGATCATGAAGAACTTTGCCCGCAGCGTGCCCCGAGCAGCGCACGCATGCCGAGCGGCTACCAGACGGGCCGCGAGGAACTGCTGGAAGTCGCCGGCCGCAGCGCTCGACGCGCACGAGGACGAAGCCGTGCGGGCGGTGCGGCTGAAGATCGAGTCGATGTTGAACGTGCTCACGCCGCGCGAGCAGGAAATTCTGCGGCAGCGGTTCGGGCTGGACGGCGGCGGCGAACCGCAAACGCTCGAGCAGATCGGCAAGAAGCTCGGCGTCTCGAAGGAACGCATTCGCCAGCATGAATCACGTGCCATGTCGCGTTTGCGCAGCGATTTCGCGACGCAGGCGGACTCCGCGCTGATCGCCTAGCGATTTCCCCTTGAATTCTGAGGTGTCGCGCGGCGATTATTTTCGCGGCAGTATGGCCTGCGCGAAATGGGTCGAAAGCACAGAAAACCGGCCGCCGCGACATCCGGTTCGGTCCCTTTCTCGTAGACACTGCGAAACGCGGGGATTGTCTCGTCGGTGGGTAGATAAATCGGACGTCCCTGGCGGAACAACTCGAAGAAGAGCTGCTGCGTTTGCTGCGGCGTGTAGCTGCTGCGGCTGATCACGATCGATACATCCGGGCGATGTCCCTCGGTTTGCAAGAGATAGCGGTATTTCATGGCCGGCTCGTAGCTGGCGATGACGACCGCATTTTGCGGCAGGGGGGCGGCGGCGATGCGGCGTGCTTCATCGACGGGCGCGAACCTCAGCGGCGGACTTCGCAAAGATGCCCAGTTACCGGCCAACAATGAAATTGGAACCAGCAGCGCGATCCAAGGCAGCGCTCGATACATGATGCAGCGTGACGCGCTCGATGGTGGCTGCCCGGCGGCTCCGAGGCCGACGAGCAGCGAGAGGCCGACGAGCAGCGGAATGGTGAATTCGAGATTGTCGGGCGGACGGTGAAAGAGATAGAACGCGAATCCGCCCGCGCCGCGACGGGCGCGCCGCCCAGCACGAGCCAGCCCCCAGGCGTGCCGCCAGAGAATCGCGCGGCGAAGCGCGAGTAGAGCAGAAGTCCCGGCAGGCCGATGACGCGCCGGGCGTCTGTTCGAGTTTTCGCCAGCGGTTTTCCTCGGTTTCCGTGGGAAAGCGATCTTGAATCGCCCCCGCGCCGCTGAGCAGCCATCCGAGCTTGTCGAGTTGCCATGGGAGCTGCACGAGTTCGGCGCGCTGGTCGCCAACGACCACGTGCTGCCACTTCAAAGCGAGACTGTAGCTAACGGCATCTTGGAGTTTTTCCCAGGCGGACAGCTCGGAAAACGGCCGACTCTGGGGCTCGATGATTTTGTCGCGCAGGAGGTTGTCGCGCAGGTACAGCGCGTTTGGATCCTGCCGCAAGAGGTAGAAGCCGAGCGTGAAGCCCGAGGGGAGCAGGAACAGCACTGCCGCGAGGGCGAGCCGGCCGACGGTGAGTCGCGCCGTGTGTCGAAACGCCAGCCACGCGAGCGGCAGCGCGGGCAGCACGAACACTTCGGAAACGCGATTCGAGACGCAGGCGCCCAGCAGCAATGCCGCGGCCATGAACCATGCGACGCGCCCGGCAAGGAAGAAGCGCACGCCGCAGTAGATTCCTCCCAGGAGGAGCAGGGCATAGAACGCATAGACTTCGGACTCGAGCGCGTGCATCCAGAAGATTGCGCTGAACGCGAGCGTGGCCGCTCCGACGACGGCGGGAACCACGCGCTGCGTGATGCGCGCCAGCGCGTCGTACAGCAGCACGCACGCGACGGCGGCGCAGATGGCCGTGAACAGGTTCAACCGCCACGCGATGCTTGGCCCCAGCGGGATGTGCGCGACGAGCCAGCCGGCACAGACGATGAGCGGATAGCCGGGCGGGTGGCAGATCCCGAGTTGCGGGGCGACCCACTGCAATTCCGCGATGTCGCCGTGGCCGACGCCGGGGGAAAGGGTCGCGAGATAGACGCCGAGCACGATGATGAACAAGCCCAGGCCGGTCGCGAGACGGACACGGCTTGAGGGTCGGTTGATGGCGATGGCCGACGGATCGACAGATGAGGCGTTGTCACGACTGCTCATGCGGGGGAGGATCGTACCGGAAGTTGGGCCGCCCGCTGATCCAGCGAACGAACACGAGGGCGAAGTTTGCGTAATGAGATGGAGATGAGCATCCGCTATGTGAAACCGCGGCCGGCGTGGAGCGTGCTGCTGACTTATGTGGCGGCCGGTGGGCTGCTGGGGTTATTGCAGCCGCTTCTCACGAGCTTTGCACAGACTCACTTGGGGCGCGGCGGGCTGGCGAATTTTGCGCTGATCAATTTCGTTCTGCCATTGGTCGTGATGTTGCTCAGCGCGCTCTATCCGCGCTGGTGGGTGGCTGGCCTGGGGGCCGGACTGCTGGGATTGGCGTTTCCGCTGTGCACCGGAAAGGTGGGGATTCCGTTTTCGGGTCGCTGGCTGGCGACCTATCTGAATCAGATCGGGCCGATCTACTTTGTCGCGTCGCTGGTTTTGTCCTGCTGGCGGTGGGCACGGTTGGCGCGCTTGCGCGGGATACGGAGAGTCGGCGTGCCGCCCGATCCGCGCGCGTGCCGGTCGTGGATATCTGCTGGTAGGGTTGACGGAAAATCGCTGTCCGGAATGCGGATGCGCTATCGAGAAGCTGTAAGAATCAGTGGCTGACGGCTTGGCTACCGCGGGATTTGGGGCTCCATCGTGAGCAGTCGCATGAGACTCAGGAAGGAAACGGAGGAAGGCCT
This sequence comes from Phycisphaerae bacterium, assembly GCA_044225155.1. Classification (GTDB taxonomy): domain Bacteria; phylum Planctomycetota; class Phycisphaerae; order UBA1845; family Fen-1342; genus CAYMBL01. Next base: position 7,671 of record JBGAJB010000048.1, on the reverse strand, counting down.
GTCTCCCAGTGACTGAAGTCACTGGCAACGAACGCGCGCCCTCCGGGCGATGGATAACGACACAACTCTCCCGGAGAGGGATGGCGTTTCCATTAAGGGATAGCGATGCACGTCTCCGGTGAAGGATGGCGATACATCTTCTGCCGGCGAAGGATGGCGGCACAACTGTCCGGGACAAGGATGGCGATGTACGCCTCCGGAGAAGGATTGGACATAGGCCGCGAATTCGGCAGCGACTGGCTACGATGCGTGCGGAGACACTTATGGCCGAATCGACGCCGATCGAGCAGATGAACTTCGACACCTGGCGCCTCTTTCGCATCCTGGCCGAGTTTGTGGATGGGTTTGAGGCGCTGCATCACATCGGGCCGGCCGTGTCCGTGTTCGGCTCGGCGCGGACGCAGCCGGATTCACCGTACTACGAGATTGCGCGACGGCTGGCTGCGCGGCTGGTGCAGCGCGGCTTTGCGGTGATCACGGGCGGCGGGCCGGGGATCATGGAGGCGGCCAATCGCGGGGCGTTCGAGGCGGGCGGCAAGAGCGTCGGGTTGAACATCTCGTTGCCCCAGGAGCAGGTCTCGAATCGGTATCAGAACGTGTCGGTGAACTTTCACTATTTCTTTGCCCGAAAAGTCATGTTCGTGAAATACGCGTGTGCGCTGGTCTGCCTGCCGGGCGGATTTGGGACGCTCGATGAGTTCTTCGAGTCGATCACGCTGATTCAGACGCAGAAAGCGCCGGCCATGCGGATCGTGTTGTTCGGGAAGAGCTTCTGGAGCGGCCTGGAAGGCTGGCTGCGCGAGGTCGTGACGCAGGAGCATCGGAATATCACGGCCGCGGACCTGGAGCTGTTTCATGTCACCGACGACATCGACGAGACGGTGGAACTCGTTGCGCAACATCACGCCGCGCGCGCCTGCGAGCTGCCGGGTGCCGCCGAGCCGGAGCGGCGAATGACGGCCGAGGGGACGTTGTACGGTGTTTCGCCGCGGAAGTAGAGGGTGGCGGGCGGGGGAATTCGGCGATCGAAGCTGGGTGAGCGGGAGCCGGCGTCGCCAAGCCCGGGAATGACCGGCCCACTCAGTGAGGCGCGCGGCCGGTGGCGAACTGGCAGACGTGCTTGATCGCGGGGGCGAGGAGGCGCAGGCATTCGCGGACGGCCTGCGTCGAGCCGGGCAGCCAGACGACGAGCGTGGCGCCGATCATGCCGGCGCCGCCGCGCGAGACGATGGCGAGCGGCGTCGCGTCAAAGCCCTTCACGCGCATCAATTCGCCGAAGCCGGGCAGCGGGCGCTCGATGAGCGGCTCGAGCGCTTCGGGCGTGACATCGCGCGTCGCGACGCCGGTTCCGCCGGTGCTGAGGATCACTTCGGCGCGTCCGACCCAGGATTTCACGGCCGCCGCGATGCGCGGCGTTTCATCCGCTACGATTTCGCGATGCACGAGCTGCCCGTCGATGAGCGGCAGCAGCTCGATGAGCGCGGGGCCGCTGCGGTCCTCGGCCTGGCCGGCGGAGCAACGGTCGGAAATCGTGATGACAACGCAGCGGTTGGACACGGTAATGACATGATATCGGGAGTCGTCGGCACGTCGTTTGTCACGGACTCGGCCTGGTGTGGCGTCGCAGACCGAACAGCGTGGGCCGCTGCGCTTTGAGCAGTGGATTCAGAGGGTGGACTCTCACTGCGCCGGAGCCGCGAGGCCAATATGCGCAAGAGCGAGAATCAATGCGCCGCGCGGGGCGGGATTTTGCCCGCGGCGCGGCAATGTGAGGCGTCTTAGAAAGGATCATCTTTGTCGCACAGCATTCCGGACAATTTTCTGGGCGTGGATGCCCGTACGGCGGATTACAAGAAGGCGCGTTTTGCGGTGTTGCCGATTCCGTATGACGCGACGACCAGCTTTGGCCCCGGCACGCGCGACGGTCCGCGGGCGATCATCACGGCCAGCCAGCAGGTCGAGTTGTACGACGAGTTTCTCGCGCGGGAATCGCTGCGGGACGGAATCGCGACCCTCGACGCGGTCGAGCCGCACGTCGGCGGGCCGGAGCTGATGCATCGCCGCGTGTATGAGGCGGCCCGCAAGCCAGTGCGCGACGGGAAGTTCTTGATCGGGCTGGGCGGTGAGCACAGCATTTCCTCGGGCCTGGTGCGGGCGGTGCGTGAAAAACACAAGACGCTGAGCGTTCTGCAGGTCGACGCGCATGCGGATCTGCGCGACAGCTATCAGGGCTCGCCGTACAGCCACGCATGTGTGATGCGCCGGATTCACGACATGGGCGTGTCGGCCGTGGCGGTCGGCGTGCGCAACTACTCGCAGGACGAGGCGAAATTCATCCGCACGGCCAAGAAGCCGATCATCTCGGCCCGCACATGCCGCATGTCGAATAGCTGGATCGACAGCGTGCTCGGCAGTCTGGGGAATCCGGTGTATGTGTCGATCGACATCGACGGATTTGATCCGGCCTACGCGCCGGGGACGGGCACGCCGGAGCCGGGCGGACTGGATTGGTACCAGGTGACTGACATGCTGGCCGAGGTGGCCCGGCAGCGAACGATCGTGGCGGCGGACGTGGTGGAAGTGAAGCCGGCGCCGCCGACGACGGTGACGGAATTCCTGGCCGCGAAGCTGCTCTACCGGCTGATTGGATTGCTTTCTCGCTAAGGGTTTGGCAGACTGTGCTCTGATCCGTCGCGGATGCCCGTCAGAAAACGCGAAGCGGCGATGAGCGCCGGGTGAGCGGCGCTTAGGTTGGATGATTCGCCGTCTGAGCGCTTGCCGTCGCTTCGCTGTTCTGCGCGCAAGCCGATTGCGGATGGAGAGCATGGCCATGAGAACACTGCTAAAGGAAATCGCCCGCCCCGTTTTTCGCACAGCGTCCTGGTTGGTGGCAGTGGCCGTGCTGTTGGCGGCTACCGTCCCAGCGCTTGGGCAGAGTGACGCGGATCTGGCCAAGCTCTACGACCAGCTTGTGAAGCCCGGCGTGTTTCCGCCGGCCGGCGACGTGAAGGCGGCCGAGGAGAAAGTTCGCGTGATCGACGCGAGCAAGCTCAGCGGCGACGCAAAAGGGCACGCGCTCGCGCTCCAGACTTTGGTTGCGCTTAGTCATGGAGATGCGGCCACGGCGCTCAGCGCGGCGATGCCGCTGCTGGGCGCGACGAAAGACGGCGCGGCGGTGGAACTCGTGTATTGCGCGGCGTGTGCGGCCGGCGATGCGCAATTGATGGATAAGGCGCTCGCGGCGATTTCCTCTTCGAACGATGAAAAACTCAAGGGCATGGTGAGCGCGCGCAAGCGTGCAAACCAGATGTCCGGTGAGGTGGCGCCGGACGTGGCGATCAATCTCGACGGCGGCGGCGAGCTTTCGCCCCGCAAACGCGGCAGCAAGGCGCTGGTGATCGATTTCTGGAGCATGCTTCCCGCGCCCAGTGAAGCACAGGTAGCGGCGCTGAAAAAACGGTACACGGAAGCCAAGGGGTTCGGCAGCGTTGAATTCATCGGCGTGAACGCTGACAGCGAGACGCGAACCGCGAAGGCACGCGAGTTTGTGAAAACGCAAGGTCTGGAATGGCCGCAGAAGTTCGAAGGCACGGCTACGAAAGCGCCGATCACGCACGAGGCGTTCAAGTGCGGCGCGCCGCCGTGGACGATGGTCATCGATCAATACGGCTTCATTCGCGCGACGGGTGTGGCCGGCGATCCGGGTGTGATCTACGCGCTGAAGGCGGTAGGGGCCGAGGCGCGCGGAGACTTTGAACGCGTGCGGCCGCGAACGCACGACGGCAAGCAGCCGGAAGAGCCGAAAGAGCCGGAGGTCTCGGTTACAAAATCGAACGCGGCGAAATCCGGCGGCGGCGACAACGGCCTGTTGAAGAGCAACCCGGACGCGGCCTCAAAGATGCGACAGGTGGCGCTGTACCGGAAGACGGGCAAGAACAAGGACGCCCGCAAGCTGCTGGAAGAAGTCATTCGCGATTATCCGGGGACGCGCGAAGCCCAGGACGCTGAGGCCGAACTGGCCAACATGCCGCCGTGATGCTCGAACGAGCAGGCGGGGACGTGAATCAGTTGATTCGAGCCGCCCGACGGGGATGCTGCCAGTCAGCCGAACACACTTACCTCGACACGCCGCAGACGCTCACGCCATTTCTCCGCCCGCTGCCGGAGCGAATCACAATCCGTGGACAGCTCCTGCCTCACTTCGGCCGAGACGAATTGTGCGGGGTTCGCCGCTCGTGCAGCGGGGGAAGGCGCAAAGGTGCCGCTGGCGATTTCGGAGGCAACCGCGCGATACGCCTCGCGGAACGGCTGGCCTGCCTCCGCACGCGCGAGCGCTTCATGGGCGGCGAACAGCTCGCCGCTGACCGCGGCCGCGCAGCGCTCCGCATCAAATTCAATCGCGGCCAGCGCGCGGCCGGCGACTTCCAGCATGCGCGGCACCGCCTCCAGGCAGCGCAGCGTCGGCTCCTTCGTGAGCTGAAGATCACGGTGATAACCGGATGTAAGGTGCGCCGTCAGGCCCTCGATCCCGGCCAGCCAGCTGCGCAGCCGAACGGCGTGCGCTCGTAACAACTCGAATATGTCGGGATTTCGCTTTTGTGGCATGATCGACGAGCCGGTCGCGATCGCACTTGGCAGCCGCACGAATCCGAACTCGCGTGTCGCCATCAGGATCACGTCGGCGCTCAGGCGCTCCAGCACGCGGCCGACATCCGCTCCGATCCGCGCGCACCACGCTTCGTAGCGCCCGCGCGAATTTTGCACATCCACGACGCTCCGCTGCGGGTGCGCAAAGCCGAGCAATTCGGCGGTGTAGCGCCGGTCAAGCCGCACGGGCACACCGTATCCTGCGCCGCTTCCCAGCGGACACGCATCGATTCGATCAAGCAGATCGAGCGCGATCTGCCACTGCTCCAACGTGGCCTCAATCACCGCGTGCAGCCATTGGCCGACGCTCGACGGCATCGCCGGTTGCAGGTGCGTGTAGCCCGGCAGCGGTATTGCGCCGTCGCGCTCCATTCGATCCAGCGTGACGCGGGCGAACGAGTCGAGCGCGTCGGCCCAGCGCAGCAAGCCGTCCCGCAGGCACAGGCGCATGGCCGTCGCCACCTGATCGTTCCGCGAGCGACCCGTGTGAATCTTCGCGCCGGCCGCGCCGCAGCGCCGCGTCAGCTCGACCTCGATGGCCGTGTGACCGTCTTCGAGTTCCTGCGGAATCGGAAACTCGCCGCGCTGGGCGGCGCGTGCGATGTCGCGCAGCGCCAGAACAAGCGCGTCGGCCTCGGCGACCGTCAGTAACTCCGCACGTTGCAGCGTGCGGCCATGCGCGGCTGAGGCGAGGCAATCCCAGCGGATGAGCCGCAGATCCCAATACGGATCGTCTCCGACGGTGAACGCGTGAATTAGAGGATCGACGCCTTGGCCGTGATCCCAGAGCCGCCGGGCCTGCGCGCTCATGTGCAAACTCCTTCGGCGGCCGCGAGACCGAAGTACTCGCGGGCGATCCGTTCGTAGGCCTGCGCGCCGGCGGTCAGTTCTTCGAGCCTGAGGAATTCGCCCGGCGTGTGGGAGCGCGGCGAATGCCCCGGTCCGATCTTCACGGCCGGAATCCCCGTCAGGTAAACCATGTCGCTCATGGCGGGACTACCCGCCGGGGGCCGCTCTGGTAACGCGCGTCGCACGGCGCGGACGATCAGCGCATCGGGATTGGTCTGTATCGGCACCAGGCGCTGGCTGTGCACGTGGATGTCGGACTGAAGCGCTGCACGCAGGCGCGCCGTCAGCGCCTCGTGCGTTTCGAGCGGCGTCGTACGAATATCCAGCGTGAATTCGCACGAATCGGGAATGACATTGCGCGCCAAGCCGCCCTGAATTACGGTCGGATGGGCGTGACAGCGGCCCAGGAGCGGATGCGCCGGCCCCCAGTCGAATGTCGCGAGCCGCTGTAAATCCTCCGCGGCGCGCGTGATGGCGTTCTCCGCGCCGGCGGGCGGCGTGTTGGCCGGGTGCGCGGTGCGGCCGCGGGCCGTGCAGCGCAAAATCAGCAAGCCGCGCTGCGCGATCATCGGCGTCAGGTCCGTCGGCTCACCGACCAGCGCCGCGTCGAGCGGCGCGAGCTTTTCCAGGATCGTCGAGAGTCCGCGCCCGCTGGTCTCTTCCTCGGCCGTCAGCGCCAGGACGATCGTTCCGCCCAGCTTTTCGCCGCGCCGCAGGGCCGCATGCAGCCGAAGGGCGGCTTCGATGTACGCGACCACGCAGCCCTTGGCGTCGTTCGCGCCGAGGCCGCTGATGCGACCGTCCGCGATCTGCGGCGTCCAGGGATCGTGCGGCCAGCCGTTTCCGGGCGGGACCGTGTCGAGGTGCGAATTGAACATCAGGCGCGGGCGCGGCGCGTCGCCGATCGTGCACCAGATGTTGTTCTCGCTGCGCTCGACGGCGATTCCGGCGGCCGCAAGATCGGCGCAGGCCGCGTCCGCGAGCGCCGTTTCCTGGCCCGAAACGCTCTGGATCGAAACATAGCGCGCCAGTCGCTCAATCATGCCGGCGATCCGCCGTTGCCGTTTGTGCGGCCGCGTTTTTCGACGACGAGCGTGCCGCAGCCCTCGTTCGTGAAAATCTCCGCGAGCAGGGTGTCGGGCTTGTGACCGTTGATGATGTGTACGCGCGCAACGCCGCCCTTCAGCACGTCCGCGCAACTCGCCAGCTTCGGCAGCATGCCGCCGGAAATCGATCCGCTCGTGATCAGCGACTCGAGTTGCTCGACATCCAGATACGTTTGGAGCGACGTCGGATCGCGCGGATCGCGGAATACGCCGTCCACATTCGTCAGCAGGAAATACTTCGCGGCCTTCAACTCGATCGCGATCTGCCCGGCCACCGTATCCGCATTGATATTGAAAACCTGCCCGGTCTCGTCAGCGCCCAGCGCGCACACCACGGGCACAAAATCACCGGCCAGCAAATGCCTGAGCGGTTCGGCGTTCACGGCTGTGATGTCGCCCACGAAGCCGTAATCCACTGTGCGCTCGGCCCGCGTTTCGGGATCGAGGACTGTGCCCGGCCCGCGCCGGCGCGCGGTGATCAACCTCGCATCCGCGCCCGTCAGGCCGATGGCCGGAATGTCGGCCCGGCGCAGCGCCGCGACGACATCCGTATTCACGGTGCCGGCGAACGCCATCTTCGCAATCTCCAGCGTTTGGGCGTCTGTCACGCGCCGGCCGCCAACCATGATCGTCTCGACGCCGAGGCGCTTCGCCAGCGCCGTCGCCTGCGGGCCGCCGCCGTGCACGAGCACGAGCTTGATGCCCAGTTGGTGGACCAGCGAGAACTGCTCCACCAGGTGATCGAGCGTCGCGCCGGGCTGGCACAACTCGCCGCCGAGCTTCACGACAAAGACGCGCCCCTTGTACGTTCGGACATACGGAATGGCCGTCCGCAAGGCCGCGAGACTTTGATGAACCACCCTGTTCACTCCTTCCGCGCGCGATCGGCCAGCAGCCGCGCCATGATCGCCACCTGCGCCCACAGTCGATTTTCCGCTTGATCCACAACGATGCAGCGCGGGTCATCCAGCGCGTCGTCGGCCACAACCACGTTTCGCCGGACCGGCAGACAGTGCATCAGTCGCGTCTGCGCCCCGAGGTTTTCGCGCGTCACCATCCAGGCGCGATG
>JBGAJB010000047.1:0-17753 GCA_044225155.1 Phycisphaerae bacterium | reverse complement strand
GGGTCGGTCGTGAATTTCTCGAACTCGTCGGCCGTCGGCAGGACGCCGACGATGTCGACGTGCGCGCGCCGCAGGAACTCAGCGTCGTCGCACAACTCGCTCGGCTCGACGCGCAGGCGTTTCAGCTTTTCGTGCACCTTTTCGTCGATGTAGGTCGCGGCGACGGGCATCTTCGGCTCGGGCGCGTCGGCGGGAACGACGATGACCTGCGTGCCGATGGAGAACGCGTCGTAGCGGGCCATGATCAGCGCTTCGCCGCGCGCGCCCGAGACGATGCGGGTGCCGTCGATTTTCGCCGAAACCTCGTTGCTGGTGATGAGAACCGCGAGTGAGGTGACGTCGCGATCGGTGCCATCGGAATAGCTGGCGCGGACGGAGAGGCGCTGCGGCGTGCCGCCGGTCGCGAGCACGATGTTCGGCGGATAGATCTCGATGCCCGTCACGTGCGCGACTTCGGCCGGGTCGTTATTCGCGCCGGCCGACAGCCACGCCAGCACCGTGCGATTGCGCTCGTCGTCCGCTTCGAAGCGCTTGCCGCCGCTGTGCTGCACAAGGCCGAGCGCCTTCTGCACGAGCAGGCTCTCCTCGGGGAGCGCGAGATTCACGCGGCGGCCGGGGAGTTGGCGCAAGAGCGTTTGGTAGTCGCCCTCCGGGTCGTAGCCGAAGAGCGAAAGGTGAAAGCCGTCCTGCCCGCGGGCCGAGCCGTGACAACTGCCGTTGTTGCAGCCGCTCTTGGTCAGCGCGGGCATCACATCGAGCCGAAAACTCACGGGCGGCTGAGCGGCCGCGCTCTTCACAACGATGGGGAGTTGCCGCGAAAGCGGACCGACGGTGACGGTCAGCACGCCTTCGCCGTCGGCGAGCGGCGTCGCAACCCCGCCGTCGATTTTCGCGAGCGCTGGATTCGAGCAGACGATCTGCGCATCGGCCGACACGTCACGTGTCAGGTCGCTCGGCTCGACGATGCGGGCCACGATCGACTGCCGATCGCGCGCGTTGTCGAGCACGACGCCGGACGGAAAAACATCGAGCACCGGAGCGGAATCGGCCGCGACGCGCGGAACGAGCGCGAGAAAGGCGACAGCGAGGAATTGCGCCGTACCCCGAAATCCAAGATCAAGAATCCGGAATCTCATTTTCGCGCTCCCGGCTTCTGCTGCTTTTCAGCCGCGTCTTTCCGCAGTTGTTCGAGTCGGCTCAAGGGCTTCGGCGGCGCTGGCGGAGGCGCAGCGGCGGGCGCGGGGGCCGGAGCGGCCGCAACCGCGGGCGGCGGTGCGTCGATGCGCAGCGTTCCTCCGCCAGCGAAGCGTTGCACGACTTGCGCTCCGGCCAGCGTGACCGACACTTCGCACACCAGGCTCGTGTGTTTGCCGACCGGCGCGTCGGCTTCGAGCGTCACCGGAAAGACGATCTCTTTCATCTCGTCGGTGAGATCAAGTTCCGGCGCGGCCGTTTTCGGCGGCAAGCCGAGCAGTCGCAATTTCGCCGGACCGCCCAGCGGCCGCACGTGCTCCAGCTTGCAGAGCACGGAAGCGGGCTGGCCCTGCTGCACAGCCGCCAACTCAATGCCACCACCCAGGAACCGGTCTGCGACCACAACGTCGGTCAAGTCGGACGAAACCCAGATTTCGCCGCCGGTCGGCACGCCCGCATGGGCCAGCACGGCGATCTTCCACGATGCAACCTGCGCGTTGCCCGCGATGTTGATCGGATAAAGGCCTTCGGTCTGTCCCTTCGGAATCGTGATGGAGGGCGCGGAGGAGAGCCCGCCCGGATTCCACAACATGTGTACGACCACGTCGGCGTCGAAGCCGGCTGCACGCTCGACCAGCACTTTCAGCGCGCCGACGCCGTCGCGCACAAACGCGGTCGGCGGCGGGACGAGCGTGACCTTGAACGGGGCGGCCTCCACGACCGCGACCGCGAGGCGGTCAACGACCGTCTGGTAGTAGAGCGAATTGTTCGGCGGGCCGATGACGAGCGGCATCGGCTGGGTGAATCCGCCAATCAGCTCCTGCGAATCGTCGATCTTGATCTTGCCGCGCAGCTCGCACAGCGCGCCGTCGAGCGGGGCGTCGGCGGCCGCGGAAAAAACGACGGGCGAATGACCGACGCCGTCAGCCGCGCCGGCCGCGACGAATGTGATGCCGGCCGGCAGCGATGGCGCTTCAAGCGCGACCGCCCCCCCCACGTCTCTTCGATCGCAGCGAACCAGCGTGGCAAAGTGATTGCCGCGCGGCACCGCGATCTGTTGCAGGAATTGCGGCCGGTTGTTGTCGATGCGCTCCAGCGTCAGCGAAAGCTCCGGCCGCGGCGGTGAAACTTCCACGCGATAGACGAACTCGGCCGCACCGCGAGCGCGCTGGTCCCGGACGCGCAGCTGGAACTCGCCGTCAGCCGGAGCGGTGAAGCGCAGGTAGGCGTCCGGCCCAAATGTGTCGTCATTGCCCGCGAGGCCGCCGCCATTGGCGTCGAAGATTTCGAGGATCGAATCGAGCGGCGACTTCATCCGCCGGGCGAACACATTCAGATCGAGCACCTGCCCCTTCGTGGCTTTGAAGCGGAACGCATCCTGCTCACCGGGCTTTTCGAGGATGCCGTTCGCGGCGAACGGCGGCGTGAACACAGTCGGTTGCGTCGCGGGCTGAGAAGTGGGCGCGGGTTCGAGCGCGTTCGGCAGTGTCGTCGCACGAAACGGCAAGGGGGACGGGGCGGTGCCCTGGTCATCCTGAGCGAAGAGCGGCACAACACCCTCGCCGACAGCATTCACGGGCATCGTCGTCGGGCCGCGCGGATCGCCAATGAGGTTTACGATGGTCGGCTCGCCGATTTTTCCACCGGCCGGATACGCGATCGTGGGTCGCGGAAAGGCCCCCAGGTGCAGCCGGTAGTGGCACGCATCCGATCCACCATAAGACGCCTCGCGAACCTGCACGAAATACGTGCCCTCCGCCGGTGCGATGACCGAGGCCACGCCATCCTGCAGAGCGAGCGTCGAGTCGTCACTCGTGGCGAGTTCAAAGCGGCGACTGTCGAGAATCGCGACGAACGGATCGAAGAGCGTGCGGCCCAGCCGCATGGCCTCGATCTCGGCCGAGATGCGCTGTCCGGCTTTCGCATCGAACGCGAAGTAATCGACATCTTCTCCGGTGATCACGCCGGTAATGGTGGTGTTGAACGGCACCTTCTGCGGCGCGGCGAAGTCGCTGTTCGGTTCGACTTCCGGCGTGATCGGCAGCGCGCCGACCCAGAGCGTGCGCAGCTCGCTGATGCCGGTCGCGGTGCGCACGCGGACGCGATGTTCGCCCAGTGGGCAATCCGGCGCGATCGCGCAATCGACCTTCACCGCGTCGTTTCCGGCGGGCGTGATCGCCTTTACCGTCACGCCGGGTTCGTAGAGCAGCAGCGCCTGCGCATCGGCGAGCCGCTGCCCGGCGAACGTGAATTGAATCTCGGCGCCGCGCTGCGCGCCCGTGGGTTGAATGTCGATCAGGACCGGGTCCGAGACGCCGTGCGCTAATCGCCCAACGAGCACAACGGCAACAAATACGGTTATCCGCAACCCGCGCATCGCGAATCCGGTCAATGCTGCGCCCGACTAAACCAGATCACCATCGGATCATCCGGCAGGTCGCAGTCGCTCGTTCCCGTGTAGAGCATGTAGACGCAGATTTTTCCGTTTTCGACCCGCGCCGCGAGACCCGAGTACTCACCCGGCTCCATCGGAACATTGCCATTAAGCGTAAGCGACCAATCAACCGCCGGTGCGTTTTCCGCACCCTCGCAGGGCGACGGGGGGACCAGGCGGGAAATGGCGTTCTCAGCAAAACTGACGCCGCCATTCTGGCTGCGGCAATAATAGAGATCGTGCTTGAACTGAGGCTGAGCGCCTGAACAACCCTCGGCCTGGCTGTAATTGCGATCGTCATAGAATGTGATGTGCAGCATACCATTCGAATCGACCGTGGCTGCGGGTAAGAACTGGTCCGCCTCGGCGGAACCCAAGGGGTCATGGTTGACGCGAACGCGGCTGCCCGTGCTCAAGTTTCCAGAGGAACTAGGGCGCGTCACCGCCACGCAGTAGACGTCCACATCGGTGCTCGACGTAGTCGTCGTGTCGTGGTACACGACGTAGAACCGGTTTGAGTCCGTTGGGTCCGTGGCAATCCAAGGCACCGTTTTCACGCCCGCACAGTAGCAGCTCGGGCAGTACGACGTGCAGTCGGCGCGGTTCAGGTTGACTACAGGGTCACCGGCCAATGCGGCGAACGTCACGCGCGGATCGCTCGGCGTCGAGTTGTCGTCGGTTCCGCGAACGAAGTGGATTTCCTGCGGTCCAGTTCCAGCATTTTGGTTCTTCATGTAAGCGATGAAGTATGTGCCGTCGGGCGCAAGCGACGATTGAGCGCAGAAGTATCCCAGGACTCGACTGCCGTCGACCTTGATGGCCATGTCCGCGACACTTGACGGATGCCAAGTTTGACCGCCATCGGTCGATCGCTGATAGCCGTACCCGGGCGACTGGTTCGCGGGCGTGTCGATGAATACGGTGAAGTACTCGTTAGTTCCGTCGCCAGCGATAGTCCACGGCTTGTCGATAGCGTGGTCACCGAATTCGCCGGTAGCAGTCCACGCGCTGAAGAAAGGCGCAAGCTGCGGAGGATTCATTCCGGATACGCTCAGTTCTGAAACGACGACGCGATCAGCGGTACCTTCTTTTGCGAGAGCGGTGATTACGAATGTGTTGCCACCGGCAGACGCAATCGAGGCATCGACTGAATTGTTGATCAAGGGTGATGTCGGCTCCGGAATCAATCCCTCGTCAACCCACTGGTTGTCACTCCTACGATAGATCGCCCATCCGGTTCTTCGAAGGGGGAGGCCGCGATACCTTCGATTGAACACGCCGATGGCCCAGTTCGCATCCATCACGAGCGCGGGCTCCCACGCATGCTCTGCAGGCAGACTCAGACCATGCGCGGCGACTTCCCGCTCAAAAAATGAGGACGATGGCGCGAGGGCGAGGAGAGCGGCAGCACTGAAAGCGATCATCGATGCGCTCCTTGAAGTTGCCGCTTACGGCACAGAAGCGAAGCAAGCAGCACCATCCCTGGAACCGCAGGTTCCGGCACCGTGTGAATGCGAAGGTAAAAGTCGTCAAGCGCCTCCGTGTCCATGAGCGATTCAGCCGATCCATCCAGATCGTTATCCCGCAGGAAGTAGTCGTTGGAAGTTCCGATCGTCGGGGGCCAGTATTCCAGAATGGAAGCCGAAGGATCGAACAGAAATCCAACCCATAGATCCTGCGGCGCCGTCAGTGCGGAAGGAAGATCGAGCCTGATGCGATGCTCGCCGATCTCCCCTGGCAGATTCCCAAACTCGTACTCCGAAATCAGCGGCGCGGGGAATGGCCCCCCAATCCCTTCGTTCTCGTAGAATCGCAGACGCAGATTTCGCCCGCCCGCCTCGAACGCATAGTACGCGATGTCGATTGCGATGATGTCGGCGCTAGAAACACGGTGCACGTCGTCGGCGATCTCGAGCCCGGCTGGAAATGCCCGCTGGAAAAAGCCGGTCGTGTTGTCGTAGTCGACTACGTCGCCGCTCGCCCTCGCGACAAGCGTGCCAAGAAGAATCCACGCATACGTTCGCATAGCACACCCCTCGCAAGTTTGGACATTCTGCTACGCATGTTACTCTTGGCAGCCGCCGTGATTCAACCGAAAAACGCCGAACCCAGCGCTGCATCGCAAAGCGCCCGCGGGCAAGTTCAGTCCGTGGGCCGCTACGGCGCGCTCAAAGAAGGACGAAGACGGGCGAAATCAGGGCGACGGCCGCGGCCAGAGCGATCATGGCGAGCTCCGTTGAAATCGCGCACGGCGCAGCGCCACCAAGCCTAGGACGACCAATCCCAGCCCGCCGGGCTCCGGCACGGTGTAAATGCGCAAGTAGAAATCGTCGAGCGCCTCGGTGTCCATGAGCGATTCAGCCGATCCATGCAAATCGTTGTCCCGCAGGAAGTAGTCGTTGGACGTGCCGATCGTCGGGGGCCAGTATTCTAGAATGGAACCGGACGTATCGAAGCGGAACCCTACCCAGAGATCCTGTGGAGTCGTCAAGGGCGCGGGCAGATCCAACGTCACGCGATGCTCGCCGATCTCACCGGGCAAGCCGCTAAAGAAATATTCGGCGATGAGTGGTGGCGGAAACGGTCCACCGATACCTTCGTTCTCGTAAAACCTAAGTCGCAGATTTCGTTCGCCGGACTCGAACGCGTAGTACGCCATGTTGACGGCATTGATGTCGGCCGTAGAAACACGATGCACATCGTCCGCAATCTCGAGCCCTGCGTCGATGGCTCTCTGAAAAAATCCGGTCGTATTGTCGTAATCGATTACGTCTCCGCTCGCCCTCGCCACGAACGTGCTCACCCAGAAAATCCAAACGCGAATTCGCATGGCGACGCCCCCGCGAGTTGAAAAGCCGCTACCCCGTCCTAGTCTTGGCAACCGCGAGATTCAAAGAACAAACTGCATCGCAGCGCGCCGCTCGGGCTCCTTCCTCCTTTACGCCGGCTTGGCCAGCAGTGCGCTCACCACCTCGCCACCCTTCACGATCTCCACCGGCCGGCCGCCGGGGGCCATCAGTTCCTTGTCCGCGACGATGCCGAGCTGGTTGTAGACCGTGGTGGCCAGGTCCTCGACCGTGAGCGCGTCGACATCGGGCGCGCCGCCGAGGGGGTCGGAGGCGCCGTAGACGAGTCCCTCTTTCACGCCGCCGCCCGCGAGCGCAACGCTGAAAACGCGCGGCCAGTGATCGCGGCCGGCATCCTTGTTCAGCTTGGGGGTGCGGCCGAACTCCGTCGTGACCATCACGAGCGTGTTGGCGAGCATGCCGCGGCGATCCAAATCGCGAATCAAAGCCGCGTATCCCTTATCGAATTCGCGCAATTGCCCAGCAATGCCGCCACCGATGTTCGCGTGGTGATCCCAGCCGCCGTAAGTCATGGAAATGAACCGCACGCCGGCTTCGGCCAGACGCCGGCAGAGCAGCATGCGCTGACCGGCCGCATTGCGGCCATATTCGTCGCGGATCTCGTTCGGCTCGGCCGCGAGATTGAACGCCTCGCGTGCTTTCGAGGAACTGATCATCGTGTAGGCACGGCTGTAAAACTCGTCCATCGCCGCGAGCACGTCCGATTGCTCCAGCGAACGGAAATGAGCATCGACGGCGTCGAGCATCTTGCGGCGACGCTCGAAGCGGGCATGATCCACGTCGGCCGGCAGCGAGAGATCGCGGACGGAGAAGTCGCCGTTCTCGGGCGCGGCGCCAAGGCTGAACGGGCCGTACTTCGTACTGAGGTAGCCGGTGCCCGCATATTCACTCGGAACGCTCGGCACACAGACATACGGAGGTAGATCGTTCCGCCCGCCTAACTCGTGCGACACGACCGCGCCGAAGGACGGATACTTGATCGCCGGACTGGGCCGATAGCCGGTGAACATATTGTGCGTGCCGCGCTCGTGCGCGGCCTCGCCGTGCGTCATCGCGCGGCAGACGGTGATCTTGCCGGCCATCTTCGCCGTCTCGGGCATGTGCTCGCTGAAGAACACGCCGGGCAGCGCGGTCTGGATGGTCTTGAGCGGCCCGCGATACTCGATCGGCGCGAGCGGCTTCGGGTCGAATGATTCCTGGGCCGAGATTCCGCCCGGCAGAAAGATGTGAATGACGGATTCGGCCACGCACTTCTTGGTGGCATAGTCCTTCTGGTCCGCGAAGGCGCGCCGCAGCAAGAACTCCGGCAGGCTGAGCCCCAGGCCGCCGACCAACCCCACATAAAGAAATTCACGCCGCGAGGACCGCGCGTGATCAAGTCCACCGCAGGCGCCGCAGCCGCCTGGGAGCATCGAATCGCTCATGAAAAGTGCCCTCCGGCCGAACGGGGTAACCGTCGGCGAGCACAGCTAATCTGTCGGGAGGACGATGGTATCAAATGAAGCAGCACCACTCAATGCTTGGGGGCGGCCATTGGCCGAAAGGGTCGCAGTCGCTGGACCTGCCGGATCAATGCTCGTTGATAATGTTGATCATCTGGCGCAGGAAGCCGTGGCTCTTGCGGTCAAAGGCGAGCTTGATGCGCGGCAGGTCGGGATATTCCCCGTTCTCGGAGGCCAGCGTCGGCGTCGCCTCGATACTGCCCACCTTCAGAATCCGGCGCGCGAACTCGTCGTTCAGTCGCTGGAGTAGTTCCGACGACGGGGCGCGTTGGAGCCGCAGGACCAGTTCGTCGCCGACGTAACGGCTCGAGTGATAGTTGCTGTAGAAGCGCACGACCTCGTCGACCGCAGTCTGTACGTTGTCGGTGACGGCGAACAGGTGCATGTCCTGCTCGCTGATCATGCCAGTACGGAGCAGTTCTTCCGCGACGTATTCCTTCCAGCGCGGCCAATAGGTGCCGCCCTGCTGTTCGCACATGACGATCGGGATGAGGGCGCTCTTGCCGGTCTGGACGAGCGTGAGCGCCTCAAAGCCTTCGTCCTGCGTGCCAAAGCCGCCGGGGAACAGCGCGACGGCCGAGGCTTCCTTGAGGAACATGACCTTGCGCGTGAAGAAGTAGCGGAAATTCACGAGCTTCGGATCGCGGGCGATGATGTCATTGGTCTTTTGCTCAAACGGCAGGCGGATCGCCACGCCAAAGCTGGCCTCTTTTCCGGCGCCGCCGTGTCCGGCCTTCATGATGCCATCGCCGGCGCCGGTGATCACCATCCAGTTGAATTCCTCGATCAGGCGCGAGAAATCGACGGCGGCGAGGTAATCCGGGTGTCCTTCCGGCGTGCGGCTGGAGCCGAAGATGCTGATTTTCCGTACTTCGCGATAAGGGGCGAAAATCTTGAAGCCGTAGCGAAGCTCGGCCAGCGAACGCTGAATTAGCTTGAGATCGCCGCGGCTGGCTCCGTCGCGGGCCAGGCGGATCAAGGTGACCAGGAGTTCTTGAAACAGGTCGGTATTTGCGCCCCCGAGCCAAGTATTGGCGAACTGAGAGATGGCCAGTTCCTGTTCGGCCCGGCTGCTGCGGTCCTGCGGGGGTAGGTCGGCGATGTCGCTCACGCGATTGGAACCTCACAGAGGAAGAGAACGTGTCCTATAATTCCGGATGGCGCAGGTCAGGTTTTCGCGCCGGCGCCGGTCTAACTGCCGGGCGTCCGATAGGGCCCCCTTGTAGCGGCCGGCCCGTGCCGGCCTGCGGGTCGGGCGGGGCGTCGTTTGACACTCGCGCGACAGCGTTCGTAGCATATGCGATTCTGGTTGTCGGCGTGGGACAACCGTGGGCGGTGTGAGGACATCTTCGATGGACCTGACTTGGTTGGGTGATTCGACTGCGCGGCCTACCTGGTCGTGCTCGGCGTGCTGTGCATCTGGGTTGCACCGCTACTTCCTCGTGGCGACCTATCTGAGGGTACGCGCGCGAGGTGCCGCTCACGGCCTGCTTCCGAGAGCTGCCGCAGGTCACCGTTCAGCTTCCCATGTTTAACGAGCAACTAGTGGCCGAGCGGATCATTGAGGCCGCCTGCCGCATCGAATACCCGCGCGACCGGCTGGAAATTCAGGTTCTCGACGACTCTACCGACGAGACACGTGAAATTGCTTCAGGATGCGTGGAGCGGCTGCAAAAGCTCGGCCACGACGTGGTTTACATTCACCGGACGGACCGGACGGGCTATAAGGCCGGCGCGCTGGAAGCGGGCACGAAGGTCGCGAAGGGTGAATTCATCGCCATTTTTGACGCCGACTTCGTGCCCCCGCCGAACATCCTGCGAGACACGATTCACTACTTCACCGAAGAGCGCATCGGCATGGTTCAATGCCGCTGGGATCATCTGAATCGTGAAGATTCGATGCTGACCCGGGCGCAGGCCGTCCTGCTCGACGGGCACTTCATCATCGAGCACACGGCCCGCAACCGCACCGGCCGTTTCATGAGCTTTAATGGCACCGCCGGGATTTGGCGGCGGACCGCGATCGCCGACGCCGGCGGCTGGCAGCATGACACGCTGACCGAGGATCTGGATCTTTCCTACCGCGCTCAGCTTCGCGGCTGGCAGTTCATTTTCCTGCCCGATTTGACTTCGCCGGCCGAGCTGCCGCCGGAGATGAACGCCTTCAAGGCCCAGCAGCATCGGTGGACCAAGGGCGGGGCGCAGACGTGCGTGAAGCTTCTGCCGACGGTGTTGCGCGATGCGCCAAGTTGGCGGGTGAAGATGGAAGCATTCTTCCATCTCACGAGCTGCGTGGTCTATATCCTGATGGTGGTTTTGAGCCTCCTGATCGGCCCGGCGCTCATCATGAAGATGGTCGTGCAGGGTCAGGATTCGCCCTTCCAGCTGGCATTCGACTTTTTGTTGTTTGTCGTGGGAACCGGCTCAGCCGTCAGCTTCTACATCGTCAGCCAGCGGCAGATCCTCCGCACCTGGCGCGACGTGCTGCGCTGCATTCCGTCGCTGATGGCCCTCGGCATCGGCATCGCCTTCAACAACGCGGTCGCGGCGGTCGAGGGCTTTTTCGCGAAGTCAGGCGAATTCGTTCGCACGCCCAAGTTTGGCCAGAACTCCGGTGCGAGCGGCTGGAAGAAGGGCCTGAGCGGCCGGCGGATCAAGGGCCGCTGGCAGGCATGGACTGAGTTTCTGCTGGGCGTCTACATGACCCTGTGCCTATGCAGCTTTTTCTTCTTTGATCACTGGCTGGAGCGCGTCTCGGCCGCGATCCCGTTCCTGGGATTATTCATTTTCGGCTATTTTTACGTTTCGATTCAGACACTGTACGGCCACTGGCTTGCGACGCACGGCCCGCGCGAGAGCCCAGCTCAAGCCGTTTGAAGAACGCGGTTGCGTGCTCGGCGCGGAGGTATTCGTGCCGCCTGAATCCTCATCGGACACATCGCACGATTCCGGCGTCTTTCGAGTGGCCGGCTCGAGTGCCACCCCCGATCAAGTGCGCCTGCCAGCGCCCGCCAAACCGCTCGAAGCGCCTGCTCCCCTCAAACAGTCGATGACTCACAACACGGCGGCGGCAGCGACCGACGACGACGAAACACTTCGCATCGCCGCGCGGGCGGAGCGTGATGTTCGAATCCCGGCATTCGCTCCCCCAATCCCGCCGACTCCAAGCGGCGCCGGCGCTCCCACGCCGATCTCGGTTCGACGCTCGCTCGAAAAAGAACATCGCGTACCGCTTCAGAAAGTCGGCGGCTCATCAAGCGCCGGCTCGGCGCTTCAATCCGGGATAGCCCGTGACATGGGATCACTCGGCACGCCGCCGGGGGGATTCGCGCTTCCCGTAATGGGAGTGCGCCCTGTCCGGACATGGCGGAGAAATATCCGTGTCTCGGCCCGGAAGCTGGAGTTTCCGCGCGTCTGCGCCTGCTGTGGTGAACTCCCGGATGCCGTGTATGAAGCTCGCCACACGCGCACGCGCGCCGGAAAATCCGACACGGCGGCGTGGAGCTTCCCATACTGCCAGAGTTGCCTGGCGCATGTGCGTCGAGTCCGGCTCGGCCAGACGCTCAACAGGGCGGCGATGATGGTCGCCGGCGCTCTCGGGCTGTTTCTTGGATGGAGGGTCGGTGAGTGGCTTGGAGCGCTGCTGCTCGGCGGCGGCTTCCTCACAGCAGTCTGGGTGATCGGCCGTCAGCTAATACTTCGCTCGGCCGAATCACTCGCTCACGCAGGCTGTGCTTGTCTTGCGCCGGCCGTCGCCTATCGCGGCTTTCACGGCACGGTGCATGATTTCGCATTCGCCAGCGAGTCGTACGCGGCGCGATTCGCCGACGCAAATCGCTCCAAGCTCGTCGACGAGAAATAGCCCGCGCCGAGATTTTAAAGATCCAACGACAAAAACCGGCGAGCGTCAGACCTCAATCAGCATCCGCGTTGGATCCTCGACGCAGTCCTTGATTCGCTTCAGAAACGTCACCGCCTCGCGGCCATCGACGATGCGGTGGTCGTAGGTGAGGGCGATGTACATCATCGGGCGAATGACGATCTGGCCGTCGCGGGCGACGGGGCGGTCCTGGATCGCGTGCAGACCGAGGATGCCGCTCTGGGGCGGATTGATGATCGGGGTTGAGAGCAGCGAGCCGTAGACGCCGCCGTTGCTGATCGTGAATGTGCCGCCCTGCAACTCTTCGAGCGCCAGCTTGTTTTCCTTCGCCCGCATGCCAAAGTCGGAGATTGTCTTTTCCACGTCGGCAAAGCTCATGCGCTCGGCGCTCCGCAGGATCGGCACCACCAGACCCTTTCCGCCGCCGACGGCCACGCCGATGTCGAAGTAATTCTTGTAGACGATGTGGGGCGTGGGGCGCCCGTCTTCGCCCGGCTGCTCGCGAATCTCCGCGTTGATCTGCGGAACGAGCCGCAGGGCGTCGATGGCCGCCTTCACGAAGAATGACATGAAGCCGAGCTTCACACCGTGCCGCGCGAGGAACGCGTCGCCGCGCTCTTTCCGCAGGGCCATCACCGCACCCATGTCGATTTCGTTGAATGTCGTAAGCAGGGCCGCGTTTTGCTGGGCGGAGACGAGCCGCTCGGCCACGCGACGGCGCAACAGCGTCATCGGGACGGCGTCTTCCTCGCGCGCACCGTTTTGCGAATGCGCGAGACCGCCCGAGCCGCTCCAAACGCCAGACATCGGCGTGCGGGCCGACTGGCCTCCGGCGACATGGCGCTGCGCGTCTTCCTTCAAAATTCGCCCGCCCGGGCCGGTGCCGGTGACGGACGACGAGTCGACGCCGGCCTGGGCCAGCACGCGCGCGGCGCTGGGCATCACGTGGCCACGGGATGAAATTCCACTTGGGGCAGTCGATTCTTTGGCTGGAGCCGGGGGTGGTGCTTTCGCGGGCGTGTCAGCCGGCGCAATAGCGGTCGCAGATGCAGCGTCTCTGGGAGCTTTCGCGACTGCCGGTGATTCTCCGGCCGGTGTCGCCTTTTCGGCGGAAACGTCAGTCGACTCCTCCATCACGCCGATGACTTCGCCGATCTTGGCGGTCTGGCCGGCCTTCTTGAGCACCTTCACGACTTTGCCGGTGACGGGCGCGGGCACTTCCATGCTGGCCTTGTCGGTTTCGATCTCGACGACGACCTGATCGCGCCGGGCTGTGCCGCCCTCGGCGATCTTCCACTCGCCGATCTGCACCTGCGTAATCGATTCGCCCGCGTTCGGCACTTTCAATTCGACCGGCATCCGCGATCCTCCGGAAACGTTTGCAGGCGGCATGGTATCCCCGCCTCGGGCGTTGCGGATCAAGTTCTAGCGCCAGCCCTGGCACCCAGTCCCTCAGAATTTGTGGATAACATGAGCTGTCCGCCGAGGGATTTCGCCGCAGCAGTTCGCGATCAACGGACTCGACCAAACATGCGACTCTTTCTGATTTCGCTCACGCTGACCGCCATCTTCTTTGCGGCCGCGTTCCGGCGCGTGCCTGTGTTCATAGTCAGCCCCGGACCCCACTGCCGCTGCGGCTACTCGGTTTACGGATTGCCGAACGACGCGCCATGCCCCGAGTGCGGCAGCCGGGAACGAAAGCGTGCGCGCCGCCGCACCTTTCGCCCGGCCGTGCGCGTGCTTTGGTATTTGATGGCGTTTTCGAGCCTGGGAGTCGCCTGGATGGCATGGTGCAGCGAGTGGGGCCTGCCGTATCACGCCCTCGGAAAATCCGAGTTGAGGGTTGTCGGAGCCGGCGCGCGCGCTTTCGAGAATGTATCAATCGCGATTTACGGGGATTTCAGCGACTGGTCGGGAAAGCGGGGCTACCCGCAGCAGGATCCGAAAAGCATCACGATTACAAACTCAGAGGGACCGCCGCGCTCGCTCGGAATTCGCCTTCCCGGAAAGGGCGACAGTCTTCCCACCGATGCTCCTTTCGATGTTGCGCATCCAGAGCGCTGGATCGAAGCCAGAAATCTGACAGCGCAAGATGTTGCAGAATTGCTGAGAATCGACAATGAGGAACCGCGCACAGCGCAGTTGTTCGGCGTCATACAGGATGTGGTCGCCCAGCCGGCGAAATACGTCAATTCGCTCCGCCACATAGATGCCGATGGACCTCTGACCGCGTCATCGAATAGCTGGTTTCGCCAAGTCCCACAGTCTGTGGAGGACTACAGAATACTTGGCCTGGCGCTCATCATCTTCACACTGGTGTTTTCCGTACGTCGATTCTGGCACCATATTCAAAGCCACCGCCGCTGACGACAACCTCACGCTCGACGTGATCTTTGCACGAAAAACTCCCAGATCACATCCGTCGCGTGCAGCTTGTCCGTGGCCGGGCCGCTGATTCGTTCGTTCATGACGGAGACGCCGCCGGGCCAGACGTGGCCGGCGCCGGCGATGGTGTAGAACTCGATCGCGGGGACGTCGCTGTCGATCTCGTTCGCGACCGCAGTAGCGCCCGGCGGAACGGACTGGGCGGCCGCAAATGTGGCCCGTGTCACGCCACCCTGCGACGTCACGGCGCGCGGCCGCAGCGATAAGCCCATCCAGCGCGCCCAGGTGAGGATGGATTCGTCCACGCGCGGAAGCTGCGTCAGCCGGCCCCAGGGCGAGCGGATTTCGCCGCCGAGCAGCGGGCAAAGCGGGTCGGCGTCGCCGCTGATGTAGATCAGTGGCGGCGGTGGGCGCGGCGGCGGCTCTTTCAGCCACAGGTGCCCTGCGACTGGCGCGACGGCCGCGAAGATATCCGCCAGCTCGACGCCGGCACGAAACGCCATCGAGCCGCCGTTCGAGAATCCACTGCCGTAGACGCGACGCTTGTCGATCGGCAACTCGTCGCACAGCGTTTCGATCAACGTACGTGAAAAGCCGACGTCGTCGACGCCCCGCCGCTCGGAATGCCCAAAGCCGGCCGCGACGTTCCAGAACTGCGGGTTGCGGATGAAGCTAGGCGCGGCGGCCGCATCGCGCCGCACGCCTTCGGGATAGGCGACCGCAAAACCCGCGCGGACCGCCAAGTCGCTCCAGCCGGTGGCCAGTGCCGCCAGCTCGGCCGTTCCGCCGCCGCCGTGGTAGACGACCACGAGCGGGAGCCGCGCGCCGTGCGGCGCGGGTGGCGTGAACAACAGGTACTCGCGCTCGCGCCCCGCCACGGTGATTCGGCGGCGCTCGTGCGTGGCGGCGATGCGGCTGGTGTCGATCTGCGGCAGCATGCACCGCGATCGTACTGGACATGTCGTGCCGCGGCGTGCAAAGTGCCCCGCGTGACCACACGCCATTTTCGCACGCGCGTCTCCGCCATGCTCGTCGGCGTGCTGGCGACGGCGATCATCATCGCGCTCTACGGCTTTCAATTCCTCGAACGCCTGGAGTGGATGACGTACGACTGGCGTTGCCGTCACTTCAGCCCGATGGAGGAGGACCCGCGCATCCTCTGCATCGACATCGACGACAAGGCCGTCACGCAGCTCGGGCGGTGGCCGTGGCCGCGCGACGTGCAGGCGGCGCTGATGTCGATTCCGAGCGAGCTGGGGGCGCGGCGGAGCCTGGTGGATATCACGTGGAGCGAGGCGGAATTCGCGGACCTCGCGCTGCCGGGGAATGCCGACATCGTGGAGAACTTCCAGCACCTCGATCAGCAATGGCTGGACCCGCGGCATTTTCCGATCACGCTCCCCGACCTGACGCTCGCGACGGCCCTGCACGGCACCGGTGACATCGTCGTCGCTTTCGAGGTCTCGCCGATGAATCCGGATGGTTCGATGGACTTCGAGCAGGCTGTCCACGCCCTGGCGCGCGGCGAGGAGCAGGCGGCGCTGACGATCTTTCAGCGACGCGAGGAACAGCGCGTCCGCCGGGCGCACGCGCGCGAGGATCCGCTGAACCGAGACACGCCGACGGCCAACCTCGCGCGCGCCAGGCTGGCGGCCATCGTGTTTCAAAATCCCCGGCTGGACGAGGCGGAGGCGTGCGCGCGAACGAACGTCTCCGCCCAGCAGGGCCGCGACGAGTTCGAGCGCGGCCAACTGGCCGCCTATCGATTGCTCGTGCGCGAGTTCCTGGTCACCAAGCCCGATACGGCCTCGGCTGATCCGTCGGATCTGTTTGCCGAACTGCATGAGAGGTTGCTCGGGCCTTACACCGGTGGTGACAACCCGCGAGCGCTGGCGCTCGCGACGGCGCTGCGGCAGGAACTCGGGCTCGCGCCGACGCTCGAAAAGGCGGAGTTTCCGCTGCGGGCGGAAGCGGTGCGGCCCGTGCCCGTGGAGCAGATCACGTCGCTTTATTTTCGACACGCCCGCGCGGCGCACGCCTGTGGCGCGGTGGCGTTCGAGCCGGACGAAGACGGCATCGTGCGGCGCCTGCCGCTGCTCGTTGATTATCGCGGCCATCTGCTCGGACACCTTGCATTTCGCGTCGCGTGCGAGGAACTGGGAATCCGGCGCGACGGCATTCACATGGAAGCGGATCAGATGGTGTTGCCGCGTGAACAGGGTGACGCGCTGCGCATCCAGCTTGATCGTGACGGCCGCACGTTTGTCCCCTGGCTGGCGGAGCGCGATTCGACGCGGCAGTTCACGCACATCTCCGCGCGCGACGTGCTGGTGCTGCATGAGCATCGCCAGCAGCGCATCGCCAATGAGCGGCACATCCGCGTCCTGCTTTCGGAAGCCCTTGAATTGATGGGTGCGAAGGACAGCGATGACGCGCACACGCTCGAAGACATCCGCGCCTATGAAGCCAAGATAGACATTCTGAAGATCACCGGACAGGCGGAGCTTCTGGCCGATCTGCAGGCGATCACCAGCGCCCTGCTTGAATCACAGCCGGAAATTGAAGCGCGCGCCTGGGGTTTGCAGCGCGGCATCGAGGATCCGGCCCTGAGGCGCAAGGTTGAAGCAAGCTTGACCGAGATCGACACGACGCGGCGCGCGGGGCCGCAGCTCGACGAAACTATTCGCGAATACGAGACGCGCCTGCGCAGTTTCGTGCAGGATCGGATTTGCCTGTTTGGCTACACCGCGACGAGCCTGGCTGATCTGAAGCCCATCCCGACCAACCGCAGTGCGGCCGGCGTGATGGCGCACGCGAACATGCTGAACGGCCTGCTCACGGGTCGGACGGTGCGTTGGTCCGGGCCGGCGGCGAATATCGCCTGCGCCGCGCTGCTGGGTCTGGCCGCGTCCGCGCTGACGACGCTGCTGCGGCCGCGCTCGGCGTTTCTGAGCGTGGCGGGGTTGCTGCTGGCGTTTGCGGGCTTGGCGATTCTGCTCTTTCGCACGGAGCTGTACTGGCTGGGGCTGACTGCGCCGCTGCTGGCGGCCGCGAGCAGCTATGTGCTTATCAGCGCCTATCAATTCATCTTTGTGGACAGCGAGCGACGAAATCTCTCGCGCGCGTTGGGGCAATACACGTCGGCCCAGATGGCGCGGCAGATGTCGGAGAACATCGAGCTCTGTCAACGCGCGGAGGAGCGCGAGGTCACGGCCGTCTTTACTGATCTGCGCGGCTTTACGACGATCTCGGAGCAGATCGGCGCGGAGCGCACGCAGCGGGTGTTGAACGTCTTTCTCGGGCGGATGACCGAGGTGATGCTGGCACATGACGCGATGGTGAACAAGTTCATCGGCGACGGCATCTTCGCCTTCTGGAATCCGGTCATTCATCCGCAGCCCGATCATGCTTTGCGGGCGTGCGAAACGGCGCTCGACATGCTGGCCGCGCTTGACGAGCTGCGGGCCGAACAGCGGCGCGCCGCCGGCGAC
>JBGAJB010000046.1:16804-18060 GCA_044225155.1 Phycisphaerae bacterium | reverse complement strand
CAATCGGCGGCAATCGCGTCCGTGCATGAGCACACGCTGGTCACTGCCCGGGCAGGAAGCGGGAAGACGCGCGCGCTTGTCACTCGGGCCGCGTTTCTAATCAAGCACTGCCACGTGGCGCCGAGCGAGGTGCTACTCCTCGCTTTCAATCGTTCCGCTGCGAAAGAGATGCAGGATCGCTTGTGCAAGCTCGGCTGCCACATCCCACACGTCATGACATTTCATGCCCTTGCGTACGCAATCGTCCACCCAGGGGAAGAGCTCTTGTACGACGCGCCTTCGGACGGTGGGCCAGCCCAAAGCCGTGAGCTTCAGCGCGTGATTGACGAGTTGCTGCGCGTGCCTGCAACCGAAACAGCCGTGCGGCAGCTGATGATGCACCACTTTCGCGCAGATTGGGACACCTTGACGCGGAAGGGCCTGATGCTCTCACCCGAAGACGGCCTGATGTTTCGGAGAAATCTCTCGAATGAAACGCTCAGGGGCGAGTACGTGAAGTCCTTTGGAGAGAAGGCGATCGCGAACTTCCTGTTCGAACACGACATTGAATATCAGTACGAGCGGAATCGCTGGTGGGACGGCAGGAACTACCGACCTGATTTCACGATTCCGCACGGACGACACGGCGTGGTGGTCGAGTATTTCGGCCTCTTGGGCAACAAAGAGTACGACGAAGAGGCTCAGGCGAAGCGACAGTATTGGAGCAGTCAGCGCGACTGGGGTTTCGTTGAGATTGTCACAGCGGACCTGGGCGCGAATGGGGCCGGCCTCGTTGAGCGCCTCGCCTTACGACTCGCTCGCCTCGGGATATCTGTCAAGCACCTTGACGATGAGCAGATTTGGGCGCGCATTCGCGATCGCTGCATAACGCGGTTCGCATCGGTGGCGCGCAGCTTCGTAAGTCGTTGTCGTAAGGCAGGCGTATCTGTCGACGACCTGCAAATTCGGATAGGCCGGCACCGGGCACTTCATGATGCTGAGGCGCGCTTTCTGGAGATTGCCTCTGAGCTGTTCGCGAACTACCTGAAGCGGCTTACAGAGAGCGGCGCCGAGGACTTCGATGGTTTGCTCGAACGGGCGGCCGCGACGGTCGACGATGGGAATACCGCCTTCGATCGCAAGTCCGGACGCGGCGACCTCCGCGCGATCCGGTTCGTGATGATCGACGAGTACCAGGACTTCTCGCCGCTCTTCATGCGCCTGCTCAATGCCATACGTCGGCACAACGAACGCGTCCAAGTGTTCGCCGTGGGAGA
>JBGAJB010000046.1:0-16791 GCA_044225155.1 Phycisphaerae bacterium | reverse complement strand
GGGTCCCTTCCAAAGCAGTTTCACAGGCGACGGGGTTCGTTCAGCTTCTTGATCTTGCGAGTTTCCGTCCGAGCCCCCGGGAGTGCGAGCTCTTCCCCGGCGAGACTTTCAGGCCGGCAATCCGTCGGGTGATTGCGAAGGTGCTGCGGGAAGGCGATTCGGTTGGGTTGCTAGCGCGCCAGAACCGGCTGTCATCTCAGACCGGATCGCGCCACGCCGAAGATCTTGATCGCCTTCGGAATGAGTGGTTGAGTGGATTCCCGGTCGAGAAGCGAGATTGTGTCCGGATTTCCACCGCGCACAAGTTCAAGGGGCTCGAAGCTGACACAGTAGTGATCCTAGATGCGGTCGAGCGGAGCTTCCCGCTGATCCATCCAGACTGGGTCTTCACTCGCGTGCTCGGTGACGACCCACAGAAGTTACTCGCTGACGAGCGGCGCTTGTTCTACGTGGCATGCACGAGGGCGAAGCGGCGGCTGATCCTGATCACGGACGGTAAACGCCTCTCCCCGTTTCTCCAGGTCGTGCAGCCCAAGTGTACCCAAACCGGCTGGGAAGATTTTCCGTTTGTGCCCGTAGCCGATGATCGCTGGATCATCGAGGTCGGGAGCCAGCCTGGTCTCGGGGCGAGCCCAACCGTGACGGTGAAGGACCTTCTAAAGGCGGACGGCTTTCGCTTCAACGGCGACAGAGAATCGAGGAAGTGGGAACGAACGGACGCAATCCCGAATGCAGGAGTACAGGCGCTCGTCGAATCGCTTCAGACGCGGACTTGGGCGCTCCGTAGTCACGGCCTGCAAGTGCGAATCCGTGACATGGACGGTAAGACGCTTGCTGTGTTCGAAATCGTCTCGGGAAAGTGGCGTTCTCAGTCGTAGCCGCTTCGCCGGGGCGGCCGGTTCGTTGCAGATTGCGCGACGGAGGGAAACCCCGATCCCACAAGCGCCGAGGGCTTAGTCTAGTTGCTCAGATCCGCGTGATATCGCCGCGCTGCGGTCGCCGCATATCAGCCGGGGCTGTCGTTTTTCAGGTCACTCTCTCCGTTGACATCGTGCCAAAACACCCCGACGTACGGACAGTGTTTGGCGGGTCCGGCCGTTGAGCCGTGTACAGTTGTCGCGACAACCGGAGGGGCGTCTTCGTGCGTTCTCCTGCGCCCTCCAGCGGCAGAATCTTCAGAAAAACCGCGTTGCCGTAAAGCCTTGTGGGGTAATGATTCAATTACAAAACCGCTGCTCGGCCAATTGAGCTACGGTGGCGCGACGGCTGCGAGATTTTCGCGGCCGACTGTTGATCGAGTTTACCGCAACGTCGGCTGAATGGGTTCGCTCCGGGATGTCGGGCGCGCGCGGCCGTATCTGGCCGAATACGCCCTCGATCCGCCGGACATTTGCGGGGCCCGTGGGTGGCGCGCTTCGATCCTCCCCAAATATCGGCAGCGCTCCTAGAATCCCGCCCATGCCTGCCGCACGATCGCGACGAAAATCTGATGGCGTTTCTGGTCATGGCCGCGCGCCGACCGAGCAGGCGCGCGATCATCGGCGTACGCGCGCGGCGCGGCGGAACGAACTTAGAGAGGACTATGTCGAGATCATCGGCGAGCTGATTGAGTCCGTCGGCGAAGCGCGCGTGGTCGATATCGCTCAGCGTCTCGGCGTATCGCACGTTACAGTTTCCAAGACGATCGAGCGCCTGCAGCGTGAGGGCTATGTAACGTCGCGACCCTATCGCGCGATTTTTCTGACCGACTCCGGGCGGCGCGTTGCCACTGAGTCCCGCAAGCGGCATGAACTTGTGGTGCGGTTCCTGCGCGCGATCGGCGTCAGCGAGGCCGCGGCGCTGGCCGACGCGGAAGGCATCGAGCATCACGTCGGCGAAGAGACGCTGACGGCATTTCAGCGCATTGCCGACGGACGCGGATGAATGATGGCGGCGGCTGATTAGAGCCGCTCACAATCGTCTGACCGTTTGCACGTCTGACGGACCAGGAAAACGGCCGCGCAATCAAGGCGCGAAACAAGCGCTATTCGGGAGGTGCCGCATGTCTGCCGAACCGACCGTGAACTGCGATGGATGCGGGGCGACGATTTTTCCAGAACATCTCCGTAGTCGGCTCGCGGATCGCTGGGCGGGAAAGCTACTTTGCCCGCACTGCCTGAACGAGAAAAAAGGGGCGGCCACCACGCCGCCACCTCCGCCCGTCGCCCTCGCACCGGAGCCGCCCCCGCTCCCGGCGGAGACGCCTCCCACAGCGCGGGTTTCCAGCGCGCCGCCCCCGGCACGCGAGCCGAATTGGAAAAGGTCGCTTGGAGGCGAGGCGGGATTGGCGACGCGCAGCAGAACCTTCCATGCCAAGCTGAGCGAAGCCGCATTATCGCACCTGAATGCCCAGATCAATGAATGGGTGGACGCTCATTCAGAAGTCCAAATTAAGTTCGCGACGAGCAGCATCGGGGTTTTTGAGGGGAAACACTCAGAGCAGCACCTGGTTATCACGATCTTTTACTAGGCCCCTGCCCCTTCCAAATTGAGCCGGAGGCAGGCGAGTCGCCGCAAGAACGGAGACGCACAAAATAGCAATTTGCACTTAACTCTCGGCCGCAGCAGTGTCTATAATCGGCGCTGGGGGTCGGGACGACCACGGCGGCTCGTTGCCAGCCGTGCTCAGCCCGAGTAGGTTGTTCGCGTACATGTCGCAATCCACGACGGAACGAATTCGCCGAATCCTGTTGCTCGGCGCGGCGCATCATGATGATCCCGCCGGTCTGGAAGCGCTTTCAGACTGCGGCGAAGTCAGCATTGCCGCCGAAATCGGCGATGCGCTCGACGCGCTCAAGGCCCGCGACTTCGACTTGGTCGTCGGCGCGCCGAGTGATCTTCTCAGCCTGGCCCTCACGATCGGGCAAAGTAAAACGGAAGCCCTGCTGGAACGTATTGGCCACGGCATTTGCGTGATCCATCGTGCGGGCCGTGTCGTCTGGACGAACTCCGCCCTCCGAGCACAATCGCCGGAGGTGCTCGAAGCGGTGCGCCGCACGTGCGTGGGCTTCTTCGAGCAAAACACGCCTGACATGGATTGCGGCGACCGCGCCATGACGCTGCGCGACAGTGTGCGCGTCGGTCGCGATCTCTACTTCGACGTTACCGCTTCCCCGCTGCGCTCGCCGGACGGCGAGATCGAGCAGGTCGTCGCGTTGGTATACGACGTATCGGCCGCGCGGCGGCTGCAGGAGCGCATGAACGCGATCGACGAGGCCGGCCGGGCGCTGGTCGACCTCGACGCGGAAGCGTTGTGCAAGTTGGATGTGGGCGAACGGCTGGCGCTGCTCGAACAGAAAATCATCGGCTTCAGCCACGATCTGCTGCACTTCGATCACTTCGTGGTTCGTGTTCTCGACAAGAAAACCAATCGGCTCGACACGGTCTTTGCGAGCGGCCTGTCGGAAGAAGCGAAAGACCTGGAAATCCTCGCCGAAGCAGAGGGGCAGGGCATCAGCGGCTTCGTCGCCGCCACGGGCCAGTCGTACATCTGTCGTGACGCGCGGAGCGATTCCCGCTATCTGCCGGGCCTGGAAAAGGCCGGCTCGACGCTGACCGTCCCGCTCCGGCTGCATCAGCAGGTAATCGGCGTGTTGAACGTCGAGTCTGAAAAGATTGGCGCGTTCGGTGAAGAGGATCGGCGCTTCGCGGAGATCTTCGCCCGCTACATCGCGACCGCGCTGCACGTGCTGCAATTGCTCGCGGTCGAGCGCCGAGCGACGCACGGCGAAATCGCCGCCAACGTCGACGCCGAGATGGCCACCCCGCTGAACGACATCATCACCGACGTGAAACAACTCATCGAAGAGCGCGTCGGCGACGAAACCCTGCGGGCGCGCCTGCGAGCGATCCTGGGCGATGTCGACCGCGTACGCGACGCGATCCACGCGGTGACCGAGCCCGACGCGGTAACCGGCCTCGTCGACCGTACGCCGCGCGATCCCCTGCTGGTCGGCAAACGCGTGCTGATCGTCGACGACGAGGACATCATTCGCGAAACAGTCTGTGACGTTTTGACACGGGCCGGCGCTTGTACAATCGCCGCCCGCGACGGAACCGACGCCATCAATCGCATCCAGAACGAACACTTCGACCTGATCCTCTCCGACATCAAGATGCCCAACCGCAGCGGATATGACGTCTTCGCGGCCGCGCGCCGCGTGCGCGGCGATCTCCCGGTCGTGCTGATCACGGGCTTCGGCTATGACCCGAGCCACGCGATCGTGCGGGCCAGCAAGGAGGGCCTGAACGGCGTGCTCTTCAAGCCGTTCAAGGTCGAAGACCTGCTCGCCCAGGTACGCCGCGCCCTGCTCCCCGCGCAAAGTTAGCCGAATACTTCCCTGCGTCCGATAGACACCGTCCGCGAACGCGCAAGCGTGATCTCGCTGCCCGTCGGGGAATTGCGCGATGAGCCGCTGCTAACGTGGGGATATATGCCCCAATTCCCTGGCTCGCCTGCATTCACCCGCCCTGCCTGCCAACCGATAGGAATCGGCGAAGACATGGTCGGTCGCATCAGTGCTCAACTCGGCTTACTCACGTTTGCGGCAGCAGTCCTGGCGGGACTGAGCGCCGGAAACACGCCGGAGACTGTGCTCGAAAGAGCGCTGCTCGCGACGGTGGGGATCATCTTCATCGCGCAGTTCGCGGCCTGGAGCTGTAAGCAGGTCGTGCGCGAGCACCTGGCGCGGCGCAAGCTGGCGATCGACCAAGCCCATCTCGAAGCGAGTGCGGCGCTGGCCGACGAGGAAGACGACGCGGAGGAGGTGGACTAAGCCATGAGTCGCATGAGATTCCGCGGCCGCTCACGCCGCATCAGCCGTGATCCGGGCGCGACCCCCCTGCCGGACGCCGCCGCCGTCGAAAAAGCCTGGCGCGAATATAAGCAGACCCACGACGCGACGCTCCGCAACCGTCTGGTCGAGCATTACCTGCATCTGGTGCGCTTCGCGGCCGAGCGCCTCGGCGCGAAGCTGCCGGACGAGGTTGACGTCGACGACCTGATGAGCGCGGGAATTTTCGGACTGGTGGATTCGATCGACGCGTTCGATCCGGATCGCGGCGTGAAGTTTGAGACCTTCTGCGCGCAGCGCATCCGCGGCGCGATTCTCGACGAACTCCGCAGTCTCGACTGGGTACCGCGCCTGGTTCGTCATCGCGCACAACAGCGCTTGCAGGAGACAATGCGCGCCTTGGAAGTCGAGCTGGGTCACGCCCAGCCGCCGACGAAGTCGCGCGTCGCATGGGGCTGCCGCGCGAGGAATATGACAAGATCGTCCGCGACGCCGGGCGCGGTGTCGCTCGTCTCGCTCTCGCAGAAGATTTCCGACGCCGACGGGCGCGAGATGTCAGAGATGGACGTTGTTCCGGACGAGAACGGGGCCGACCCGGTCATCGAGGCGCAGAAGGCCGACATTCGCGACCTGATCAACAACGGCCTGAGCCGGGCCGAGCGGCTGATCATCGTGCTCTATTACTTCGAGCAGATGACGATGAAGGAAATCGGCGCGACGCTGGACCTGTCCGAATCGCGCGTCAGTCAGATGCACTCCGCGATCATTGAGCGGCTGCGCGATCACGTCTCGACGCAGCTGCCGCTGGAGCAGATGGACGTGCGGGCGTAGCAGAATACGACTGGCGAATCGAAAAGTGCCTGCGCGTGATTTAGGCCGCGACCGTGACGAAGTGGGAACATTGGAAATACGGCCTCAGCTTGGAACGCGTTCCGACATCCCCGCTTACTGACGTGTGCGGCTCGGATTCGTTGTTTCTGACGTCTGGGCCTTCGAACCTATCTTTCGCTCGCCACCACCGCCGTTGACGGCCCCGCCTGACGCAGCGCCGTTTCCACGTCCGACGGCAGAAAGAGAGTCGGCATCTTCAGCGGCGCGTCGGGCTTTCCGGCCGGATAAATGAGATTCAGCGGAACGGCCGGCGAGTATTTCTTGATATCCGCTTCCATGTCCGAGTCATAGTTCGTGTAGTCCGCTTCGATCGGGATTACGCCCAGCGACTTCATCAACGCGCGCGTGGCCGGGATCTCCAGCGAGATGTTCTTGTTCGTCTGGCAGTTGAAGCACCAGATGGCCGTGAAATCGATGTAGGTCGTGTAGCCGGCCGCGCTCAGCTCTTGCGCGAGACCCTTGCGATACGGCACCCACGGAATTTGCTTCTCCCAGCCGCGCTCGCGTACTTCGCGGACGACGGCTTCGACGTTGCCGGATGCCGCGTGAGCGATCCGAGGCTCCGGCACATACATCACGAGAAAGCTGAATGCCCAACCGCCGATGGAGAGCAGCACGGCGGCCGTCCATGTACCCCAGCGCGCCGGCGTCGACCAGATCGGAGAGATCTTGCCCATCAGCCAGGCGGAGAATCCCAGGAAGCAGAAGAACGAGGTCGTCCACACGACGCCGTTGACACCGAGCTGCCGACCGAGCACGTAGAGCAGCCAGACGACGGTCGCCAGCAGGACGAAGCCCATCGACTGCTTGAACGTGATCATCCACTTGCCCGGCTTGGGCACGAATTTCAGAAACGCCGGATTCGCCGAGAGCACGACATAGGGCAGCGACATGCCGATTCCAGCGAAGCTGAAGACGAGCAGGCTGAGCGCGAGCGGCTGCGACGCGGCATAGAAGAATGCGCCGGCCAGGAGCGGGGCGGTGCAGGCCGTGCCCAGCAGCGTCGCCAGCAGTCCCTTGAAGAACGCGCCGCCATAACCCTCACGGCTCGCAACCGCGTCGAGCGAGCCGGCCGTCGCGCCCGGCAGTGCGATCTCGAAAACGCCGAACAAGCTCAGCGCCATCACGAACAGCACCGACGAAATGCCGATCACGACATTCGGGTATTGCAGCGGTACGGCGCCCAGCGACGAAAGCAGCGCGAAAACCCAGAACCAAACCATCACCCCGGCCGCGAACGCCAGTCCCAGCCGAAACACGCGCTTCGGATCGTCCGCACTCTGCTGCACGAAGCTCAAAATCTTGATCGAGATCACCGGCAGCACGCACGGCATGACGTTCAGCATCAGCCCGCCGAGAAACGCCAGCAGCAATGCGAATCCGAGACTCGTTTTGCCCCCGGCTCCGCCAGCAACGGCCGTCGCCGCACTCGAGCCCGCCGACGGCCGGCTCGTGGCAGGAGAGCTGTCGCCGCCCGTGCGCGCCGTCTGATCCCCGCCTTCCGCAGTCACCTCACCGACGTGAAAGAGGGCGCGCTTGGTGTCCGGAGGATTTGGCGTATCCGCCGTGAAGCGGATCAAGCCCTCGGCCATCGTCGGCTGAAAGCACTGCCCCGCGCTGTTACAAGCCTGATATTGCACCAGCACGCGCAGCTCCACCGGCCCGGATGGGAACTTGTCGTCCTCGAGCGTGACGGGAATGCGAATCACGACCTTGCCGCTCTGCTCGCGCGCCGCGCCGACGCCCTCGCGCGAATTCACTTTCGGCTCTGGCCAGACCTGTTTGTCGTCATCAGCGATCTTGAGCCCGTCATGCGACTCGATGAACACGCGCGTCGGGATCAGACCTTCGACGCCGGGATTGCGATCCTGCACGTGATAGCCGGGCTCGACATTGAGCGTCAGCGCGATTTCGCCCGACTCGCCGGCTTTCAGCGCTTCACGCGAGAACGCGAGCGTCGATCCGGCGATGTACTTCGCGCTCGCCAGCGACGGAGTCAGGCGCTCGCGCGCCGCCTTGAAGACATCCGCGTTTGCGGGCTTGCCCGGCGCCTGAGTGATGCTCGTCGCGAGCGTCGCCTTACCGGAGACCGGGATGCAGAGCTCCGTGCATGCGAGGGCGCGCACGTCCACGGCGAAGTTTGTCGGCCCCGACTTGGCGTCCTTTGCGACATGCACCGGAACAATGACGACCGATTTGCCGAGCAGCTCCAAATATTCGATTCCGCCGGTCGAGCCAAGCTTCGGCATCGGAAATTGGGGCGTACCCAGCGTAATGCCCGCGGGGACGGTGAATTCCAGCGTGGTCGGCATGCCCGTCTGAAGCAGAATCGGGTGATAAATGTGCCACGGCTTCGCGACGTCAATCTCCACCGCCAGCTCGGTATCGACGCCGGGCGAAAGCGAATCGACGGCGGAATAGAGCCGGATATCAAACCGCGGCGGGCCGCCGGGCTGCGCCACCGCGGCCGAAACAAGAGCCACCACCAGCGGAACCAGCGACTTCACCGCTCGCATACAAATCCTCGGCATCGGAGATTCTGCCTCGCGCATGATTCACTTGGATGCACGCGGCGGGGCTGACGGTTACAGACTCCCATCGAGGTACGATGATAACGGCCGCCAATTTCGCAAATGAGGGCGGCTCGGGAAATGGCTCCTTCGGCAGCGGCGTAGCGAAACCGCCGCAATCCGCGTCGGTACAATGCTGGTGAGGAGTAGCGCCTGTCCGGACAAGCCTGGCTAATGACACTCGTCCTCGTCGCGGGCGTGGGGGCCGTCGTGACCAGTTGCGACAATGGTCCCAAAACGCAAAACAACGCGCGCCGCACGACTTCGCAGAGTGCTCCAACGAGCACGCCAGCGAGCGCCCCCACGTCCGAGCCCAGCCCGGCCACGCAACCAAGCGCACAATCCAAACCCGCGACGCAGCCGATCGACGCGCTGCCGCTGACGCCTGAGTACCTGCACATCCTGGAGCGCTCGACGGCCGGCAAAAAGGTTGTGCTCGATTCGAAGGTCGAGGAGGGCAACACGCTGAAGATCACGAGCGAAAACGTTCAGCGCATCCGCCTGACGCGCAAGGGTCTCCCCCTGCCGCGCGGCAAGAGCATCGCAATCGTGATCGATCAACAGGGCATTGAGTGGACAACCTCCGCCGATGTCGTGGAGCTGGAGCGCTCTTCCAACGGCGCTTGGAACATCGTCCGTCCGCCCGTTTCCCGCCCATGAGTGCGCCGCATGAATACGTCAGCCGCGCGGGTCAGAAGCTCGCGAGCGCCTTGGCGCAGTTTCAACTCGATGTGAACGGCTGGACCTGCGTCGACTTCGGCAGCCACACCGGCGGATTCGTCGATTGCCTGCTGCATCACGGCGCAAAACGCGTCCACGCCATCGATCCCGGCTACGGCATTATCGACTGGCGGCTGCGAAATGATCCGCACGTTGTGCTGCACGAACGATCCAACGCCCTGACGCTGGCCGCCGCCGAACTCTGCGGTCTCGCCACGATCGACGTCGGTTGGACGACGCAGCGCGTGATTCTGCCGGCCGCCCGCCGTTGGCTCCATCCCGGCGCACCGATTGTCACGCTCGTGAAGCCGCACTACGAGGCGGAACCCCGCTTCCTGCGACGCGGCGTCCTGCCGGCCTCCGAGCTGCCGGCGGTGTTGGAGCTGGTGCGCGAGGACATCCGCCAGCAACATTTCGAAATCGCAGGAGAAATCGAGAGTCCGATCGCGGGCGGCGGCGGAAACGTTGAGTTTCTGTGGTTGCTTCGAACCTCGACGGAAAAGTCAGGCGTTGGCGTCGAAAAGCTGGTCAAGTCATAACTCAAACTAGTGCGCTTCGCTTGATCTGGGCCGCGTACGCCGGCTCGGATTTTTCCGCTCCCCCATCCGCCCCACCGCGCCCACGATCTCCGTGTCTTGCGTAGAATCGGCTCGCGCGCGCCGCGCTGCAGCCCGCTGCGCGAGCCGTCACGGAGGACGAGGTGAAGCGCTCTCAGCCCCATCGCGCCCAAGCCATGCTCGCTCTGTGGATCGTGCTGCCACTCGCTGCGCTGGGCGGATTGATTCATTCCGGCTGCAGCGCGTCTCGCCAGTCCATTCAGGATGAACCGCGGACCGCCGGCGAAACCGCGCTGGATCGGCCAACCCCGCCCGATGACGGCGGCGTTCACGAATTGCCTGGCGCGGACGATTCCGAGCCGGTCGAGCCGACGGCCCGCCTCTTTCCGACGCGAACGATTCCCACGCCCTGCCGTGCGGTCTGGGTGGCGCGCTTTCACTATCAAAATGAACGCGACGTGCGAAAGATCATTGCCGACTGCGCCGCGGCCGGCTTCAACACGATCCTCTGGCAGGTGCGCGGCTGTGCGGACGTGCTCTATCCATCAAAACTCGAGCCCTGGTCCGAAGAGCTGATGCGCGGCGATCCGGGCTTTGACCCGCTGGCGCTGGCCGTCAGTGAGGCGCACCGCCTTGGCCTGCGTCTCGAAGCGTGGTTCAACGTCATGCCCGGCTGGCGCGGGAAACGTCCGCCCACCGATCGGACGCACGTGTATTACACGCATCCGGAGTGGTTCCTGGCCGACGCCGGCGGCAAGCGTCAGCCGCTCAGCGATTTTTACGTGATCCTGAACCCGTGCCTGCCGGAGGTCCGCGAACACATCGCGGCCGTCGCGGGCGAAATCGCGCGTAACTACGCGATCGACGGACTGCATCTCGACTACGTGCGCTACGCCTGGGACGACACAAAGGACGCGCGAAAGCGTTTCCCGCGTGACCCGCGCACGCTGGCGCTGTTTCGGGCGGCCACGAATCACGCCCCGGATGACGATCCCGCGCTTTGGGAGCATTGGCGCGCGGACCAATTGACCGAGCTGGTTCATCAGATTCGCGCCGCCGTCGACGCGCAGCGACCGAATGCCACACTGACGGCCGCCGTTTGGAATAGCCCATCCGTCGGCCGCCGCGAATATCTGCAGAGCGCGGTGCTCTGGCTCAATCAGGGCGTGCTCGACGCCGTCATGCCGATGGCCTACACCGAAAAGCTCGATCAGTTCGACCGCTTCATCGGCGAATATCACGCCTATGCCCAGGGTCGCGTCATTCCCGGCGTCGGGGCGTATCGCTGCTCGCAGCCGGGCGAGCTGCGCGCGGAACTCGACCGTTGCCGGCAATGGGGCGGAGATTTTGCGCTGTTCTCCTACGAATCGCTCTTTCCGATTTGGAACACCGGCCGCGGCGAGAAGAAGGCCGAGGCGAAAGCGGCACAACTGCGGGACATGCGGCGGCAGGTCTTGCTCGATCGCACGCGGATCCAGTAACCGGCCGGCCGGCGCGTAACCGACGCGACGCGCTCCGCATCTCTATTGAGAGATTGTTCGCGAGTGCTCGCTTCGTCGATTCTCACTTTTGCGGGAAGCCGGGTTCCGGAGTTCAATGCAGGTAACTGATTGGAGCACGTCGCATGCCTGAGCCAGTCGCCACGACCCTCGTCATCGCGGCGGGCATCTACGCGCTGCTCGGGTTTCTGTTCGCGATCTATTTCGTCGCACGCGGCGCAGGACGAATGGACTCCGTGGCGCAAGGCGGCACACTCGGATTTCGGATTCTCATCTTTCCGGCCTCGGCTGCGCTCTGGCCCTGGTTGGCGGTCCGCTGCATGAGGGATCCGGCCGGCGGCGCGACGGAAACGGAGCACCACTAAATCATGCTGGCTGCACATCGGCGTGCTCATCTCTGGGTCTGGATCGCAATCGCGATCGTCGTGCTGCTGATCGGCGTCGCCGGTTGGAGCGCGCGGCGCGAATCGCCGGCGGCCGCGATCCGGATTGCCCCGGCGCCGACGCCGCTGCGAGATATCGCATGAGCATCGCCTATCGCGCGGTCCAGTGGAACCGGCACAAGAAGGTCTACGACGGGCTGCTCGCCGGCGGCGTGCTCGCATTTCTCGGCACATTTGTCGCGGTCGGCAAGCTCGTCTGGACGGGCGCGAACTCGGTCAGTGACGCGGTGCTGGTCATCCGTGCGACCGGCGCGTGTGCGTTCGCGATGCTCCACGTCGTGCTCTGCGTCGGCCCGCTCGCGCGGCTCTGGCCAAATGCCTTTGCTCCGCTGCTCTACAACCGCCGGCACTTCGGCGTGACACTTTTTCTCGTCGGCTTCACGCACGCGCTGCTCAACATCGGCTATTACCACGGCTTCGGCCGGCTCAATCCGCTCGTGTCCGTGCTCGTTTCCAACCGCAACTTGGGTTCGCTCGCGGCGTTTCCGTTCGAGTGGCTGGGCATCGCCGCGCTCGTGATTCTCTTTCTGATGGCCGCGACGAGTCACGATTTCTGGCTGAAAAACCTGACGCCGCCGGTGTGGAAAACGCTGCACATGCTCGTTTACGTGGCCTACGGGCTGCTCGTGCTGCATGTCGTGTTGGGCGCGCTGCAGAGCGAGCCCAATGCGGCCTATCCCGTGCTGCTCGCAATCGGTTTCGTGACGATCGTGTTGCTGCATTTGATTGCGGGAATGCGGGAAAATCGCCGCGATCAGGGGCGGTCTGATGAACAAATCTCACAGCCGGGGGCGGCTGTGCCACATTCCGGTGCGACCGCGCTGCAGTGGATCGACGTCGGTGACGTGCGCGAGATTCCGGAGAGTCGGGCCAAAGTCGTCTGCCTGCCCGGGCGCGAGCGCGTTGCGATTTTCCGCCACGAGGGAAGGCTCTCGGCACTCTCAAACGTGTGCGCCCACCAGAACGGCCCGCTCGGCGAGGGCAAGATCGTCGGCGGCTGCGTGACGTGTCCCTGGCACGGATATCAATACCTCGCGGAAAACGGCCAATCGCCGCCGCCTTTCACGGAAAAAGTGCCGACCTTTCGCGTGCGCGTCGAGGGCACGCGCATCCTGCTCGATCCGACGCCCCTGCCGCCCGGCACGCCGGTCGAGCCGGCCCGCTTCGAGGAGCGTGTGCAATGAGCAGCACGCCCGTGAATAAATCAGGAGAACCCGCGGCGCCGGGCCGCACTGATGAGTTCTACGTCGGATATCTGCCGCTGCCGCGCGGGATCGCACGCGAGCTTCGATGGATCATTCCTCTGCTGCTGATCGGAACGGTCGCGCTCGGCGTGATCGTTACGCGCGGCCAGCGCGATCCCGGACCGGCCGTTTGGGACGACAGCGTCGCGCGAAAATTCGTCGGCCGCGTCGAAGCACTGCCGTATCCACACATTCGCATCGCAACCGGCAAGCCCGCCGCGCCGGTGGAATCGCTGATGCTGGTCGAAATCGGCAAATTCGGCGGCGGACAGCGTGCCAAACCGCTGGCCGGCAAGATGGCCGAAGTGTCCGGCTGGCTGCTGGAACGCGACGGCCGCCGCATGATCGAGATGGAGCCCGGCGATTCGCTGCAAGTGCATTCCGCGACCCGGGAGGGCGAGGCTCCCGCCGAGCCGCCGCCCGCGCGAATCACGTCGCTCGGCCGAATGACACTGCGCGGGGAAATCGTGGACTCAAAGTGCTATCTCGGCGCGATGAAGCCCGGTGACGGCAAGACGCACAAACAGTGCGCGACGCTCTGCATTTCCGGCGGCATCCCGCCGACGCTGGTTACATGCGATGCGGCCGGCGCACGCACCTACTACCTGCTCGCGAATCCTGACGGCGGGCCGCTCGACGAATCCCTGCTGCCGTTCGTGGCCGACCCGATCGAAGTCACAGGCCAGGCTGAGCGGCGCGACGATCTGCTGATTTTGCACATCCGCACAGCCGACGTCCGGCGGCTGTGAGGACACGCCGATGAATAGAAAACAGAGCCGGGCTGTCCCCAGCCCGGCGGATCGGGCAAGAGTCGCATTCACGCCCCGGAAAGGCCGGATCAAAAAAAGCGCTCGACCGCGATTAGGCCATTCCCGGTCCGGCGTGAGGACACGCCGGCTCTGTTGGTCGTTCGCCAATTCAGCCCGGTCGGGAAGCTCAGATCGGCAGAACAGCCAGCTTCGCGTTCACCGCATCGACGTCAATCTCTTCGGCCGCTACTCCGCTCGGAATCGGCCCTAGCAATACCGTCTCCGCCAAACACTCGCTGCGAATGACGGATCCAAAGCGCTCCAGCACGGCCAGGAACTCGCTCGGCCCGTCGGCATGCACAGCGATGCGTGCCTCGTAGGCGAGATTCTGGTCCTTCCGCGCCGCCTGCACGTAGTGAATGAACTCGCGGACGAGCCCCTCTTCTCGCAGTTCGCTCGTTAACTCAGTGCTGAGCACCACCACGCCGACGCGCCCCTGTGCGGCTGACCAGCCGG
This sequence comes from Phycisphaerae bacterium, assembly GCA_044225155.1. Lineage (GTDB taxonomy): Bacteria > Planctomycetota > Phycisphaerae > UBA1845 > Fen-1342 > CAYMBL01. Next base: position 2,770 of record JBGAJB010000046.1, on the reverse strand, counting down.
GCTTCGCATCCAGGCGGATTTCCACTTCTTCCGGCGTCAGGACCACGCTCTGCCCATCGATCGAAAGCGGCAGCGTGCCGGTTGAAACGAGTGTCTTGCGGGCCGCGCCGGCGTCCTTCAACGCTGCCAGAGCCGCCTTGATACCGGGGACCAGCGCACGATATTTCTTGCCGATGGCGGGGAAATTCGGCACAACCTTGTACGTGACGTATTGATCGCCCTCGCTCGTGAACTCCACGGCCTTCACGTTCAGCTCCTCGGCGATCAGCGGCTTGTGCGACTCCAGCCAGTCGGCGTGCTCGCCCTTGGCCAGGATCACCTCGACGCGGGCCAGCGGCTGCCGCACCTTCTTGGCCTCCTTCACCGTCGACGCCGAGCGCGCCGCGCGGCCGAGCGACGCGATCTCGCGCACCATGTCCATCTCGTCCGAAAGCGCGTCGTCGTGATAGCGGATGTCTTCCGGCGTCGGGTAATTGCAAAGATGGACCGAGCGCGGGAACGCAAGAATGCGCTCAGCGTTGAACGGATCGCCGGCTTTCGTCCCAACCGTGGCCGTCGAGTCCGGACTGCCCATGAGAATCTGGTACATCGTCTCGGCAAAGAACGGCGTGAATGGCGCGATGAGCTGGGCCGTCGTCAGCAAGCAGCCGTAAAGCGTGTGATAGGCGTCCCACTTGTCCTGATCCTTTGCCCCGCGCCAGAAGCGATCGCGCGAGCGGCGCACATACCAATTACTCAGCGCTTCAACGAAGTCGTTCAGCCGCTGGGCGGCCGGGAAGTTCTCGAAGCGGTCCATCGCCGCCCGCACTTCGCGCACCGTGCGATGCAGCTCGGTGACGACCCAGCGGTCGAGCTCGCCGCGCTGCTCGGTCGGCCGCCAGGCCATGGGGTTGCCCGGCTCGTCGCGGCGGCGCGGATCGAAGCCGTCGATATTGGCGTAGATCGTGAAGAAGCTGAGCACGTTGTAGAGCTTGACGAGGAATTCGCGCTGCGCGTCGCGGATCGCGGCCTCCTGAAACCGCACGCTCGTCCACGGGGCCTGGGCGCTGAAGAAGTACCAGCGCATCGCATCCGCGCCGTAGCCGTCGAAGATGTAGCTCGGCTCCTTGTAGTTGCGGAGCTTCTTCGACATCTTGTTGCCATCCTCGCCCGCGATGTGGCCGAGGACGATGCAGGTTTTGAAGGGAATGGGATATTGCTTTGCGAGATGGGTCCTTAAATTCAGCGCGTACTTTGTTGGGTCTGACTCAAAGCCAGCCATCAGCGACATTTCGATCGACTCTAACATCATCAGACTGCGAATATCGACGCCGAAGAATCCCGCCGCCTGGGCAAGTCCGGAGCTACTCCACTTCTGGCCGATTGGACGCGTGTCATATGTTTTCGATCCCGATTCTTTCAGCGCTCGGCCCCACGCCGCAACGTCCTGCGAAAAATCCGCGTAGCTGTTTCGGAGGGCTCCTTCCTTGCCAAACAGGAGCGTGTTGATCGCCACCAGCGCATAAAACCACCCGCGCGTCTGGTCGATCGCCTCGCTGATGAAATCTGCAGGAAAGCGCGCCGCAAACATCTCGTTGCTTTGTGGAACATGCGGGAAGCCCCACTGCGCAAACGGCATGCTGCCCGCATCCCACCAGCAGTCGATCACTTCCGGCACGCGGCGCATGCGCTGGGGGACCGGTCTCCGGCCGGTCTTTTCGGTGGGAGCGCCCTCAGGCGAAAAAGACCGGTCGGAGACCGGTCCCCCAACGCCGGTGATTCCAGCGCTGGTGCTCCCAGCGCCCATGCTCCCCGCGCTGGCGCTCCCAGCTCCCGTGCTCCCCGCGCTGTTTCCCGCAGCGCTCGAACAAGCCGCGCACTCGTACGTCCACTCATCGATATACGGCTTGTGGACGCGCAAATGCTCCGGGAACTCCTCGCCCTTGTGCTCCGCGACCTTTCGTTCCCAATAGCCGCCGTCCGTCGCGCCCGGCTTGCCGCGCAGCTCCGCGAACGATCCGATCGCCTCCATTTTGCCGCAACGTTCGCACTTCCAGATTGGCAGCGGCGTGCCCCAGTACCGCTCGCGCGAGAGCGCCCAATCGACGTTGTTCCGCAGGAAATCGCCGAAGCGCCCTTCCTTGATGTGTTCGGGCAGCCAGTTAATCGTCGCGCTGTTGGCGAGAAATTCGTCTTTAAACGCGGACGTGCGTACGAACCACCCGGCCCGCGGATACTGGATCAGTGGATCGTCCGGCGACTGCGGGCAGAACGGATATTCGTGGCGATATTGCTCCTGGTGATAGAGCAGCGGCGTGCCCCACGGCGTTTTCCGCTCGTCGCGCAGCTCGCGAATGATGTCCTTGTCGCAATCTTTTGCCCAACGGCCGCGATAGCGCTCCGGGGCGTCGGAGTTGAAGGTACCGTCGGGATTGACCGCGCAAAGGAGAGGAACAGCCAATTGGCTTGAGAAACGTAGCCGCTCCTTGGCAAGTAGCTCGAAGTCGGCTTCCCCAAATGCAGGTGCCTCGTGCACCAATCCGGTACCCGAATCAGTTGTGACAAAATCCGCCGCAAGCACTCGCCAGCCGACGTGCTTTTTCTCATGCAAGCCGGGCGAGTTGGGACTTAGTTTCTGCAAAGGAGCTTGATAGTCCCCAAACTTGCCGTTCCATGGGGGGAGGCTCCCTAGGAACTCCGGAGGAAGACCGTGAATCCGAGCAAGTAGAGCGATTGCATCTCGTTCGTTGTAGTAGCTATCTGGAAAAGGTGGCAGGTAGCGGACATTCAA
>JBGAJB010000414.1:0-2315 GCA_044225155.1 Phycisphaerae bacterium | reverse complement strand
ATTGTGTTGGCGCGCCGTTACGCCGAGATTGGGATAACGCTTCGAACCTGTAAAACGCTTTTTTCGAAAATTTCCCGAGTTTCGAAATTGCTGCACCCTGAACGGCGGCGCCTCGGCCGCCGGCAATCCTCCATCGCTCGCTCGGGCGGATTCGGGTCCCGCAGTAACCCGGCGCTGGCGGCTTCGGACACGCCCCGCCCGCGTTTCACGGCAACGGCGCGGCCGCGATCGGCAGGATCTTGCGGGTGCGCAGCTCGACGATGATGCCGGTCACTGCTTCCCTTCCTCTCGGAACTTTCTCGTCAGCAGGCGCAGCACGAAGGTTGATTAGGCCGGCGATATCCCCGCTGGCATTTGCCCCTTCCCCGTGGCGGCTCAGAAGGGCCCGCGAAAGCGCCGCTCGTGACTGAAGAAGTCTTCGTTCGACAGATCGGTCGGCGACAGGCCGAGCATCTCTTCGGCACGCCGCACGATCGTCTCGGCACTGGGGTAAAATGCGTTCTCGAGTTCCCGCACCGTCGGACACGGTGTCTGGGCAAAGCCGATGCGCTCGATCGGCGCCTTCAGCTTGCCGAAGCAGCGTCGGCCGATACGAGCCGCCAACTCAGCGCTGAAGCCGCTCTCGACCCAGTCGCAATCCGCAATGATGCAGCGCCCGGTGCGGTTGACCGATTCGGCGATCAGGTCCTCGTCGAGGGGATTCAGGGTCCGAGGATCGACGATCTCAACCGAGACCCCGCGGCGCTTCAGGATCTCGGCCGCCTGGCGCGCCTCGACGTTCATCCACGACAGGCCGACGATCGTAAGGTCGCGGCCAGGCAGCAGGATTCGCCCGACACCCAAGGGCACTTCGTAAGCCTCCTCGGGAACATCCTCTTCCGCCCAATAAAGCCAGCGATGCTCCAGGCAGATCACCGGATTGTCGTCGCGAATGGCAGAGATAAGCATCCCCTTGGCGTCCGACGGCGTCGTCGGCGCGATGACTTTGAGCCCGGGAATGTGCGTGAAGTTCGAGAACAGGCTCTTGCTGTGCTGGGCACCCTGGCCCCAGCCTCGTCCGATGATCGCCCGGATGACGATGGGAACCTTCGCCTTGCCACCGGTCATATAGGTGTAATTGGAGATCACGTTCACGAGTTGATTGGTCGCCAGGAGCATGAAATCGACGCGTATGTGAACGTGGATTGGGCGCAATCCGCTGATGGCGGCGCCGAAACCGAACCCCAGCATCGTGTCTTCGCAAATCGGGGTGTCGAAGCAACGCTCGGGGCCGAACTTCTCGACCAATCCAGCTGTCGTGCCGAAGATCTTCGCAAAGGTCGGAACGCCAATGCCGTAGACGAAGACGCGGGAGTCGCGCTCCATTTCCTGCGTGATCGCCTCACGGATGGCGCCGCAATAATCAAGCCTTCTCATGGAAGACACCCGCATACAACCGGTCAGCGGTGGGCACCGCAGAGTTCACGGCGCGCTTGGCACTCGCAGCCACCTGATCGTCGATCTCCGACTCGATCTTCTGCAATTCCGACGCGACCAGCCCGAGCGCCAGAAGCCTCTTGCGCTGGACGGCGACCGCATCGCGATCGATCCAGTCGCGCTGGACTTGCGCCTTGTCCCGGTATCCCCAGTGCCAGTCGTCTCCGATGCCGACATGTTCGAGATATCGGCAACACTTGATGTTCAGCAAGGCGGGCCGCCGGTCCCGTTTGGCCTTGTCGACGGCGACCTTTGTGAGCTCATAGACGCTTTCCACGTCGCTGCTGTCGTCCTCGTAGGAATCGCATCCGAACGAGCGCGCCGTATCGACGATCGAAACAACGGTCTGGCGCGCCGATCTCGGGGTGTCGACGGCAAAGCCGTTGTCCTCACAGACGAAAAGCACGGGAAGGTTGAACAGCGCCGCAACGTTCACGCTTTCCCAGAACACCCCGGTATCGACCGCTCCGTCGCCGAAGAATACAACGGCCGTGCGCTGCGTCCCGAGCCGGAGATTCGCGAACGCCGCACCAACCGCTGCCGGAATTTGCGTGGCCACGACGCCGCTCGACAGCATCACTCCCATGTCGGGCGCGGCCAGGTGCATCGATCCGCTTTTGCCTTCAGCCGTCCCATCGATGCGCCCATGGAGCTCGGCGAAAAGCCGGTCGGTATCACGTGTCTGGGCGAGGAACGGTGCATGGGTGCGGTAGGAGGTGAACACGTCAGCCTGGCCATGCAACGCCGCGCACACGCCGACCGGCACGAATTCCTGTCCCATGGACATGTGCATCGGCGTTCGCATCAGATTTTGAGGGTACAGCTTGACGATCTCTTCT
>JBGAJB010000413.1:0-2317 GCA_044225155.1 Phycisphaerae bacterium | reverse complement strand
ACTCGACGACAATGATGTTGCCGGAGTGGTCGAAGATCGCACTATGCGGCGCGATGAACTTGCCCGCGATGAACTGCTCGCGCGGCTTGTCGCGCAGCGCGAAGTTCGTCCCATCACCCAGGTGCGTGATGAGCTTGTTCTGCTTGTCGAACAGCGTCACGCGGGCTTCGAGGTCCGGGATCAACAACACGCCGCCGCGCTCGTGGAAGTGACACGGCGAGCGCAGCTCATCGGTGACGAAGCGCTGATGCTTGCCGTCGAGCGAGAAGTATTGCAGGCGACGATTGGCGCGGTCGGCCACGACCAGGCTGGGCTCTTTTTCGCGCGTGTCGACCATGAGCCCGTGCGGACAACTCAACTGCCCCGGGCCGTTGCCGGGACCGCCGAACGATCGCACGTATTCCGGCTTGCCGTTCGCGCCGCCGGTCGCGTTGCGATACTGATGAATCCAGCTCTTGCCGTAGCCGTCGCCGATATACAGATCCCCGCGCGGCGAGATGGCCACGTTCGTCGGCTTGTACTCGTCCGGCTTCGCGTACACGCCGGGTTCCTGCGGCGCGGTCAGCTTCCAGAGCACTTCGCCGGCCAGCGTCGTCTTCACCACCACGTTGTGGAGGAAATCGCACAGGTACAGAAACTCGTCGCTGCCTTCGCGATGAATGTGCAGGCCGTGCGCTCCGCCCTTGAACTGCGGACCCCACGAGCGGATGAACTTGCCGTCCGCGTCGAACACGGCGATCGCGTCGTCGCTCTCGCTGCCGCCGCCGACCGTCTGCTTGATGTAGATGCGGCCTTGCGCGTCCTCGCATACGCCGTGCGTGTTTCCGAAAACCATCGACTTGGGCGGCTTAACCCAATCGTGCGTGACTTCGTAGCGGTGCTCGCCCTCGCCAAGCACGATCGACGCCTGCCCCGATTTATCCTGCGTGCGCACGCGCGGCGCGCCCCACGCGAAGCGCGGCCCGACCACGCCGGCCGCGGCAAGCCCGGCCGCAGTCTTCAGGAAACCGCGGCGTGAGACGGAGTCGGCAGAGAGATCAAAGCGATGTTGGGCAGGTTTGCTCATGGATGCGCTCCGGACAGCACGGATGCTGAATCGGCGCATCTTAGCGAAGGGATCGGGAGCCCGTCAGATGCTTTCCAGTCGCAGCTTCAGATCGCGGTCGCGCAGCTCCGCGTGAAACTCTTCGAGCCGCTGGCCGGCCATGATCGCGGGCAAGTCGAACACGTCCTTGCCGATGCGATGATCGGTGCAGCGATTCTGCGGGAAGTTGTAGGTGCGGATACGTTCGCTGCGATCGCCGGACCCGATCATCGACTTGCGCTCGCTGGCGAGCTTCCGCTGCTGTTCCTGGAGGAAATGCTCATAGACGCGCGTCGCGAGAATGCGGCGGGCCTTCGAGCGGTTCTTGTGCTGGCTCTTTTCTTCGCGCATCGAAACGACAATGCCCGTCGGAATGTGCTCCAGCCGCACGGCGCTTTCGACCTTGTTCACGTTCTGACCGCCGGGACCGCCCGCGCGGCTGGTCTGGTCGATGACGTCCTTGTCCCAATCAATGTTGATCTCGATGTCCTCGGGCTCAGGCAGCACGGCGACGGTGGCCGCAGACGTGTGAATGCGCCCCTGGGCTTCGGTCTCGGGCACGCGCTGCACGCGATGTCCGCCGGCCTCAAAACGAAATTCCATGAACACTTCTTCGCCCGTGACGCCGAGAATCGCTTCGCGAATGCCGCCCATGTCCGAGGGTGAGAGCGACAGCACTTCGGTCTGGAATCCTTTGCGGGTCGCGAAATTCGTGTACATCGTCAGCAGCTCGCGCGCGAAGAGCGCGGCTTCCTCGCCGCCCGTGCCGGCCCGGATTTCAATGATGATGCTGCGGATCGCGGCCTCATTGCCTGTGACCAGCTTTTCCATCATCTCTTGCAGCAGTGCGGCGCGGCGCTCGGTCAACTCGGGTTGCTCGGCGCTCGCGAGTTCCTTCAGATCTTTGTCGCCGTCGAGTTCGTCGAGAATCGCCTGATTTTCGTTGAGCTGCGTCGTCGCACGCCGATAGTCACGATACGGCTTGAGAATTTTTTCGAGCTGGCCGTGCTCTTGCGCCAGCTTCACCATGAGCTGCCCGTTGGTGGCGACCTCGGGCGAAGCCATCTGCTGCGCGATCTCGTCGCCGCGCGCGGCCATCTGGTCCACGCGGGTCATCCAGGGGGGATCGGTGAAGGCGGCCATCTGCGGCTCCGTCGCCGCCGGCTTGCGGTGCCGCCGGGCGACTCACTTGCGACAAGCGTGCGGACGAAAAAACGGCCCGCGCGGTTGGCG
>JBGAJB010000412.1:0-2334 GCA_044225155.1 Phycisphaerae bacterium | reverse complement strand
ATGCCGATCCTCAGCCGGACGCGCAGAGCGAGGAGACTACCGACTTGGCCGGCGGCATCGCTGTGAACTCGGATGGGAACAGCGTCCAAGACCCCGACTTCGTCGGCCCGCCGGCACCCTATGAAGCGCGCGACGTCGAGCGCACGGCGGCGAATTGGGAGGCCGGTCTGCCGGACGTGCTCGATAATCCGGCTGTCGATCCGCTGAAGTATCTCTCACCGCTCTCGGCGGCCGACGCCCTGCTGAACGGCAATGGCGAGCTGCTGACGGTGAAGCTGCGCTACAAGTTGCCCGAGGGCGGCCCGAGCCTGCTGCATGAATACTGTGCGGTCGATTTGGGCGAATCTTTCGAGGAAGCCTCCACCGACTTCCGGTTTGCGGCGTCCGTGGCGGCCGTTGGCATGAGTCTGCGACATTCGCCTTATCGCGGAAGCGCTTCCGCGCCTCTCGCCCACGAGCTGGCTCAGGAGGCCGTCGGCGAGGATTCGGCCGGCCTGCGGGCGGATTTTGTGCACCTGCTCGAACAACTTGGGCAATAGTCGTCGAGAGGCTTCCCGGATCCCGAACGCCACCGGTTGAGGACCGGTGCCAAAAGGGGTCCGGGATCGCTTGAGCCAGTTTGAGCCAACCCTCCGTGCCGAGGCGGGTCTGAATTCCCGTCGCCGCGAATAATTCTGCGTCTCTGCCGAATTCACCCGGTTCCAATCGTTTCGATTCGCGCCGTCGCCGGCGCCCGCTCGGCGTCTGGGCACGCCAAGGAGACTCGTCATGTCGCTTCGCCGCCTCGTCCGGCCAATGTCGTTCGTTCTTCTGCTCGCTGTTCCCCTGGCCGCGGCTCAATCGGCCGCGCAGGACAAGCTGCACCGCGCCTATTACCTCGAAAATGAGAAAACCGATTTCGGAGCGGCCGCGAAGCTCTACGACGAACTGATTGCCGACCCCTCGGCCGATGCCGCGCTGAAAACCGAAGCCCGCACGCACCGCGCGATCTGCAAAGAGGAGTTGGCGTGCAGCGATCTGGCAAAACTGATGCCGTCCACTGCGCTGGCTTATGCCGAGCTGAGCCGTCCGGGCGACCAGATTTCCAAGTTGTTGCGGCAACTCGGCTTGCTCGCGACGGACGGGAAACTCGCCCCCGCCGCCGGCAAGCGCATCGCGATCAGCCCCGACCTCGTAAGCGGACTGCTGGGAATTCGGGGCGTGGCGGCGGCCGTCACCGGTTTTGATCCGCAACGGCAAATGCCCAGCGGCGTCGCCATCCTGCACGCGGGGCATGTTGACCTGCTGCGCGGCGCGCTGCAGACGGCGCTGCCGGTCGCTGCCAACCCGATCGATCCGATCGAAGGATACGCCGCCTTTGACATTGAAGGGCACGTCACGGTCGCGGTGACGAACCGTTTGATCATCGCCGGGACGAGCCGCGCGGAAGTGGCCGGCGTGATCGAGCGCCTCGACGGCGACTCGGAATCTCTGCTGACAAATTCCGCTTTCGCCGAAGAACTGAAGAGCCGCGACGGCAGCCTGTTGTTCGCCTGCGTGAGTTTCGAGCCGATCCTGCCGTTGCTCAAAGCGGCCATGGCGGTGGGGGGCACGGCCAATCCCGAATTCGCGGCGGCGCAGACGATGTTGGATCCCGATAGTCTGCGGAGCGTACGGGCGCGCGTCGGCGTCAGCGATGACGGAATCGCGATCGAGACTTCGATCCGCCTTGCGGACGGCCACCACAATCTCGCCTACAACCTGCTGCGACTTCCGCCGGTCGATGTGCGCACGCTGGCCCAAGTACCCGCCGGCGCGGCCGGCTTCGCGTCGCTCTCACTGACCGATGCCGCCGCCCAGTATCGCGCCGCCCCGCCGGCCAAGGGCGAAACTGCCGCCCCGGTCACCATGCTCGACTTCGTGCGTGAGCTGGTCGCCAATGTGATTGGCCTGACCGTGTTCGTCATGCCCGGCGCGCCGGACACGGTGATCGACCACGACCCGATTCCAAACTTCGCGGCCGTCATCACGGTTCACGATCCGGAGAAGTCACGCGTGCTGTGGACGCAGGCACTGGGCATGGCCAGCGCTTCGAGCCTGGCCGGGACGTTGACCGGCGAGCGCAGCGAAGCCGACGGCGCGACGATCGCGACCTATTCGCTTCCCGACGGCGTAAAAGTCTCACTGGCGATGCGTGAAAACGTGCTCGTGCTGACGCCCAGCCGCTCGGCGCTGCAGGCGGCACTCGGCACGTTGCGCGGAGGACAGTCGATTCGCGACGACGTCGCGGTTTCGCCCAGCCTTGCGGCGCTTTCCCCGGATGCGTCGCTGGCTGCATTCGTACACGTGGGCCGA
>JBGAJB010000411.1:0-2338 GCA_044225155.1 Phycisphaerae bacterium | reverse complement strand
TCCCCCGTTTCCCGCAGGTGCAGGTGGTGATTACGAGCACCCAACAACAGTGGGATGCCGACAGCGGCCTTCTGTTTCCAGACAATGCCTACGGGAATCTGGATAGTCGGGTGAAAACCTCGCGACGGTCTATGAATATCTTAAGGAGCTGTTCCCGAATCTCCGCATCCTCCTGCTGCATAACTGCAATCACACCTGGTGCGTCGGCAATGCCGGCGTACCGCTCGCGGGTGGGCTGGGCGGAAGATTTGCCGAGCCGGGCATCGGCGAGCAGTGGAAATGGGGCTACAAACACTTTATCCATGCGCGACAGGACGACGCCGACGAAGCACTCTGCGTGGATTGGTTGACGGAGCTTTGGGGCAACACCGATCGGTGGCCTTGCGGCACGACGATGTTGCCGAATGATGCCCACCCCAATGCGCTCGGGGAAGATCAGGGCGGCGTCGACCTGCTTGCGGCGATACAGACGCATCTGGCGACGCAGGCGTGGTGGTACCCCACGACACAGCAGCAGATGCGAATCCTCGAAACCGTTGCGAGCGCGTGGACGAAATCAAATCCGACGAGTTGCAATTCTCATGAGTCGAGTAACCCCGATGATGCGAAGCGCTTGGACCACGTGTACCGCGCATCCTTGCAGACATTCACATACATCAAGTTTGATTTGACGACAGTATCGCGGCCGGTGACGCGAGCGCTGCTTCAATTGAGCGCCTCGCTCGAATATGCAACGCAGGCGTGCTATGTGCATCGGGTAAGTTCAGTTTGGGATGAATCCGGCACAAATGCGATCAAGNNCCGAACGGCTCGCGCAGTCACGCAATCGCCCTCGACGTAACGACGGTCGTGAATCAGTATCGGGGGCAACGCCTGAGTTTTCGCTTTCGAGCCATGAACACAGGCGATTCCGGAAGCGATCCTACCAATCGTCGGGCTTGGTATTCGCGCGATGATGATTCCGCGAATCCGACTCCCAATCGCGGCCCCAGGCTCATACTCGTCGAAACCGCTGTGACGGAACCATTCGCGTACCTGGAGCGATCCGTGGATTCGGCGCTGGCCCAGCGTCTCCGCTGACAGGCCCAGGGCGGAAAACGGGCGGCTTTCGCATAGAATTCGCCTCGATGTCCACGCCCGATACAGCCTCGCCGCCCGCTTGGGACGCGGCCGCGTTGCGCGACCCGCACGCGCGGGCCGACAAGGCCACCCGCGTCGAAGCGATGTTCGACGCGATCGCCCCCACCTACGAGCGCGTGAATGCCGTCGCGAGTCTCGGGCAGGACGTTGCATGGCGCAGGCATGCGATCGCAGCCGCCGAAATCCGCCCAACGGACGTGGTTGCCGACATCTGCTGCGGCACGGGCGACATGGTGCGCATGATCGCGTCGTCGGCCCGGCCCAAGCTGGTTCTCGGCCTGGATTTCTCCGCGGGCATGTTGCAGGCCGGGCGATATTCAGATGCCCAAACGCCGGTGCAGTTGATCCGCGCGGACGGGCTGCGCCTGCCGCTTGTGACCGCGAGCGTCGATGTGATCACCTGCGCCTTCGGCGTCCGCAATTTTCAGGATTTGCCGGGCGGTCTGCGCGAAATGCGGCGCGTGCTGCGGCCGGGCGGCCGGGCGGTGATCTTGGAATTCGCCCTGCCCGACAATCCCGTGATCCGCTGGGGCTATCGGCTGTACTCGGAGCAAATCCTGCCGCGCATCGGCACGCTACTGAGCCGCGACCGCACCGGCGCATACCGCTATCTGCCGCAATCGATCCGCACCTTCCAAACGCGGCGGGAAATGCTCCAAACGCTGAGGGAGGCCGGCTTCGCGGAAGTCTCAGCGCGAACGCTCAACCTCGGCAGCGTCGTGATCTACCGCGCCGTCGCTCGCGACTGATTCTCAGGCAATTGGCAACTACTGCTTTTCTTCTTGAGCCGCTACCCAACGGCGCGCGAGAATTCAGCAGCGGGAATGTGGCCACTGAGTCTGACTGACACATTCGGCGTGCGGTCCGTCTCGCGCTCGCAGAGATCGATCCGAACGCTTTCACCTTGGCAGCGGACCGAGAGACGGTATTCCTCGGGCTCACAGAAAAATACGACGTCGGCGTCAACACCTTTACCAACCCGTCGTCCCGCATCCAGGAGCGCCGCAAGGGGATCGCCGACGTGGCCGGTGTGAAACGCGACGGTCTGCGATTCGAGTGTGAACTCGACGCGCGCCCAGCCCACACTCAAATCAGTAATCCGGATGTCGAACTGTCGCCGCATGGCGAACCAGCCTTTCCGAATGGAATCACCGCGCGCGTCGGGGCACTTGCCGAGTGATCCGGGTGAACTACTTGG
>JBGAJB010000045.1:0-18318 GCA_044225155.1 Phycisphaerae bacterium | reverse complement strand
GACCGTGCGTGAGCGCGACGATGATCGAGAAGATCATGGTCGTGGCGCCGACGACGGCCGTGCCGATCAGCACGGGCTTGGCGGTGGCCTTGAAGGTATTGCCCGCGCCGTCGTTTTCCTCGAGGAAGTGCTTGCTCTTCTCGAAGTTCGGCGTGAAGCCGAACTGCTTCTGCAATTCCTGCGAGATGTTCGGGTGGCTTTCGATCGTGGAAAGCTCGAAGACGGACTGGGCGTTGTCGGTCACGGGGCCGTAGGAATCGACGGCGATCGTGACCGGTCCCATGCCCAGGAAGCCGAACGCCACCAGACCGAAGGCGAAGACCGAGGGGGCGAGCATCATCGTGCAATGCCCCGCCGCATTCATCGGGAACAACAGCGACATGTAGTAGGCCACGCCCATCAGGATGATGATCGTGATGCCCAGCCAGTAGGAGCTGAAATTACCGGCCACGAGACCCGAGAGAATGTTCAGCGACGCGCCGCCCTGCTCGGAGGACGTGACGACCTCGCGCACGTGCTGCGACTCGGTGCTGGTGAAGACCTTCACGAATTCAGGAATGATCGCGCCCGCCAGCGTGCCGCAGGTGATGATCGTCGAGAGGTAAATCCACATCTTGCTGTCGCCGCCGATGTTCGGGATCAGCAGGTACGAGGCCAGATAGGTGAGGGCAATCGAGACCCCCGACGTCAGGAAGACGAGGTTCGTGAGCGGCTTCTCGAAGTTCATCTTGTCTGCGTTGCCATACGTGGCGGTCGCAATCGCTTCGTTGATGAAGTAGGAGAGCGCGCTGGCGATGACCATGATGACGCGCATCGCGAAGATCCAAACCAGAAGCTGGACCTGCAACTGCTGATAGTTCGGCCCGGCCACCGATTCGTTAATCGCCAGCAGGATGAAGCTGATCAGCGCGACGCCGGTGACGCCGTAGGTTTCGAAGCCGTCGGCCGAGGGGCCGACCGAGTCGCCCGCGTTGTCGCCCACGCAGTCGGCGATGACGCCCGGATTGCGGGCATCATCTTCCTTGATCTTGAAGACGATCTTCATCAGGTCCGAGCCGATGTCGGCGATCTTGGTGAAGATGCCGCCCGCGATACGCAGGGCCGCGGCGCCAAGCGACTCACCGATCGCGAAGCCGATGAAGCACTTGCCGGCGATGTTGCCCGGCAGGAAGAGCATGATGAAGAGCATGATCAGCAGCTCGACGCTGATCAGGGCCATGCCGATCGACATGCCGGCCTTCAGCGGAATCGAGTAGCAGGGGAACGGCTTGCCCTTCAGGCTGGCGAATGCGGCCCGCGAGTTTGCAAACGTGTTGACGCGGATGCCGAACCACGCGACGCCGTAGGAACCCGCGATACCGATCAGCGAGAAGAGCAGGATGATGGCGATCTCGGCCCAGCTCACTTCGACCAGAAACTTGAAGTAGGCGACGATCACCGCGGCAATGAACGCCCACAGGATCATCAGGAACTTACCCTGCTGCGACAGATACGCCTTGCAGGTCGCGTAGATCAGTTCGCTGACTTCGAGCATGCTCTTATGCACGGGCATGTTCCGAAGCTGCGAGTAGCTCAGGAAGCCGAAGGCCAGTCCCAGCACGCAAACTGCGATGCCGCCGAGCAGCAGGTTGTGCCCGCTGATCCCGCCGAGGAACGTCACCTTCACGGATTCGTTCTTCAGGTCCGGCAATACCAGGTTGGCCTCGCCGCCGGGCTTGTGCTCCAGCGCGCCCTTGGGGGCCGACTCGAGCGTCGCGCCGCCGTGTTGCTGCGCGAAGGCGGATTGCGGCCAATTCAGGCCGAATCCAACCAGCGCGAGCGCGAAGAGTGCCGCGATTCCATGCTGACGTACCCGATGTGCGATGGCGGAAGATGCAGACACGAAGAGCCTCCTCGTTTTCTGAGGCGAGAGTTTGCAAAACTGGAATCAGGAAGTTCCGTCACCGCGCCAGGAGACGGCGATCACGGGTATTCGGTGCGCTAGACTTCGCGTGCGATCCGCTTGATCGACTTGCGGACCTTCCGACGGCGGCGCTCGGAGGGCTTCTCGTAATAGCTCGTCCGCTTCATGTCGCGGGTGAGCCCCTCTTTTTCACACAACTTCTTGAAGCGCCGGACCATCTGCTCGACGGACTCGTTGCTGCGAACCTTAACCCTGATCATTCACTCTGATTCCTTTCCCAGCCCAATGGGCCTAAAGACGTTACAGCCGAGAGCCCCGCATGATAGCGAACCCGCAAGCGGCCGCAAGTGGACGAAATCGCGTTCGCGCCGGAGTCCGCCCGGCGACGATTGGCTGAGCGACGGTTTATCCTTACAAAAAGCGAACGACGTGTATTACTATCGGCGGAAAGTGGCCGGGACTTCGTCGCTACACTCCGGGCGGCCGGGCGGCCGGGCGGCCGGGCGGCCGGGCGTGGCCGGCGTCTCAAGCTCGGACCGTGCCGGAATGCGCTCGGGAAGTGGGAGAAGGAAAAATGACGCAATCGACCTGGGATGCCGTGGACGCCTATCTGAGCGAGCGGCTGATTTCCCCCGATCCCGTCCTGAGCGCCGCGCTCGTGGCGAGCGATGCCGCCGGTCTGCCAAAAATCCAGGTCGCCCCCAACCAGGGAAAACTGCTGCATCTCATGGCCCGCATGTGCGGCGCGCGGCGGATTCTCGAAATCGGAACGCTCGGCGGCTACAGCACGATCTGGCTGGCGCGGGCCCTGCCTCCGGATGGGCTGCTTATCACTCTCGAATATGAGCCGCGCCACGCGGCCGTCGCGAAAGACAACGTGAACCGCGCGGGCCTCTCCGGGGTTGTGGAAGTGCGCGTCGGAGCAGCGCTCGAGACGCTGCCGGGCGTCGAGAAGGACGGCATCGGACCGTTCGACCTGATCTTCATCGATGCCGATAAGCCGAATATCCCGGAGTATTTCGACTGGGCCCTGCGGCTGTCTCGCGTCGGTTCGATCGTCATCGTCGATAATGTTGTGCGCGACGGCGAGGTGGCGGACGCGAACAGTCGCGACGTCAGCGTGCAGGGCGTGCGGCGTCTGATGGATCGCATCAACAGCGAGCCACGCGCTCAAGTTGACCGCAGTGCAGACGGTCGGATCGAAGGGCTATGACGGATTTGCGATCGCACTGGTGACTGGGGTAGACCAGTCTACCGGTTTTCGCGAGCAGGCAGTGATAGTTGACTCTGGGGATTATCGCCATGGGAATCGGAATAATATCGCTGGACGCCTTTGTACGGCTTAGAATGAGACTTTGTCGATGCGACAGAGATCGACCTGTTAGAGAATTACGAATTCTTAGACGAAACTTGTCTCGGCGAGGGACTCGGATTCTCCCAATGGTTCCGCCTTGCCAGACTGCCCAACGACCTGTGGTCGCTTTCGCCGACTTACGAACGTTCCCCAGCGCGCCAGGCTTTGACAAATTGGGCTTCGGGAAGTTAGAACGCGCGCGGATCGGGGACGGGATATGTGCAATTTTTGGTGAGAATTACACGGTGAAGGAGTGGACAACGGATCGGAGGGAATACAATTTTCTTGTTTCCGAGTACCTCATTGACTGCGTAATTACGGATGGCGAGGGATTGCATTATTTTATTATGACAACCCAAGCTCACTAACGAAGGTGTGTTTCGCTGGGCGACGGAGTGACGCGCAAAGTTCTGCGATTTCCGGCGCATCGCCGGTGACCGATGGCTCTTCGGCGGATCGCTTTGCTTTTTGGCGGAGCGTACTGGTCGAGCGGCTGCATCCGCTGCCGGTGATGGCTTTTTCGCGGCCACAATGGCCAAGAGCTGCCTTCGTTTCAACGAATCAGCGCCGGAACGCGCTCGCGTACGAGCTTGATCGCGCTGCGTGTCGCGCTTCTTGATCGACTCGCGCTTGTCGTGATATTTCTTGCCCTTGGCGAGCGCGATCTCGACCTTGGCCAGGCCGCGCTCGTTGAAATAAATCTTTGTGGGGACGAGAGTTAGCCCCTTGAGCGTCACCTTGCCGAGCAGTTTTCTGATTTCCGCCCGATGCAGCAGCAGCTTGCGCTCGCGCTTGGGCTTGTGCTGGGCATAGCCGGCCATCGGGTAGGGCTGATCTCGCACGCGCAGTACACATCTCGGTGCCGCGGATGACGGCGAACGCCCCATCCAGCGACGCTTTCCCCTCGCGCAGGCTCTTCACTTCGCTGCCGGTCAACGCCAGCCCGGCTTCGACCTGCTCAATGAGCTCGAAGTCATGCGTGGCCTTGCGGTTAAGAATACGGGGCCCGTCGGGGACGCTTCGACATATGCTATGATGGTACGAGGTCGGCCTTGGCTCGCCAACGTCCGATCAAGTTGGGTATGCCGCCGCGGAATCGCTGTAACCGCCGATCCGCGAGCGGGTAGGGAGAGAGTGACAGATGCACGAGCGTGAGCCGCGTGATCTGCCAAAAAGGCGACGAGATGTCGCGCAGAAGAACTGCGAATGATTCGCCGCGCCAGCGGCGCGCAGCCTTCCGCGCTCGTGGAGGCGTACAGAGATCGTTTGTTCGCATTCGTCTGGCGCATGATCCGCAATCATCACGAAGCGGAAGACATCTGTCAGGGCGCGTTCGTGAAGGCCTACGAGTCGCTCGCCAGCTACTCGGAGAATTTCGCCTTCAGCACGTGGCTGTTCACGATCGCGTATCGGCTGAGCCTGAACACGCTGCGCAAGAAGCGTGCGATCGGCGGGGAAATGGACTTTTCCGCCATCGGCGACACGGAGGTCGACGCCGCGACAAGCCTCGCCGGCAGCGAGGAAGCGCGGCGGCTGCAGGACAAGATCTGGTCGGCGGTCGACGAGTTGTCGCCGCCCCAGAAAAGCGCCGTGTTGCTGTTTTATCGCGAGGGTCTGAGTTGTCAGGATATCGGCGTGGTACTCGGCATTCCGGCGGTGACTGTGAAGAGTCACCTCCACCGCGCCCGCGAGCGACTCCGCGAGTTGCTCTCGGAAGAGTTGCTGGAAGACTGGATGGCCGTGCGGCACGTGGCCGGCGACTCGCACTCGGCGTAAGGCGGTGGACCATGAATTGCTCGGACTTTGAACAACTCGTCGATCCGTTCCTGGATGGCGAACTGTCCGGCACGCTGCGGCTGGAGTTCGACACGCATCGGCTCCGCTGTCCGCTCTGCCAGCAGAAGCTCGCCATGATGGAAGGTGAGACCGTCCTCACGCGATGAGCAGACCCTCGCCGCTTTCCGATGACTTCACCGACCGCGTGATGGCCGCCATCGTCGCCAGCTAAGTAAGGAGCCCGCGACCAGCCGCGTTCGTCTCAAACTGCATCTGCCGCACGTGCGCCTGCCGCGGCAACTGCTTGTGCCGCTGCAGGCGGCGGCGGCGGCCGCGTTCCTGTTTGCGATTTATGCGACGTGGGGCGGCCGCTCCACACCGGCGACTCCGGCGGTCGGCGACCCGGCCGCGCCTTCGGTCGCTTCGCATGTTTCCCCGACTTCGCCGACGGCCGCGCATCCCGCGAGCGGCGAGTTCAGCCCGCTGCGTAAGTTCGCGGATGTTCGCGTCGCGGTCATGAACGATCTGGCCGGCGTGAAGCGCCTCGTCACCGACGCCACGGTGTCGGAAGAGCTGACGCGCATGCTGACTGAAGACCCGTTCACGCGTTTTCTGAGCCTGATCGTTCCGTCGCCGGTCGACGAGTCCCGGTCGGTTGACCCGGCTGCCGATGCCCCGGATCAACCGGAGCATTTCTCGCTCTAGCGAAGAGGCCGTGGAAGGGATTCCCACAAGCAACGTCCCGCACCCGGTCGCCCACGCGGCGCGGAACTTTCCCGAGCGAATTCTGCATTGGGCAGCGCCGACGATTTACGTTGTCGCGCTGCTGCTTTGCCCCATCCGCTCTGCAAATGCCGCCGACGAACTCGCCAAGCACGTGCCCGCTGATACCGGGCTATACGTCGAGGCTCATGATGCGCCGGACCTTCTCGCGACGCTGCTCGATCCGGAACTTTGGACCGCGGTCGCTGAACTCGCCGGCCAACCCAGCTCGCCGGAATACCCCGAGCTGTGGCGTCAGCAGATTCGCCGCGCGGTGAAGATGGAGCCGCAAGAAGCGGTGGCGGCGCTGGCGGCCGGACGCATCGCCTTCGCCACGTCTCCAAATGATCCGCAGGACGCCGTCTTCATCAGCAGGCCCGCGACGCCCCTCGAAGAGCTATTGAAACGCTGGCAGGCGCCGCCGCGCGCCGATCTCCCCGCCCCACCAACCTTCACGCTCGACGGCAATCTCGTCGTCTCGCAGATGGAGAATCGCCTCGTCTTTGGCGTGCTGCCGCAAACGGACGGCTGGATGCGACGCGTGCTCGGACCCTGGCCCGCGGGCGAGAAATCGCTCGCGGATGATCAGACCTATCGCATGCTGCTCGCGCGCACGCCGGTCGACCCGCTCGCCGTCGCTTACGCCCGCATGGACGAAAGCGATGGCCGTTTCCTGGCGGCGCTGCATCGCGACGGACCGCGTCTCCACCTGACGGCCGTGACGAACAAGTCCACCGCGGTCGCGCCGGCGCCGCTGCGCGACGAGCCGCGCCTGATCGCCGCCCTGCCCGAGCAGACTTTGCTCGCGTGGGAAGGTTCATCGACTTCATCAAAGCGGCTGACGCACTCGGGGCTCTACCGGAACGCAATCCGCTGCGCATCGCCTTGGAAGATGCAAAGCCAGGCCATCACCGCCGAGCGTTTTCTGCGCGCAGATCTGAAGGCGACACCTGCGTCGCGCTGGGCTATCTCTCGCCGCCGGGCTGCAAGGCCGGCGGCGCCGCCGATTCCCGCGGCCGCGATCATCGTCGCGACGAACGATCCGGCCGCCGCCGAGCGAGATTTCGGCGACGTGGTGCAATCGTGCGTCACGGTCGTGAACTTTCATGCGATGGCCCGCAACGAGCCGCTGCTGCCCGAACGGCGCGCCGAGGTAGACGTGGGGCGTCCCGCGGCTGGACATTTCGCGTGCTGAACGGACCGGACGACGGCGCGTTCAGCCCGCTGCAACTCTGCTGGGCCGTGCATGGCGATCACCTGATCATCGCGTCGAACGCCGAGGGGCATCGGCGGTCATCGCGGCCCGCGAAGGCAAGACGCCGGGGCTGGCACGGCTGCTGCGCTGCCGCGCGCCCCGATCACGCCCGCCAGCCGCAACATCATCGCCGTGCAGACCGGCGCGCTGGCGGATCTCGGACAACTCTGGCTCGACCATTTGCAGCGCAAAGCCCCGGACACGCTCACCGACAAGTGGTGGCGCCCGAGACAGCCGGGCGGCAGCCCGCGACTGGGTGTCGATGTCGATAGCGCCGGCGAAAAACTGCTGAAGGTCATCTCGGTCGTGAGCGGCGGCCCGGCTGACGGGCGGCTGCGCGTCGGCGACATTCTCGTCGGCGCGGGCGGCAAGCCATTTGCGACAACCCAGCCGATCGGAGAAGTGCAGACGGCGATCAGCGATCGCCCTGGCGCGCGCTGGCGGAGCTGACCGTTCGGCGGGGCGAGGCCGACGAAAACGTCCGTATCCCATTGCCGTTTCTGAATCCCGTGCAGTCCCTGCGGCGCATTGTCGCGGTCGGACGGTTGGCGCAGGCGGCGGTCTATCACGAAGAGATGCCAACGCAGGCCGGGTCGCGCGGCTATCTCTCGCTGGAGCTGCGCTCCAGCCCGGCCCCGCTGCTGACGCTTCCAACCGAAAAACCGGTGGGAAGCGAAACAGCCGCCCCTGCCAAGCAACCTTGATCCCCGGGCGTTTTCATCAATTCATCGCGTCGACAACCAGCACAGATGAACCATTACCAGGGCCAGCGCCGCGCAGAACCGCGCGCTGACATGCCCGCCGTTGGGCGATCGAGTCGACTCAGCCAGATGTGCGCGACCAGGCCGACGGCGGCCACAAGGAGCGCCGCGCCCGCTATCACAGCCGCCGTACCCGTCAGCGTGATGCCCGAGCCCCAGCTCGAATATCGCCGGCGCAGCGGGATGGTGCAGCGGCGATGGACGATGCACCAGAGGCCGCATCCGAAGAGCGGGCCGGACAGGACCACTGTCGCGATCGCGTGGGCGATCCTCGATCGGAGTTGTTCCGGATCGGGTGCAGTGGCGCTGGACAATGCGGACTCCGTCGCGAGGTCCATCCGGCACGCCGCCCGAAGGAATTACAAAAGCCGCTTGCGGATTGGAAACCGCGGCCGAGCTTCGCGAGCACCAGATCGGAAGCGGCCGACGGTTCGCACGCTGGTGGCATCTTCAACGGCACGATTTCAAACTCCTCCTCGATGTGCATTACAAATTCGACGTGATCTGTAGTTCGCAAACGAGATCGTCGAACAGCGTGTCCGGCGTGATGCCTGCCGCGTCGACGCCGACCTGATCGCCGGCCAAAAACGCCACTCGCTGCCAAACCGTGTCCGCATCAATCGACGTCATCGTCGAGTTCTCCTCCTGGGTTTCAGCCATTCGCGGCCGCCGCTGTCGCTGCCGCCTGTAATGCCTCGACCATCGCCGAACGGTGGCGAAATCCGGGTCATTATGGCCGGCGCTCGATGCGGTTCAGCGTCTCGACTCGACACGCCGAAGCGCGGCGCGCCAATTCCGCCTGGCTCAGGCCGGCCGCGCGGCGTCGCTCGATGAGCCGGCCGGCGAGGCGCTCCGCTTCGAGCGGCAACTCCGTGCTGGGCGAGCCGCCGCCAGCGCCGTCGGGACGTATTGAAGCGCCGGCACGGCGCGCCAGCTCCAGTAACAGCCGCTCGGAAATCACCGCGTACGCCGTTCCGGCCAGCGTGAGCGGCGCGTAATGGATCTCGATTTCAGTGTTCATCATCCGCAGTGTAGCGGAATTGCGTTGTGTGTCAAAATCGTTGTGTTAAAACGCATATCCGCCCGTCGTCGATCATCGGCCACATTGCGAAGAACATGCAGCCGCCGCACGGCGTTCGAGCCGCCATTGCGAGCCCAGCGCTGCGCACCGGAGGCGTGCAGTTGATTCGCGGCCAGCGATGCCGTAGCCCACGCGCTCACGAGACGAGCGCCGCGGGTACTCGACCTGTCCTGCCGCGTCGCGCCGCTGGAGTGGACATGCACGAGCGCAGCGAGGCTCCCCTGAGTTCCGATCAGATCCCCGTGCTTCCGCCGGATGCCACGCCCGAACAGAAAGACGCGCACTGGTATCGGTACGTCTACCAGGGCGATCGCATGCCGCAGCTCACCCTGCGGGCGATCATCATGGGCGGGCTGCTCGGCATGCTCATGTCGTCGGCCAACCTGTACACGACGCTGTCGATCGGCTGGTCGTTCGGCGTCGCCATCACCTCCTGCGTGATGTCCTACGTGATCTGGAACATCATCCGCATGCTCAGCGGCAACAGCGTGTCGCAGATGAGCCTGCTCGAAAATAACTGCATGCAGTCGACCGCCTCGGCGGCCGGCTATTCCACCGGATCGACGATCGCGACGGCTTTCGGCGCAGTGCTGATCATCGAGGGGCATCACATGCCCTGGTGGGTGGTGGGCTCGTTCACGCTGGTGACCGGCGCGATGGGCGTTTTCCTCGCGATCCCGATGAAGCGCCAGATGATCAATCACGAGCAGTTGCCGTTTCCGTCGGGCATCGCCGCGGCCGAGACGCTGCGCAGCCTTTACAGCCACGGGCGCGAAGCCGTGCAGAAGGCCTACGCGCTCGTGATTTCCATGCTGATTGGCATGCTGGTGGGCGTGCTGAAAACCGGAGAGGGCACGCTCAAGTTCCTGGACGATTTCTTCGAGTTCTGCCAGCGCAGGCTGTTCAATATCCGCCTGCCCGAGTTGATTCCGCCTGACGGCTTCTACCGCCTGCACGGCAAGCAGCTCATCAACTTCGGCCTGGATCCGAGCGTGCTGCTGATCGGCGACGGCATGATCGTCGGCATGCGTGTCAGCGTGTCGATGGTGGTCGGCTCGGCGCTGCTCTATTTCTGGGTAGGGCCGGCGTTGATTGAGATGGACTTCGCAAATGAAGGCACAGCGAACTACGTGCGATCGATCGACCTGATCGGCGGGGGCACGATTTATCACCTCTATCGCTGGGGACTCTGGGGCGGCACAGGCCGTCATGGTGTTCTCGAGCCTGACGACGATTCGCTGCAGTGGCTGCTCATCTCCCGCTCGTTCACGATGTTTCGTCGCGGTGGCCAGCAGCAGGCGCGCAGCACGGCGACACTGGATTCGCCGCGCTCGAGGTCCCGACCAGTTGGATGATCGCGGGCATGTTGCCGATCGCGCTCGCCATGCTGGCGGTCCAGTACCTGGCGTTTGACATCAACATCTGGCTCGGACTCGTCGCGATTGGGATGTCTTTCGTGCTGTCCCTCGTGGCCTGTCGCGCAACCGGCGAGACGGACACAACGCCGATTGGCGCAATGGGCAAGGTGATGCAGCTTCTGTTCGCCGTGCTCTCCCCCAAGAACCTGACCCATAACATCATGTCGGCCGGTATCGCCGCCAACAGCGCGAGTTCGTCGGCTGACCTGCTGACGGATCTGAAGAGCGGCTACCTGCTCGGCGCCAACCCGCGCAAACAGTTTCTGGCGCAGTTCGCCGGCATTTTCTTCGGCGTCTGTGCGGTCGTCCCGGCCTGGTATCTGCTCGTCCCGGACAAGGCCGCGCTGGAGAAATTTCCCGCTCCCGCGACGAACCAGTGGACGGCCGTCGCGCGGGTGCTGACCGAAGGTCTGCACAAGCTGCCGGACAACGCGAAGTACGCCATCGTGATCGGCGCACTGCTCGGAATCGCGCTGCCGCTCATCGATGCATGCTGCCGGCAAAGGCCCGGCCCTATATGCCGTCGGCGATGGGACTCGGCCTCTCCTGGGTGATTCCGTTCTCGAACGCGGCGTCGTTCTTCATCGGGGCGGTGATCGCCTGGGTCTGGGGGATCATGCACCGCCGTTCGCAGGAGATCTTCAACGTGCCGATCGCGTCGGGCTTCGTGGCCGGCGAATCGCTGATGCAGGCCGCGATCGCGATGACCGCGACGGCCGTCGGCTTATTGTCCAAGAAGGCGTAATCCGGCGCGTACCGTTTGTGCCGATCAGGTGATTCATGAATAAGCGTTTCCAGCGGACGATTCTGGGCCTCACCGTCATGGCCTCCGTTGCGGCCGGTCTCGTATTCTGCTTTTCGCCGTCCGTCGCCCGAGCGCAGGCGAAGAAGACGATCACGATCGGTCTCGTCGCCAAGAGCCAGTCCAACCCCGTCTTCCAGGCGGCTTACGCCGGCGCGAAGGACGCGGCCAAGGAACTCGGCCCGAAATACGGCGTCGAGGTGAAGATCGATTGGCAGACGCCGCCCGATGAGGACGCGCAGAAGCAGGCCGAAGCGATCGAGCAGCTCGCCCGCGCCGGCGCGCAGGGCATCGCGGTGGCCTGCTCCGACGCCAACACTTGCACGCCGGCGATCGACAAGGCCGTCGGCCTCGGGGCGGTCGTCGTCTGCTTTGATGCCGACGCACCGCGCTCGAAGCGCATGTGCTACTACGGCACCCACGACGACGTTTTCGGGCGCACTGTTCTGAAGCAGCTTGCCAAAGAAATGGGCGAGAAGGGCACCGTCGCGATCCTGGCCGGTAATCAGACCGCGCCCAATCTGCAGAAGCGCGTCGCGGGCGTGAAGGACGAGCTGAAGAAGTTCCCGAACATGAAGCTCCTCGACGACGGCGTCTTCTATCACGCCGAGACGCCCGAGCAGGCCGTCGAAGCGCTCGCGGCCGCCCAGACCGCCAACCCCAGCATCAACGGCTGGGCGATGATCGGCGGCTGGCCGCTCTTCACGAAGAACGCGATTCGCTGGAAGCCGGGCGCGGTGAAAGTCGTCGCGGTGGATGCGCTGCCGGCGCAGCTTTCCTACCTGGAGAGCGGCCACGTACAGACGCTCTTCGCCCAGGATTGCTACGGCTGGGGCCACAAGTCCGTCGACCTGCTGCTGGCCAAGATCGTGAAGGGCGAGACCCCGAAGGACGTGCGCATCATCGATCCGCTCGTGCGCGTCACGAAGGAAAACGCGGCCGAGTATCGCAAGAATTGGGACAAGTGGCTGGGTCCCTGAAGCACCGCCGCTTCATGTCGATGAGTGCCAGCGCGCCCAACCTTAACGTCGCACGCGCGCGACGCGCGTCCCCGAGCGCCGATTTCGGATAAGCTCTTTGCACGCCCTAGCAGCGGCCGCACCGACAGCGTTCGCTCGAGGTGATCATGGATCGCAACGTCCACGCGCTGATCCCCATGGCGCATGTCTCGAATATCGAGAAATCGATCGAGTTCTACGCCTTGATGGGCTTTCGCATTCGCAGCCGCTTTGAGCACGCCGGACGGCTCGTGTGGGCCTGGCTCGAAAGCGGGACGGCGCACCTGATGCTGACGGCCGCCAGCGGGCCGATCGATCCGACGCAGCAGGCGATTCTGCTTTACCTCTACTCCAACGACATCAAGGGCCTGCGCACTTCGTTGCTGGCGGCCGGTCTGAAAGACGGCGGGAAATTCGGCGAAGGCCCGCTTCCCGGCGATCATCGCATCGTCTTTGAGACCACTTATCCGCACTACATGCCGGAAGGCGAGATTCGCGTCGGCGATCCGGACGGCTATTGTCTGCTCATCGGCCAGGCGGGTTAAGGCACACCGGCCATTAGGGTGTCTCGCCGACACTCGCGGCTGGGGCGGAATTGGTCGACGGCTGTTGAAGCTCCGCTTGCTCGATCTTGGCGTTGTCGAAACGCACTTCGCCGTTCCAGTATTCGGTCAGATCAGTCGTTCCCTCCGTCCCGTCGCGGCTGCCGCGCAGAATGAGCGTGGCCGACGGCGGGAGCGGCCCGCCCTGATACGGCGCGGCGAAATTTCGCCCGGCAAAAACTCGTTCGGGATCCGGGTCCATTCGCATGGCCAGTAGCTCGGTCTCGCGGCCCGTGGCGGGATCGAGCAGGATCACGTCATAAACGAACGAGCGCGGCAGATCGGCGGACGTCCCCAAACTGCCTTCGATCATGGGCGTCTGACGAACGTCAAGGGGCGGAATGAACTTGAGCCTCACCGGTCGCAGGGCGCTGCGCAGCAGACCGGCCCAATCCGGCGGATCGACGGGCACCAGGTAGCCCGGCGGCTCGCTTTCGAAGACCTCCAGCGGCAGCTCAAATCGCCGGTGTCGCGTGAGAAGCGGGCGAAAGTCATCGCCGCGAATGACCGACATATCGGTTTCCACCGTCAGCACATGACGGCCGACGCTTACGTCCCGGGTGGACATCTGTCCCGTAAAGCGGGAACCGCTGCGCACAATGGCCGGGAATTGAATGATCACTTCGACCGCGGCGCCATCGACGGCGACACGCGTATTCCCAAACGTGACGCGCTCAGTCAGGACGGGAGCGCCTCCCGGCGGCGGCGCTGGGAAGCGCCCCTCCAGCTCGATCCGATATGCCACGCCTTTGCGTTGAAGTTGTCTGGGGCGCGTCGCGACCGTGATTCGACCGAGCTGCGCGAGAAATTCGTCCGCCTCGGGCTGGGGCAGGCGCTGCGCGCTGTACAGATCCCCGAGCACGTTGATGGCCGACTGCCCGAGGTCGGCGCGCAGCTTGGGCTGCGCCTGAAGAGTCAGGCAGAATTTCGCAAACGCCAGAAGGGATTCCTGAGAGAGTGCGCCGGCCTGTCGACGCCGAGCCAGCTCGCCGAGCGCCGCAACCTGGTTGGCCGGTTCAGTCGACGCCAGATCGCTCAGCACCCAGCTTTCCGGCGCGAGTGAATACCAGTTGAACGTTCGCGCCCAGCGCCAGCCCAACATGCCGAACGGAATCAGGCCGATGGTCATCATTACGAGCGCGAACGCGATATGCGCCCGGCGCCGCTGCGTCGTGCCGCGCACGATCGCGCGCGGCGCATCAAGATCAGCGCCGCACTCGGGGCAGCGCTGGCTTTCGTTGGCGGTCAGGTTGTAGCCACAGGCGCTGCAATGCGGAGCGTCGCCGGTGCGGCGTGGCCGCAGCGCGATCAGCAGCATGATTGCCCCAATCGCGAGCAGGAGCAGCGGGATCGCGAGCAGCAAGACGAGACTCAGACCGCCGGCGGCCATGGGAGAGCTTGCTCCTTCAGACGTGCATTGCGTTATCGCTTGTTCGGGTCGATGGGCGTGGGAGGACACGTCGAGGGAGCGAGCCAGGCCCAAGCCGCCCGGCTCGCGGAAGGTTGGAAAATCTCCAGGTTTTCGAAACGCACCTCGCCATCCCAATACTCGAACATGTCGGACGTATCTTCGGTACCAGCCCGGCTGCCGCGCAGGATGATCGTCGCCTTGGTCATGGCCCTTCTACGACCTGAAACACGGCCCGCTCCGCTTCCTGGGCCGCGGTCGGCGCGGTGAATGCGTAGCGAAACCGCTCGCCGCCCGCGACCGGCAGGTAATCCAGCGTGTAATTCGCGCCGGGCGTGACGGTAGCTTTCAGGAAAAACTCGGGAGTGCCGCCCGCCTTCTGATCGCTGATCAACTGGCTGAAGTTGGTGCGTTGCAGTTTCACGGGCGCGCCGGAGGCGTCCTTCAACTCAAAGTGTTCGTCCACCCATTGATCCCACTGGATCTTTGCAAATTTGAGCTTCGGCGGATCGCGGCGCGGAAGATTCATGCCGACAGCCAGATTCAGTTCCACGGTGCTGCCCGCGGGCGGCCCGAACGCGACCGGCAGCGTTTCCCGCCCCCGCGCCTGCTGCCGCGCCCCATAGAAGAAATACATCGACCCGATCAGGATGACGCCGACCACCAGAATCCCAAGTCCGCCTCGCATGAGTTGCATCTCCCCGGCACGACGAAGACGCGATCGGCCGGGAATCCGGACGAATCAGCGCCACTGGGTCAAAAAGCGATACGGAAAATCATGCCGAGCCGCGGATACAAAATCAACAGGGTGTTGGCCGTGCTACGCGCCGGCGTCCGCTCGCCGTACAACTTCCCCATGCGCGAATGGGTGAGCATCAACGGCGTATTGATGGCGGCCGACGAGGCCAAGATCAGCGCGTTCGACTCCGGATTTCTCCAGGGCATCGGGCTGTTCGAGACCATGCGGGCCTACCAGGGACGCGTGTTCCGCCTCGAACAGCACATTGATCGCCTGATTCAGTCGGCCCGCAAGCTCGGCTGGGGCGTCCTTCCCGATGACGAGCAATTGGCGACCGCCATCGAGCAGGTGATCGGGGCGGCCGAAAGTAATGACGCCCGCGTTCGCCTGACGGTGACGACCGGCTCGCTGCGCGCAACTGCCGGCGAGCCCGACGTCGGGCTTACCGTCGTCGCCAGCGCGGCGCCGGGCGCACGCTATCCGGACGAGTGCTACACAAAAGGCGTGACGATCCTCTTGTCGCCCTATCGTCAGCCCGTCGCGGAACCGACGGCCGGACACAAGACAACCAGCTATTTCAATCGCTTGGCCGCCCTGCGCGAGGCCCACGCGGCCGGTGCATTCGAAGCCCTCTGGCTCACGGCGGAGGGTCGTCTGGCCGAGGGCTGCATCAGCTCTCTTTTTCTGGTCATTGACGAGGAGCTCGTAACGCCGCCGCTCGATACGCCGATCCTGCCGGGCATCACGCGCGCGGCCGTGCTGGAATTGGCTGTGGCGGAGGGGATTCCGGCCCGCGAAGAGCCGCTGACGCTCGAAGACCTGCGGAATTGCGACGAAGCGTTTCTGACGAGCAGCCTGATGGAGCTTGTGCCGGTGGTGCGTGTCGGCCGCGATGCGATCGGAAATGAAAAAATCGGTGACACGACACGGACGCTGGGCGAAGCCTTCCATAATCTCGTAGGGACGGAACTCGGGCTGGATTAGTCTGGAATGCCGTGCGCCTTCATTTTGGCGCCCCGGAGACGCGCATGCCCTGCGGACCACTGATCTGCGATGACTCGGGCGAATTCGACCCGCAGCGCGACGACATCGTCCGCGACGACGACCCCAGCGACGAGGACGTCGCGGCCTATGGCGACGACGCGCCCGACACGATGCCCTGCCCGCATTGCAAGCAGGAGATTTCCGAAGAGAGCGAGCGCTGTCCCCATTGCGGCGAGTGGATCACGTCGTCGCCGGATCGCGGCGTCGGGACGCCCATCGCGATCGCCGGCGCGGTGATGGTGCTGCTCATTCTGGGATTTACGCTGGTGCGGTGGGGGACGTGAACCGCGCAGCGGGAACAACGCTAACCAAATTTCCCGACTAAGCATCAAAATCGAACGCCTGATACTGCATGACCGAACGCGAAAAAATGCTGGCTGGAGAACTCTACGTCGCAGCGGACCCCGACTTGCGGGCTCGCCGCGCCCGAGCCCGTGACCTCATTGCCCTCTACAACCAGACGCGCCAGGGCGACGCCGACCGGAGACGCGAACTGCTCGAACAACTCCTCGGCCGCTGCGGCCACAACCTCTGGATCGAGCCGCCGTTCTACTGCGACTACGGTGAGAACATCGAGCTGGGTGACGGGACCTATCTCAATTTCGGCTGCGTGTTTCTCGACTGCGCTCGCATCCGCGTCGGAGCAAACGTCTTCATCGCGCCCTACGTACAGCTGTACGCAGCGCACCACCCGGTCATCGCGGCCGAGCGCATCAGGGGGCCGGAGCTCGCCTCCCCCATCACGATCGGCGACAACGTCTGGCTGGGCGGCGGCGTGATCGTCTGTCCCGGCGTGACAATCGGAGCGAACACGACCATCGGGGCCGGCAGCGTGGTGACGAAGGATGTGCCGGAAAGCGTCCTGGCAGCCGGCGATCCGTGCCGGGTCATCCGCTCACTACGAGACGCCTCCCCCAAGTGATTTTCTGTCGCGAACCGATCGCGCACTCGTCATCGAGCAACGCCTGCCGCTTCAATTCGCACTGCGCGGTTTCGTGGCGCTCACGAACGGGGTAATCATCGATGCGCCACTCCACCAGAGTTGCCAGCCAAGCCGGCGGCGCGCGACGTCGGTCATCCCGAGCTGGGCGAGCACCTCCCGGTATTGACTCGTGCCGCGGACGTCCGAAATCAGCAGCCGGCCTCCCGGCCGCAGCACACGCACCGCCTCGCGAATCGCTTGCTCACGACCGGCACTTCCGCTGATGTTGTGGATCGCGAGACTGGAGAGAACCAAATCAAAGCTATTGTCGTCAAAGGGCAACGCCCGCATGTCGCCGTCATGCAGTTCGACGCGCTCCGCCACGCCCTCAGCCATGGCATTTCGCCGCGTGGCCTCGGAGGAATTGCCGGACTGATCGAAACGCCGCCACAGGTCCACGCCCACCGCCCGGCCCGTGGTCAGGTACTGGGCGGCCAGGAGCAGCACAGCTCCTCGGCCGCAGCCCATGTCCAGGATTCGCTCGTCGCCCCGCAGGTTGAGCTGGTCGAGTATTTCCGCCCAAAGGATGAATTTGCCGCGCAGCGTTGCGTGCAGGTAAGCCGCAAGGACCGCCAAAACGAATAGACCCGCAATCAGAGGCAACGTCTTTCCGGAGGTGATGGCCAAGCCCAGCTCCCCTGCCGCCACCACGCCCATCAGAATCGGCCCATAGGGGGCGTCAATACCATACGAGCCGCGCCGGCGAGGATTTACACGTGCCATGCTTCACATTCTCACGTCGCGCAGCGAATCAGCAAACAAGTGAGCCGGCTGAAAACGACCGATCCCCGGCCGCACTGGTTGGCGCGCCGGGGATCAGCCTGAAACTTCAAAGAGACGTCAACAACGCGGGCTACACGCCTCCGCTACTGATTTACAAGGTCCTTAAACACATCCGTATCCGACTGAAACGTCTCCGTCCGGCCGTCGATCGTCCGCAGGAACGAGACGAGGTCCGCCTGTTCCTGATCCGAGAAGATCGTTCCGAGCGTCACACCGCCGATGCGGTGGATCGAGAAAACGTCATCCAGCGTCTGGGCCGCGCCGTTGTGCAGGTAGGGCCCGGTCGAGCCTACGCCCAGCAGCGACGGCGAGTTGAAGCCCGCGCCGCCGGCCGCGAGCGTCGCGTTGTTGCGAATCTCGATTGGCGATGCGGCGTTGAACGTGCCCACGTCGTTGAGAAACACGATCGTCTCGCCTTCGGACGTATAGGACTGAATCTGCCCGCCGGCGAGTGCGACCAATCCCGGGTCGCGCGGCATGCCGCCGGTGAGCGGGTTGGCGTCGAACGCCGGGTTGTCGGCGTAGACGATCTGGCTCTTCGTCCACTTCGCGCCGCCGTGGCACGAGGCACAGTTCACGCCGAACAGATCGCGCCCGCGACCGGCGGCGTCGGCGTCGGACGGGGCCGGCTGATTCGGCGTGCGCACCGT
>JBGAJB010000410.1:0-2363 GCA_044225155.1 Phycisphaerae bacterium | reverse complement strand
CAGGAACCGAGATCACGTTGTCGGAGCCCCAGACCTCGACTTTGCCGAGCGTGACGCCCTCGTCGATGTTCACCTGATTCGCATCGCCGATTACCGAAAGCTTCACGAGGTCGGATCCGCGTAGGACCGTGACCTCGTTCAGGTGGCCGGTAACCCCCAGATCGCCAAAGTATTGCTCCTGCTTGATCAGGCGGTCGCCGACGACCCGGTTGCTCGGGCCGCAGCCGACGCTGACCGAGAGCAAGCCCCATGCCAATACCACGCACGCCGCTTTCTTCATCATTTGCCTGCCTTCCCGAGAAATTCCACTCGCGTCCACCCGCGTACGTCCCGCCGCGCGCCGCCACGCCGCGCGGAAAAAAGCCCCAGCTATGCCTCCGCGACGCGCGCTTTTTCGATCGCGCCGCGGAAGGCCGCGTAATACCCGTTGAACATCTTCTGCAAACGCTCGCGCGTCGGCGGCTCGTCGAGCTGACTCAGTGCCGACAGCTCGATCGCCGTCGCGAACACGAAATGCGTACCGTGCTCACGACGATGCTGTACCGGCGGATCGATCCAGTCCAGCCCGGCTTCCTCGAAGCCCATTTCGACGAACTCTTCCATCGTGTCGCCGGATTCCTCGATCTTCTCTTCCAGCTCTTCGTTGCGCCACCGATCATCCGTGACGATCCCGGCCCGGACCTCAGGCACAAACGGCCGAATGAGCAGCTCAAGCCAGATGCGGGGGGCGACTTCAAAGTGCGTCGCCAGCCAGGAGTCGTCGTCGCGATCTTTCCGCTCGAATCCGGAAAAACGCGCATCGCCGGCCGCGGCGCGCTCAAACTCCTCGCGGAAGGCGGTGATGCGACGGCGATCAGAATCGGAAAGCGGCACGCGACACTCCGAAGCCCCGGCTATCGCCGGGTAAGACACGCGGACGGGTCGCGACGGCAGGCGCCGCGCGTCCGTTTGATTGCAAGTAAGACGCTACTTCGCCGACGACCCTGCCACTTCGACTGTTTCCGTGCGCTTCAGGCGGCGCAGGAAAGCCCGGCGCAGGTGCGTCAGCGGCCGCGTCAAACGCCGATGCAGCATGATCCAGAAGCTGACCTGCTCGACCCGGCGTTTCTCCTCGGGAGTCAGCAGGTCCGGCCGCAACCGGCGCTTATGTTTGAGCAAATGATACCAATCCTCGCGCTGGAAGCGAGTCAGCAGCCGGTGCAGCCCGGGCAAGCGTCCCCATCCGGTACCAGGCGGAACGTGCAGCGAAATCTGAAAGTCGATCAGCCACGGCCGGCCGTCTTCGCCCAAGAGAATGTTCTGGCGTTTGTTGAGATCGACGTAGGCAAGATGGCGCTCATGAACCGCGGCCAGGAGCGCGGCGAGTTGATCAAAGAACGCGTCGGTGACCTGGTCTTCGCGCCCGAGCGGCCGGCCGGGGATGAAATCGTGCATGAAACCCGTGCCGCAAGTCAGGCCGATGCAGTGCGGCACTCCCGGAACGTTTTGGAGCAAGCGGTAGATGCGATTCTCGCGTCGCGCAAGAAACGCTCCCAGCCAGCTCATCGGAATGTTGAGCAGGGGGGTTTGTCGGCCCAGCTTCAGCACTGCGAGACCGCGCGGTCCGCGATAAAGCCCAGTGGCGGCAAAGAAGTCGTGCTTGAACGTTTGAATGTGCTCGAATGATTCGCCGTTACACGCGACCGAAACCGGCATGCGCCCGGTGGGCAGGGCATAAAGCCACCAATGGCGCGGGCGTGCGTCGGCGGGCGGCTGATTTGCGTCCACGGGGCGATTGTAGGGGACGGGGGCGGAGCATTCACCCGTTGTGAATGAGGCGCAGAAGTTTGCGATCCAACGTGGAAAGTGGGACACCCGGGTTGGCGGGATCGACCCACCGGCCACTCGCGGGGCCGGCAAGTTTCGCGGTGTGAGCGTTAATCATTCGAAAGGAATGCACGCGGACGAGCAGGTCGCGGTGCGTGAATAGGTGCCGAACCTCCCGGATTTCGCCCGTGTCGGAAACTCGCAATCCCTCCGCCGCCAGCAGTTCGCGGAGGTGCGAGACGGCTGGCGCAGCGTCGGTTGGCGTGTTGCGCACAAGTTCGCAACCCGGCAAGGTCCAGAATCCGCGGAGTAGCGCGCCATCTTGGGCGCGGGGCACGAGGTAGACCCGGCCAGCGTGCGTGACGAGTGCCGCGTCCGAGTAGATGCGGCGCGGCGGGCGCTTCGCGGAGCGAATCGGCAAGCGCGATTGTGTGCCGGCGTCCCGCGCCGCGCAATATCTGTTAATGGGGCAATCCGCGCAACGTGGGCGGCGCGGCGTGCAGACGGTCGCTCCCAGTTCCATCAGGGCCTGATTGAAATCTCCGGGCGCACGCGGA
>JBGAJB010000044.1:0-18619 GCA_044225155.1 Phycisphaerae bacterium | reverse complement strand
TACCCCAAGCGCCTGGGATTGTTGCAGGCCGGGGGAAGGGAGCCGCTATCATGCCGCGGAGCCAGGAGGGAAAAATGACGCAATTCTCGGCCCACATCTTCCTGTTCATACTTTTTCTGGGTTTTGCCACACGTGTTCCGGCGCAGAATTGCCCGGACTTGTTCGATTCCGGCAGTCCGCTCGACGGCATTACCACGATCTCGGTCGTGACGCCGGAGGCTGATTGCACCGATCCGCTCTTTGCCGGCTGGCGCTGCATGACGCTGCGCTCGGCCGCCAACAACAACGGCCTGACTTACGATGTGATCATCGCCTGGAACCTGCCGAATCAGCCGGTGCGTGCGAGTTTTGTCTGGGCGAGCGGCGGCGGCGGAGATGAGTGGGCCCGCCGCGTCGATACGTTCGCGGCTGGGGTTCAGGACGAGTTGGCCGCCCGCGGCGTTCGCACGATTGACACCTTTTTCTCCAGCGGCGATCGCGGCTATCTCTCGCAGCCTGCCAATGGGACGGCGAACGTGTCGGCCGTCATCGTCGAGGTGCTGGAATACCTGATTTCGTACGGCGTCGCAGACGGGCGCTTGATCGGCGCCTGCGGCAGCAGCACCGGGTCGCAACTCTTCGCCGACGCGCTGGCCTACCACCATCTCGACGAGCTGATCCGTGCGGCCGTGTTCGGCGGCGGCCCGTTCTGGGTCGATCTGGAAGCGGCCTGTCTCGACGTCGGACAGGACCTTTATGCCGGGCCCGGCGATCGCGCGAAGATCGATCAGTATCATTACGCCTACTCGGGTATCACGCCCTGTCAGTCGGCGACCACGTCGCCCACGCCGCCCTATTTCTGCCGTTCGACGCTGGGGCCGGATGCGCAGGTCATCTATCCCAACCTGCGCATCGCGAATCTGATCGGCACGGACGAATCGCGCTGGAAGATGGCGACGTCATCCGAATGGCGCGCGGCGATTCGGCCGCAGCAGCTTTATTTTGACGCGCCCGCCGCGCCGCACGTCATCTTTGAAACGGAGGAAGGGGCCGCGGATGCGCAGGCGCGTCTCATTCAATTCGTCGACGAACTCGCGCCGACCTGCGCCGGCGACTTGAACTATGACGGCGTGGTCGATCTCAGCGATCTGGGAACCGTGCTGGCGGGCTTCGGCTGCGCGGGAGACAACTGTCCCGGCGACATCGATCACAGCGGCGCGACGGACCTCTCGGACTTGGGTGTCGTGCTTTCCGCGTACGGAATTCCGTGTCCATAGTCCTGTCGCTGGATTTGCGACGCGCGCCGTGAATTCCGGTGGAATACGGTGAGTTTCGCGGCTGTTATCTAAGAGGGTGGGAGTATTGGGGGTATCGCCGATGTCCGCTGAATCCGCTGCTGTTCCAGTGGCCGCGTCAAATTCCGTTTTCAAGCGCGTGCTCGCGATCGCGGCGTTGCCGCTCGCGGCGGTGCTCTACGTCGGCGTCGCGGGGTCAACCGGCTTTTGTCCGACTTGTGCGGGCATCTGCAACTGGGTCACCGGACATTCCGCTGCGGCCGGTGAGCTTTCAACCGAGAATCTGCCCAAGACGCTCAGTGGGCTGAGCGTTTCGCGGCTCGACGGTTCGCGCGTCGACCTCGCTTCGCTGGCCGGCGGAAAGCCGCTCATTCTCGATTTCTGGGCCACCTGGTGCCCGCCCTGCCGCGAGCAGCGCGAGGTGCTGCACAACCTGCCACCCGAGCTCGCGAGCCAGGTGCGGGTCGTCGCGTTGTCGGTGGATGACAGCGCCGATCCGGTCCGCACGTACACGGCCGCACACGGCACGCTGGCGGACGATTATCTCGCGAGCGCCGAGACGGCGACGGCGTTCAACGTCGACGCGATCCCGACCCTGGTGTTCGTCGACAGCGCCGGCAATGTCCGGGGCTCGGTGGTCGGGGGGCATTCGGCTGAGCAGCTGGCCGGCATCGTCAACGCGATCAAATAGCTCGCTTTCGCCCGATTCCTGCGACCCGCGCGTCCGAACTGC
The DNA here is from genome assembly GCA_044225155.1 of Phycisphaerae bacterium. Lineage (GTDB taxonomy): Bacteria > Planctomycetota > Phycisphaerae > UBA1845 > Fen-1342 > CAYMBL01. The sequence continues at coordinate 16,612 of JBGAJB010000044.1, read as the reverse complement.
GTATGTCCTTGGGACGTATTCAGAGAAACGGATGCGATTCTCATGGCAAGCCAGTGCGCCGACGGTACATTTCTCGCCATGAACCGGGCCGGGATTTGCCGTCGCATCTTCGCCGTCGCCGCTGCGCTTGCCGCCTGCGCGGCTGGCGCGCCGGCCCAACCCGTGCAGGGCGACATCAAGTCAATCGGTTTCCAGGCCAACGTTCAAGCGCGCTACATCGTGCGCGAGGGGCAGTGGATTCCGATCGTGGTCGATCTTCAGGCGGCCGGCAGCGAGCACTGGTCCGGCGAGTTACGGGTCGAGATGACCGATCTGGACGGGGATCGCGTTTCGTTCGCGGAGCCGAATGTCACCGTCACGGGCGGCGGCACGTTGCGCCGCGTCTGGTGCTACGCGGTCGCGCATCGTTCCGACATCAGCAAGCCGCTCTCGGTCGATGTCATCGGCGTTGACGGAGCGCTGGTCACGAGCCTTCCGATTCCGAACATCGAGTTGATCAGCAGCGACACCCTGCTTCTGGTGGATATGAGCGAGCGGCCGGTGGCGGCGCTGCGCTCGCTCGATTCCGGCTCGACCAGTTACTACGCACAGGGCTGGAGTGAACGGCGCTTTTACCGACCCGTTTGCGTCGCCACGATCGGCACACGCGAAATTCCCGACCGCTGGATCGGGCTCGAGTCGGCTCGAATCATCGTCTGGGATGATCCCAACCCCGATCTCACCAGCGACGCGCAGCTCAAGGCCCTTGCCGAATGGGTGCGACGCGGCGGGCAACTCGTCATCGGCGTCGGGCAACAGTGGGGCAAGCTCAGCAAGAGTGCGCTGGCCGACGTCCTGCCTTACGCGGGCGACAAGCCTTCCGTCGAGACGCGGCAACTTCCGCAGTTCGCGCGGCGCTACACGAGCGACGACAACACCGAGTTCAAGAGTCCGATTTCCGTGACGACGGCGGACCTGGCGCCGGGCGCGACCGCCGTCGTGCTCGACCAGGCTGATTCGCGCCAGGTGATCAATCTGATCACGCAGCGTCTCGTCGGTTCGGGACGCGTGATCGCCACGGCCGCCCGTTTGCGCGATCTCTTCGGCGCCACCAGCAGCGATTCGTTTTTGCGAGAACTGGTGGAAGTCAACCTGGTGTCGCAGAAAATCCACGATGGGGCCGCCGAGGCGCTGGCGGTGTTTCGCGTGAACCCGCCGGTGCTGTCCACTGATCTTTCATCCGGCATCGAGTTCCGGCGTCAGGCGACGGGCCTGATGCTGGCGGCATTCACGTTCGTCGCGGCCTACATTCTGCTCTCGACGTTTGCCACGTGGTCTTACCTGGGTCGCAAGAAGCACTTGAGCTGGCCCGTCTTTGCGGCCTTCGCCATCGTGGCCAGCTTGATCGGAAGCGCGGCCATTGGCGTGTTGCGGGGCGTCTCGGCGACCGTTCAATCCGTCAGCGTCGTGGACCTCGATGAGAACTCCCCGAATGCGCGCGCGACGGTCTACCTCGGTTACAAGAGCCCGAACCGCTCCGAACTGCGATTGGGCATGGAGGGCGAGGGGAATTTCCTGCGGCCGCTGACTTCACCCGGCACGGCGAGCAGCTACCAGACGCCGGAGCGCTACACGGCCAACTCGGCCACCGGAGAGCTGGATCATGTTCTGCTCCGCGCGACGTTGAAGGAGTTCGAGGGTTCCTGGCACGGTCCGCACGACGGGCGTCTGCGCGGCCGGCTGATCGCCGATCGAACCAATGGCCGGCTCACGGACGATTCCTGGCTGCAAAACGATCTGGGCCAGCCGGTGGATGGCGGATATGTCCTCTTCCTCGATCCGCGCTTGTCCGGCGTTGGCGGGGCGGTGCCGACGCGTGTCGGTGGACTAACCAAACGCACCGACCGCGGCAAATACTGGGGAGTTACCAGCGTAGCGCCGGCGGTGCAGGTCCTGGCCGTGCCGCTCGGAGCGATGGGTCGCGGGGCGAAAATCACTCAACCGGGCCGCGCGATGTACGCCTCGTTCGAATCGGAGTTTCAACGCTGGAGTGCAAACTCGCCCGACAGCGCCAAGACGGAACCGATGCTGCCGACGCTTTGGACCTTGCAGACGGGCGGCTGGATCAACAGTTTGACGAGCATCACCGGCGGCCCCCTGGATCGCTCGGCCGCCGCGGCCATGCTCGCCTCCACGGTCAATCTCTATCTGCCGAATCGCGAAAGCGATCATGATTTCGAGCGTTTTGGCACGCCCGTGTCGACCGAGGCGCTCGGCGATCTGGACATCACGCACTGGCTGACGAACGGACAGGCCGTGGTGCTGCTGAGCGCGGACGGCCCGCCACCGCTGCCCGTCATGGTGGATGGCAAACCGCTGAGCAAATCGCGCCTGCACGGGCGCAGCTTCTATCGCATCCGAATGCCGCTGGAATACGTGGGTCGCCCGCCGACGGGAGCGCCTTAGTGATCATTCAGACGATCAATCTCACCAAGCGCTATGGCAAGCTCGTGGCGCTGAACAATCTCCAACTCAACATCGAGGAAGGGGAGTGTTTCGGCTACATCGGCCCGAATGGCGCGGGGAAGACCACGACGATTCGCATTCTCTCGACGCTGCTGCAACCCACCTGGGGCGAGGCGCGCGTCTGCGGGCACGTGGTCGGCTATGAGAGCCGCAAGATTCGCCCGCTGATCGGCTATGTGCCGGATTTCTTCGGCGCGTATGAAGACATGGTCGTGCAGGAATACCTCGAATTCTTCGCGGCGGCCTATGACATCACCGGGCGGAAGCGGGCGCAGATCGTCGGCGACGTGCTGGAACTGACGGACCTGACCTACAAGGTGGACGCGCTCGTCGATTCGCTCAGCCGCGGCATGAAGCAGCGTTTGAGCATTGCGCGCGTGCTGCTGCACGATCCAAAAGTGCTGTTCCTGGACGAGCCGGCCAGCGGTCTCGATCCGCGCGCCCGCATCGAGATCCGCGCTTTGCTCAAAGAACTGCATCGCATGGGCAAGACGATCGTCATCAGCTCGCACATCCTGCCGGAGCTGGCCGATCTCTGCACCAGCATCGGAATTCTCGAACGCGGCGAACTGCTGTTTCACGGATCGGTCAGCGAAGCCATCCGCCGCGCGCGGCTGGGCACCGTGGTGCAGGTCGTCACCCCGGACGACAAGGAAAAAGCGCGACAGATTCTCTCCGTGCTGCCGAATGTCCAAAGCGCTCAGCTTCGTGACGGGGCGGTGATTGTTTCGCTGGAGAACGAATCGCAGGATTTCAGTTTCCTGGCCCGGGCGCTGCTCTCGGCCGACCTCCGCATCCAGGAGATCAAGCAGGAAGAGGTCAACCTCGAAACGGCCTTCATGCCTCACCAAGGGTATCGTGCAGTAGTCACGCCGCCCGATTCGCCCGATAATCCCGCCGCGCGGCTAGATGCACGACCGCGGTGGGAGCCTGTGTGCCGACCGTGACGGCCGAGATCCTCATCATCCTCGCCCTGACGGTGCTGAATGCCGTCTTCGCCATGTCCGAAATGGCGATCGTTTCGTCGCGCCGTGCGCGACTCTTGCAGCGGGTGGAGGGCGGCGACCGCGGGGCGAAGGTCGCGCTGGAGCTCGCGGGCAGCCCGGATCGGTTCCTCTCCACCGTACAAGTCGGAATCACCCTGATCGGCATTCTCGCCGGCGCATTCGGCGGCGCGACCCTCGCGGAGCCGCTGAAAAACGTGCTGCAGGGCTGGCCGCTGGCGGCCCCCTACGCGGAGGGCCTGGCGCTTGGGATTGTCGTGCTGGTGATTACCTATCTGTCGCTGGTGGTCGGCGAGTTGGTTCCCAAGCGCCTGGCGCTCGCCCATCCCGAGCCGATCGCTTCGTTCGTCGCGCCGCCGATCCGCTTTCTCTCACGCATCGCCGCGCCGCTGGTGGCCGTGCTCAGCGCCAGCGCCTCGGGTCTGTTGCGCCTGATGGGCATCAAAGCCTCATCCCAGACTCCCGTAACCCCGGAAGAGATCATGGTGATGCTTTCGCTCGGTCGTCAGGCGGGCTCGGTGGAGGCCAGCGAGCAGGACCTTGTCGCGCGCGTCTTCCGGCTCGGCGAACGAAACGTGAGCAGCATCATGACCCCGCGCACGGACATGATCTGGATCGACCTGAACGATCCGATCGGCGACAGCATGCGGGCGATGTCCTCGGCCGGGCACACCTATTTTCCCGCCTGCCGCGGCAGCGTGGAAAACGTGGTGGGCGTCGTCTCGATCAAGGCGCAGTGGGCCCGGATGGTGCGCAAGCAGCCGCCCGATCTGGGCGCGGAAGTCCACCCCGCGCTGTACGTGCCCGAGAGCATGCCGGCCCTGAAGCTGCTCGAAACCTTCAAGCAGAAAAATCGCCACGTCGCACTCGCGGTCGACGAATACGGCGGCGTCAGCGGCCTCGTGACGCTGAACGACGTGCTCGAAGCGATTGTGGGCGACATTCCCACCGGCGACATGACGGACTCGGAGCCGGAGGCGACGCGGCGTGCGGACGGTTCGTGGCTGCTGGACGGCAGCATTACTCTCGACGATCTGCGCGACACGCTGAAGCTGTCTGAGACGCCGCGCGAGGAAGGCGCGGATTACAACACGCTCGGCGGATTTCTCATGTCGCATCTTGGCCGCATTCCGAACGTGACCGACACCGTCGAATGGAACGGCTGGCGGTTCGAGATCGTTGACATGGACGGCCATCGCGTGGACAAGGTGCTCGTGCAGGAGCCGCCGCCCGCGCCGGAAACCGAATCAGAATGACGTTACGAATCTGGGGAACAGCAAGCGATCGGAGCGCATGTGGCACGCGGCGGTAATCAACGACGAGGCGGACGCGGGCGACCCGTGCCTCCGGAGCGGCAAGCGGATTTCAAGGGCGTGGGCGGCGGGCGGCGCGGAACAACCCGCACCGCGCCGACGGCGGTCCGGGTAGCAGAGGCGCGACGCCCAGCGCCGGAGACGAAGAGCACCGCGGCCGCGAGTTGCCCATCCTGTCCCGCGATTCGCGTGATGATGATGCCGCGCGACACGAATGCCCACGGCACGATCTTTGGTGGCGTGTTGCTCAGCTATATCGATCAGGCCGGTGCGGTGGAGGCGCGCAAGCACACGCCGCACAAGTTTGTGACCGTCGCGATGAACGGCGTGGAATTCAAGAAGCCGGTGTTCGTCGGCGACGTGCTCAGCTTTCACACGACGCTGGAACGGGTCGGAAGCACGTCGATGACGATTCGCGTGCGGGTTGAGGCGGAGCGTTTCGAGGATCCGTCGCTCGTCGTGCCTGTGACGGAAGCTTCGCTGGTCTATGTCGCGGTGAATGACGCCGGAAAGCCGGTACCGCTGGGACTGCCGCTCAAGGGCTAGCGTGTCGTCAGGCGCGAATGTCGACGCTGCCGTCGCTTCCCACGGCACTCGCGGCCTGCTCGGCATTGGCCGTCGCGGATTCGAGCAGCGTCAGGACGCTCTGCTGCTGTTGATCGATGACCTGGTGAACCTTCGCCAGCACGGCGAACGCGACCTTCTGCGAGGTCACGGCGGCGGAGTAATCGGCGGCGGCGGAGACATCGCTCATGGTCAGGCCCCTTCCAGCAAATCGGTATCGGAATCCGCCGGGTGTTGGTCCAATTGGCGCGTCGCCGGCCGATAATTGTCGCACTTCCGAGTAATCGGAAAGATTGACCCCGGTGACGGCGTTCCGGCACAATACAATGGCCATGCGGCAATCGTTTCAGACGCTGTTTCGCAGCCCGCTGCTGGCCATCAGCGATTTTCGCTGTCCCGGCTACGGCTGTGATTCGCGCGGCGAAGAGGCGGCCGCGGCGCACTCCGTCGCGTTTGTGAGACGCGGGGCGTTCGTCAAGAATGTCGGCCGTCTCCGCACGGTCGTCGATTCCAATCATGTCGCGCTGTTCAACGCACGCAGCGGCTATCGAATTTCGCATCTGCCCGATTGCGGCGATCACTGCACTGTCGTTCATCCGAGCCGCGAGTTGCTGCTGGAGATTCTGGCGGCGCGTTCGCCGGCGGCGGTCGAGCAGCCCGATCAGCCCTTTGCCCGCGATGCCGTTTTCTGCCGGCCGCAAGTCGCGGTGCAGCAGTGGCAGGTGCTTTCCGATCTTCGCGCCGGGCGAATATGCGACCTGGATGCGGAAAACGCGGTGGTGGAGTTGCTCCAGCATGCCCTGCACTGTGCGGTCGGTGGTGTGCCTGCGCGGCGTTCGGGGCGAAGAACGTCGCTTCGGACGAAGGCTGCGCAGAGGGCAATGGTCGAGGCCGCGCAGATCGAATTGGCAAGCCGCTTTCGAGAGCCGCTAGGCCTGGTCGAATTGGCCGCGCGCGTGCATACGACGCCATTCCACTTCTGCCGCGTCTTCGGGCAGCACGTCGGCGTGTCGCCGGCCGCGTATCGCACGCACCTGCGCCTGCGCGCCGCGTTGGAGCGCCTGGCGGCCGGCGAATCTGATCTTACGACACTGGCGATGGACCTCGGCTTTGGAGATCAGAGTCACTTCACGAACATGTTCCGCGCCCGCCTCGGCATGACGCCGGGGACATTTCGCCGCAGGTGTGGTTCAAGACAGTTGCGGCGCGAGATGAGCAAGAAACTCCAAGTCCCGCTGCCCGGCGTGTCGTAGGCTTGAGTCAGATCGCCGCAGTGGAGACGGCGATCGCCTCTGACTCTGGAGCCGACCATGTCGAGCAAGACCCCGCCCGCCGCGACCGCCAAGTGCCCCGTGTGCGATTATGTATTGAACGACGACAAGCAACGCGTGGAAGCGAGCGGCCGCGTGTTTCTCGTCTGTTGTGAGGAATGCGCGGAGAAGGTGAAGGCTGATCCGATGAAGTATGTGAAGGCCAGGTAGCGGAACGGCCGAGCCGCATACCGCCAAGTTACGCCGTTGCGCTCTGTGTCGGGTGCCATTCCGACGGCTGTTCGCGTCTGCATGCTATTCTGTCACGACAACCCGGGATGGACGACAACCTTCACTGCATGTACTGCGCCTACTCCCTCAGGGGACTTCCGACGGACCGCTGCCCGGAATGCGGAAATGAAATCGATCGTCGGGCACTCGCCGAGTTGCACAAGGGCAGTCTGCTCGGGGTTGGCGCCGGCATGATGATGATCGCTACTGGCTGCGGCGTCCTCGGCGGCTTCATGAGCAGCCGGGCGGCCCAAGTCCTGTACATGCTGATCGAAGCGTTTTATCCGACTGAAGGAGACGTGGTCGCCTCCGAGACGCGATATTGGCTCACCAAGTTGGGTTTCGCCGTTCCGTCTCTGGGTTTCACTGCGTTCGTTACGTGGAAAATTCTAAAAGATGCCCGCACGGAACTTGCTCAGATTCGTCGCACTCGTGGACGAATGCCATTGCGAACCTTCGAATTCACCGTTGCCGGAGCCGCGACCGTCGTCATGCTCGTCGGATTCGCAGTGGGAGCGATTTCCTAGCGTGAGATTCTCCAGTAGTGCGTCAGTTTGAACCGAGCCTCGACCGTGAGGGAGCGGGGATCAGGAAAAACCCTTCGCGCCAGCCGCGAATCACGCCCAATTCTCCGCTTCCTGACGGGCGCGGCTCAGACAAGCGCAAACTGAGCCACTACCGATGTTCCTAACTCCCTGCTGCTGCGCCCTCAATCACCCGCACAAATTCCGCCGCCAGCTTCGGCCTCCCAAATTCTGCCTCGGCCAGGCTGCGGCCGCGGCGGCCCATCGCGCGGCATTCGTCGCGATGATCGCGCATCCAGAGCACCGCGTCGGCGAAGGCGCGCGGGTCGCCGGGAGGGACGGCCATGCCGCATTGATGGGCGGCCAGCATGTCGGCGATCCAGCCGGGATAGTTGTTCAGCACCGGCAGTCCGGCCGAGATGTAGTCAAAGAATTTGTTCGGCGAGGTCCCGTAGTAGAACGCGGGCAGGTTTCGAAGAATCATCAGGCCGGCGTCCATCTGCGGCAGGATGCGTGACAACTCGTTCTTCGACACCGGCTCGGCCCAGACGATCAGATCGTCCAGCCCTTCGCGCTTGCTACGCTCGACGAGCTGCGGCTTCTGTCCGCCCGTGCCGATGAACACCAGTTTCACGCCCGTCGCGCCCCGCCGTTTCAGCTCGGCGGCCGCGTCGAGCACGGCGTCGAGGCCGTTGGCGAGGCCGTGCGCGCCGGTGAAGACGAGCTTGAAATCGTCGGGCGCGCCGAAGCGCGGATCGGCGAGCCGCTGCGCGCTCGGGGCGAACAGGTCGAGATCGCAGCCGTTGGGGATCATCGTCACCTGCGCGGCGGGGTAGCCGGTCTTGACGATGCCCTCCTTCATGCCGGGCGACAGCGCGATGATGTGCCGGGCGGCGCGATAGATGCCGCGCTCCATGCGGCGCGTGTACCAGATGAGCAGCGGGTTCTTGATCACGCCGATGGCGATGGGCACGTCCGGCCACAGGTCGCGCACCTCGAAGACGAACGGCACGCCGTGATGACGTGCGGCCTTTCGGCCGGGCAGGCCGACGGTGAGTGGGGTCGAGGTGGCGAAGACCACGTCGGGTTTGGGTCGCAGATCGCGCAGGACTTTGAACGCGTCGCGGGCAAACGCGCCAAAAGCCTTCACACGCTGCAGGAAGCTCATCTTGTTGGAGTACGGCTCGGCGATCGCGAACACGCGAATGCCGTCGATCTCCTGCTCGGTGATGCGTGCGGCCGCCTGCACCGAGCCGGTGGCGGTCTCGGCCACGCCGCAGATCATGCTGACGCGATGCCCGCGCGCGAGCAGGGCCTGGCTCATTTCGTAGGAACGAGTGCCCGTCGCACCCTTGCGGGTCGAAAAGTGCTGATGGATGTAGGCGATGTGCATGCGCGCGGCGGCTCCTGCTGAACTTTCGTCAGAATTCGAGGCGTCAGTTTAGCCGTCTCGCAGGGCTGCAACCGATCCGAAGTGCGGCCCTGGTAATGCTTCTCGGTTGAAAGTTCGAGTTGGGGAACATGGGCCTCCGGCCCGTGCGCACGGGCCGGAGGCCGATGCTCCCCGAAGACTCATGCGTGACGAAAAACTGAACAAGAGTCGCGCCGGGCGGCATTTCTGCCGCCGGCGGCGCGACGATGACCGACCGGCCCGAGTTTTACTTCAGTTGATCCTCGATCGCCTTCGCAAGCATCTCTTCCATCGACGGATCAAAGCCGACGTGTTCCTTGACGATCTTGCCGTCCTTGCCGATCACGACCAGCGTCGGAATGCCGCTGATGCCGTAGGCCTTGGCCAGATCATCGCCCTTGAGCAGGCACAGGTAGGTGAAGTTCTTGCCCTTCATGTAACCCGGCGCATCGCCGCGCTCCCAGGTGTTCACGCCGGCGACCACGACCGCCTTGTCCTTGAATTTCTCGTGCAGCTTCTGGATCGACGGCATGGCGGCCTTGCACGGGCCGCACCACGTCGCCCAGAAGTCGAGCAGCACAACCTTGCCCTTGAAGTCGGCCAGCTTGTACGTCTTGCCGTCGGGATCGGTGAGCGCGAAATCCGGAGCGGCGTCGCCTTCCTTGAATTTCAGCTCGTCCGACTCCGGCTCCGTCGCAAAGTCCTTCTTGGCGTAGCCGTCCGGAACCGCGGCCGTGAAGACGCTGTCCGCGGGCTTGCTGTTCAGCTTCACATCCTCGAGCGTCATCGAGCCGCTGAAGACCTGCTTGCCGCTCTCCTTAACGTTCAGGTCGCTGCGACGGAGGACATTGTCGTCCGCGCCGAACCAGGTCTTCTGCGTGATGATCAGCATCTTCGATTCGTCGCGGGTCGCCGGCTTGGCGTCGGCGGGCTTGTCGGTTTCCCCTTCCTCCATCGCCGACTGCTCATAGACGGTCTCGACCACGTTGCATTCGACGCCGCCGGCTTTTTCCTTGCCGACGACCGACTGCTTGGCCGGTGCGGGGCGCTGGAAGCGGCCCTGCGTGTCGCGGTATTCGATGAAGATCGTGGGGATGAGCTGGTTGATCTCCGATGTCGGGAAGACGAATTCGCCGGAACGCTCGCCCGTGTGGACTTCCTTCGCGCTGTGATCGACTTCCGTCATCACTTTGCCGTCGAAGACCGAGAGATGCTTGGCCGGGTGCGCGCCCTTCAGCTCGCCCTCGACGCGGAAGCGCGTCGGGAACGGCTTGCCCGCTTCGAACATCAGGACGACCGAGCCGTGCGATCCGCCTTCGGACTCATCGGCCTTGTGCATCTCGGTGATCGTGGCGCTGAAGTCCGTCAGTTTTTGGGCGGCTTCCTTGGCTTTCTTGACTAGTTCCTCGGCCTTGGGATCCATGGCCGCTTTGTCCGCCGCCTTGTCCTGGGCGACGGCCGGGGCGGCCAGTATGGCGAGTGAGGTCACGACGTAGGCAAACAGATGGCGCTTCAGCATGGAGTGATCCTTATTTGAGCGGATAGTAGGCGCGCGTCTTACGCCGGCTACTCAGTCGCGCTGAAATCCTTGCCGGTCGGACCCTTGAGCAGGTCCGCCCACTTGTTGAGCTGCGTCTTCATTGCGGCCGCGTCACCGGCCTTCTTCATGGCGTCGGTGATGTTCGGCTTGTCCTGCGGACTCATGAGCGACAAGAGCCGTGCCTCGGCCTGCTCGATCAGCGCCTCGGTGTCATTGCGGAGCTGTACGAGTGCGCTGCCGGCGTTGTTGTTGATCTTCATCAGGCTCGCCGTGTAGTGCTGCACGCCGTAATGCATCATGGTCGCCGCCGCGACGATCAGCCGATTCTTGTCGGCGTCGCTCAAGTCCTTCTGAAGCGTACCCGCGAGTTCGAGGCCGGGTGCATCGGCGGCCTCGGCCTTGGGCTTGTCGCCGGCGTATTGCTCGGCGCGCGCCGCGAGAATGTCGACGACGGCGGCACTCAGTGATTTGGCGTCGACGGTCGCGCCGGCGGCGGGAAAGTTCAGGGCGTAATAGATCGTTTTCAATGCCGCGCCGGAGGTTTCCTTCTTTGCCGCCTCGCGCAGCGCTTCGATGGATTCCGTCAGCGGCTGTCCGCCGGCCGACCCAAGCTTGGTCCGCAGATTCGCCAGCCCGATCGCGGCGGCCGTGCGGATTCCGACACGCTCGTCTGCCAAAGCCTGGAGGAGCAGCTTCTGAGCGGCGGGGTCGCCAAAGGATGCCACCAGTGCCATCAATTGGGCCGCGGGCGCGAGCTTGGCGCTCTTGTAAGCGGGTTCGACGAGTTCGACCGTCGTGGCCGCCAGCGCCTGCTTGAAGCCTTCGCTGCCTTTGGCGTGCTCTTCGCGGATGGCGGACGCGGCGCTGCCGGTGCCCGCCACGATGGCGTTGATCTTGTCCGTCAGCCAGTTCTTCAGGACGCCGCGTTCTTCGTCGGTGAGGGTCGCTTTGCCGCGGAGGGCGGCCAAGGGATCGGCATTCTGCGGCTGTGCGGTGGGCGGAGTTTCCTGCGGGGTGGGATCCTGCGCCTGGGCCGGAATCGCGAACACCCCGAGCAAGAGTCCTAGAACGCACACGCGCATGAAATCGCCTCCCGCCGGCCGCGCCGGGAGGCGAATTGTAGCCCGCGATGCGCCGGCCGCTAGCCGGGATTCGGACGCGCCGAATATCGGGCGGGTTCCCGAAATTGTGCCGGTTATCGCGCCGATTTCGTGGCGAAAAGTTGACTCGCACCCTAGAGCGGGTAAGACTGAGACGGGGGATCACGCTAACTCAAGAGCGGATCGCCGGTTCCGAACGTTCCCCGTCTCGGAACAAACGATCCTCCCCCGGAGCGCAAGGACGATGAAACTGGCGAGCCTCAGAATTCCGACGGCTTTCGGCGCGGCACTGATCTGGCTGACCTCGGTCGGCGGCTGCCCGCAGAGCAGCAGCGACGGCGTCACCACCGATCCCAACTACGGCTTCTCGTTGCTGAACCTGAATCTCGGCAACGACAATGGCGGCCAGGGGCACCAGGGCGCGCCCGGCGCCCCGGGCGAGCAGGGCCCCCAGGGAGACCCCGGTTCGCAAGGCGATCCGGGCCCTCAGGGGCCTCCAGGCGCGCAGGGCGACCCCGGCGCTCCGGGAGCGCAGGGCGATCCAGGCCCGGCCGGACCGGCGAGCTTTATTGTCGCCGATGCCGGTGGTCTAACCTACGCCAATTCGCTCGACACGGTCTTTCTGGATGGGTCGGGTACGTTCCTCCAGCCGGGCGCCGATTTCACCATGGGCGACGTGTCGTTCGCCTGGGTGCAAACGGACAACTCGGAATACCAGGTTCAGATCTACGACGCTGATAAACAGGTGGCGTACTTCGTCGCCCCGGTTCCGCAGGGCGCCCGCTTCCTGACACTCGAGTTTCGCCTGACCGCGACCGACCCGCACGGCTACAAGTCCATCGCGACCGTCGAGGTGCGCGTGGATCGCAGCGGCGGCAAGGGTGACGGCGGGGGTTAGAGATTCGCCTCCGGCTGAGTGAGTGCATACGAAGCGGCGTGGAGAAAAGCTCCACGCCGCTTTGCATTTCTGACGATTATCAGCCCTCAGAACGCACGCCAATCCGACCGATAAGAAATCGCAGCGCGCCAGCAGCGCGCCGCAATCTTCGGGGATGGATTCGTCATGCGCGAGCAGATCGCGGAAAACGCCGGTCTCGACCCCAGTCAGCACTCGGCGCCCGAAACGGCCGACTGCGCAGCGACCGCAGTCGCCGACACCGGCCTGCCTGACGACCCGGCCGCGCAGGCCGATGAAATGCTCCCGATGATCGAGGAGCTGCGCGCCCGCGTCTCTGAAATATTGGCTCAGGAAAACGAGCTGGCCACGCGCGAACGGGAGCTGGCGCGCCGGGCGGAAGACCTCGCCGTGCGCGAAGCCGAGACCGCCGAGCAGCGCCGTGCGCTGGAGGCGCGTCAATCTCGCGGACGAATGCCCGAGGAAGTGGCGCGCCGGCTTGCGTCGATCGTGCAGCGCAGCCGGGATTTGGCCAGCGGCGTGCGCCACGCGGCCGAGGCCGACAGCCACGTCCGTCCTGCGGCCGAGCATCCTCCCGCGGCAAAGGCCGGCGAGCCGCACGCCTATGTCGAACATGACTCCCTCCGCATGACGGCCGCACTCGGCGAGCTGCAGGAACGACAGGCGGCGCTGGATGCTCTGGCGGAAGAACTCGCGCAGCGCCAGAATGCACTCTCGGGGGCGGAAGCAAAGCTGCGGCAAGACTGGCATTCGCTCGAGGCGCTCATCGCGGAGCACGATGTGCAGCGCGCCGCGGATCAAGCCGAGCGAAAGGAAATCGCGCGCGAGCGGGCAGCACTGGATGCACTGCGTGTTTCGCTCGAACAACGCGGCGCCGCGGGCGCCGGCGACGGCGATCACAAGGCGGGGAAGCTGCGGGAGATGGCCCTGGAACAGCGGGAACGTGACCTCGAGGCGCGGGACGCCGAGAGCCGCGCGCGCGATGCGCAGGTCGCCGAGCAGCTCGAGCAGATCACCCAGCGTGAACGCGAGTTGCTTGCCAAGCGCGCCAGCGTCGACAAGCTCTATCTCCAGGCGATCGAAACCAAGCAGCGCGCCTTACAGCAACTCGAAACCGTTCAGGCCCTGAAGCGCGAGATCGAGGAGAAGGACTCGCAGCTTCGCGACGCGAATCTGCAGGCGGCCGTCGAGCGCGATCAGCTCAACGAACTACGCGCCGAGCTGGAGCGTCGCCGCAGCGAATCGCCGGCGCCGGCAAGAGCGGCGGCCGCTGGCGCTCGTCCGGCGCGCTCGCCATGGCCGCGTATTACGGCCGTCGCGTTTGCGCTAGGGCTTTCGGCCGGCGGGGCCTGGTGGCAGGTTGAGACGCCGCACGATGAGGGCATCGCTCGACTACGCGTCAGTACCGCACGTAATCCGGCGGCCGGCGCGTTCGCGGAACATGCGGCCGCGTTGAGTAACTCGGCCGAGCTGACGCCGCCGGGCGCGCATCTCATCGCCAGTCAGTTGGCCGATGATGGCTCCTTAACGCTGCACTGGTCGGCCCCGGTCGATGCGGCAGCGCTGGGTGCGGCGGTCGATCGCTACAACGCGCAGGTGGCGAGCTGGCCGATCGAGCGCTGGCTCACGCCCACTGTGATCGCGCGACGCGACGAATTGGCGAAGCTCGATACGCAGATTGAGGAACTGGACGCGCGCCGCACCGCCATTCTCGCCCGCCGCGATTCCCAACCCGCTTTCGCGGAATGGGACGTGGCACGGGCCAAGCTCGACGAAACGCGGGCCATGATCGACGCGCTGGGCCGGGCGCTGGTCGATGCGCGCGCCACGCTGCGGTCCGCGGAATCCGTCGACGATCCGCACGGCTTCGTGACGCCCGAAGCCGTTTCCGCCGCCATCGCGCAAGACGCGGTCTATCAGGAAGATTTGAAGGAACTCGGCTCCGAGTGGCGCAAGTACCGCGAGGAATTGGCCGTCGCGCTCGTGCTGGTGGAAGAGCCGACCAAGGTGCTGCGCGGCGCGATTCGCGAGATGCACGACGCGCTGACGGAGCAGGCCGGCTTGCAGCCTTCTCCCGCCGTCCAGAAGGTTCTCCAGGAGACGACGCAGCGCATCGACGAACTGGACACGCAGATCGCCGAGTTTGCCCAGGCGTGGGAAAAGCGGCGCATGAACGTCGAGCGGGGCGAGGCGGCCGAAGACACCGCGCTCGAATTGGTGACGCATCAGACGGAAGCGACGGAAGCTTCGCGTCGCATCACTTCCGAGGTGCGCGGGACGGTCGATCTCCTCAACAAAAGCGCACTGAAACTTGGCGAAACGGGGGATTCGAGCACGCGCGAGGTCGTGGTGGCCGCGCTGTTGCGCTCGAATCTGAATGCGATCTCTCAGAAGCTCGACGCCGTAGTCGAGAAGGCGGCAGCGACTGATCCGCTCACGAACTTCAAACTCGACGCGCACGATCGCCAGCTTCGCGGCCTGCGCACGCGGCTGCAGAACCGGCAGGGAGCCATTCGCGAAGAATTGCAACAGCAGTATGACGAACTGGCCCGCACCGACCGCAAGGGCACGATTGAAAAGGCCAATCAGCGCATCGCGACACTGGAGCAACAGCGTGACGCGATGACGCTGCAAGTGGTGGATGACGTGACGCGCCTGCGCAGTGTCGAATCGCAGGCCGACGCGCTGCGCCGCATTCAGCTCGAACTCGCCGAGGTCGAATCGCACATTGATGCGGCAGCGGAGCGCCGCTGCGAACTGGCGGCCGGCGACGATGCGCCGCCGATCGTGGACTCGGTGGCTCTGGTGGATACTGAGCGCCTCACCGTCGGGGCAGAGCATCGCCCGCAACACGCCGCCGTCGCCGGGGTGTCCGCTTTCGTGCTGACGCTGCTGGTCTCCGGACTGGCGGTCGCGGGGCGCCGGCCCTGACCTACCACGCCTCCCTTTTGCGACGTGAAAAACGAGTCACAGTCGCCGTCGGCCGTGATCCCGCGCCCTTTTGATCGCCGGCTTAGCTACGCGCGGCGCGCTTGTCCCACCGCTACGATGCCTCACTTCCCGTTTTCGGAGGTATCGCCATGTCCTGGCTCTGGCTGACGCTTGCCGGTCTCTTCGAAATCGCCTGGGCGCTCGGGATCAAGCGCACGGAAGGATTTACGCGGCTGGGACCGAGCGTCTACACGCTGGCCACGATGATCGCGAGCTTTTACCTGCTATCCGTCGCCGTCACGAAACTGCCCATCGGAACGGCCTACGCCGTCTGGACCGGCATCGGTGCAGCCGGGACGGCCATCCTCGGTATGATTTTGTTTTCCGAGCCGGCGACGGCCGGGAGGATGTTCTGTATCGCACTGATTGTGGCCGGAATTCTCGGGTTGAAAGTGCTCAGCCCGCGCTAGGAATCGGAACGTAATGTTTCCGGCTGGTTTTCAAGGGAAAGCACGACACAGCGCATGAGTTCCGCCGCGCCGCTGGTCGGCATCATCATGGGTTCCCAGTCGGACTGGGAAACGCTGGAGCACGCGGCCAAGACGCTGGCCGATCTCGGCGTGCCGCACGAGGTGCGCGTTGTCAGCGCCCATCGCACGCCCGATTTGCTCTTCGAATACGCCTCGTCAGCCGAGTCGCGCGGGCTGAAGGTCATTATCGCCGGCGCGGGCGGCGCCGCTCATCTGCCCGGCATGGCCGCCGCCAAGACCACGCTGCCCGTGCTCGGTGTTCCGGTCGAATCGAAAACGCTGCGCGGTGTGGATTCGCTGCTCTCGATTGTGCAGATGCCGGCCGGCGTGCCGGTCGGCACACTCGCGATCGGCAAGCCCGGCGCGATCAATGCGGCGCTGCTGGCGGCCGCCATTCTCGCGACCAGCGACGCCCGCCTAGCTGACGTGCTGCGAAAACACCGCGCGCAGCAGACGGCCGGGGTCTTGGCGAATCCGGACCCGCGGAAACCGGCATGAAGATCGGCGTGCTGGGCGGCGGGCAACTCGGGCGCATGCTCGCGCTCGCCGGCCATCCGCTTGGATTGCAATTCCGCTTTCTCGATCCCGCGCCCGAGGCCCCGTCGCGGCATCTCGGCGAATTTCACCACGCCGGTTACGACGATCTTGCTGCGCTGGCGCGATTTTCGGATGGGTTGGCGGTCGTCACATACGAATTCGAGAACGTTCCCGTCGTGGCCGCGCGCTGGCTGGC
>JBGAJB010000409.1:0-2390 GCA_044225155.1 Phycisphaerae bacterium | reverse complement strand
GTGGCCTTGACGGACTCAACCTCGCCGAAGGAGGCAGCGGCGGCAATGGTCTTGCCGACGGCCGGCAACTGCACGTAGGTGATATCCGTGAGGGAGTCCGCGGCAAACTTCGTAATCCCGATCGTCACCTGCTTGCCGCTGACGCGGAACCACTCGTGTGTCGGCAGGTACTTGCAGTCGCGTGCCACTCCCATTCGGCCTCTCCTCGCGCGGGGCGCGGTCAATATCCGGAAATCTGGAACCGATGGAATTGTAGGGATGCGCCGCCCGGCGACAATGCCGCTCTGCGGCCCAAAGCGGAACGCGGTTTGCTGTCTAGCACGACGGCCCCGGCGGGCCGTGACTGGGAGGGCGAAGTTCCCGCCGAGCCGCCGACGAGTATCGCGCGCCTGAAAACGAGAAAGCGAGACACAGCGTATGAGTTCCGCTGGACAACTGACACCCGCGACGGAGACCGCCGGCGCGACCGGCTCCGCACGCGGCGCCGCCGCCTGGCAAACGCGCTTCGCGGAAAAGCTTTGCACGCCGGCACGCGCGGTATCCGCCATTCGAGCGGGCGAGCACATCTACGTCGGCGCAGGCTCCGCTTCGCCGCAAACACTGCTGGCCGCACTGTGCGACAGCGGCTGCAACGCCAGCGATCTCGTGCTGCATCACCTGCTTACGCTCGGCGATGCCCCGCACGCTCAGCCCGGCTGCGCGGGCCGCTTTCGTCACAACGCGCTCTTCATTGGCCCGAACGTGCGCGACGCGGTCGCCGAGGGCCGGGCCGATTACACGCCGGTATTTCTTTCTGAGATTCCCGGTTTGATCCGCGCCGGCGCGATCCGCGTGGATACCGCCCTGCTTACCGTCAGCCCGCCCGATGCCGACGGCTATTGCACCTTCGGCACGCACGTCGATCTCGCGCCGGCCGCGTGTGAACGTGCGGCGCGCATCATCGCGGAAGTGAACCCGCACATGCCGCGCACCGGCGGCCCCTATCGCCTACACGTGGACAAGATCGCGGCACTCGTCGAGTCCGAGCGAACGCTGCCTGAACTGCCGACACCCAAGTCGCGCGACGAAACCGAAGCGATCGCGCGACACGTGGCCGAACTTGTGCCTGACGGCGCGACGCTCCAACTCGGAATCGGCGGCATCCCCGACGGCGTGCTGCGTTTCCTGACGAAACGCAACGATCTCGGTATTCACACGGAAATGTTCAGTGACGGTGTCGTCGAACTTGCCAAGCGCGGCGTCATCAACGGCAAGCGAAAGTCGCTGCATCCGGGAAAAATCATCGCCAGCTTCGTCCTGGGCACGCGTGCGGCCTACGACTGGCTGAACGAAAACCCGGCCGTCGAGCTGTACCCAAGCGATTACGTCAACGATCCGTTCATCATCGGACAGCACGAGAACATGATCGCGATCAACACCTGCCTGCAGATCGATCTGACCGGACAGGTCTGCTCCGATTCCATCGGTCAGCATTTCTACAGCGGCATCGGCGGCCAGGTCGACTTCATTCGCGGCGCGGCGCGCAGCCGCGGCGGTCGCCCGATCATCGCGCTGCCGTCAACCGCCGCCGCTGGCGTGGTGTCAAGGATTGTTCCACGTCTCGATGACGGAGCCGGCGTCGTTACCACGCGCGGCGACGTGCACTGGGTCGTGACCGAATTCGGCTCCGTCAATCTGCACGGCCTCACCGTGCGCGAGCGCGCCATGGCGCTTATCTCGATCGCGCATCCGAAGTTTCGCCCGTGGCTGCTGGCAGAAGCCAAGCACCGCAAGCTCGTCTACATCGATCAGGCCGAGCCGCCCGTCAGCGTGCCGCTCTATCCGCGCACCTTTGAGACGCGCGTGAAGACGAAGGACAACGTCGAGTTCCTGATCCGCCCGATCAAGATCACCGACGAAGCGCTACTACGCGATCTCTTCTACGGGCTCAGCCTGGAAACGGTCTGGCACCGCTTCTTCTCGACCAAGCGCTACATGCCGCACGAGAGCCTGCAGGAATTCTGCACCGTCGACTACCAGCGCGAAGTGCCGATCGTGGCCGAGATTCAGCGCGACGGCCGGCCGCAGTTGATCGGCTGGGCGGCGTACTGGCTGGACGAAAAGACCAATTGGGGCGAGGCGGCTTTCGTCGTGCCCGACGCCTGGCAGAATCGCGGTATCGGAACCGCCCTGATGCGCCGCCTGACCGAGATTGCCGAAATCCGCGGCGTCGAGGGCTTCACGGCCGTCACCATGATCGACAACGCCCGCATGCTGCGCGTCTTCGAAAAATGCGGCTATCCGCTGCACCGCACGAACGATGGCGAATACATCAAGATCCGGATCGCGTTCGAGGAACCGCGCGAAGCCTTCAAGTGATGTTTCCAGCGCCAAAATGCCTAGCACGTCCG
>JBGAJB010000043.1:0-18811 GCA_044225155.1 Phycisphaerae bacterium | reverse complement strand
GTCAGGATGCATCCCAGTAGTTTCACGTTGTTGCCGCGCAGCGTGCGCGCGGCGTCCGAGACGGCCGCTTCGTTCGTGCGTCCGCCCGCGATGATCAGCAGCGCGCCGTCGCAGTGCGCTCCGACCATGCTCGCGTCGGCACAGTGCAGCACGGCCGGGGTATCGATCAACACATAATCCGCGTGACGCCGCAGCTCGCGGATCATCGCGTCGAGACGCGGACCGCCGAGCAGCTCGGCCGGACTGCGATCGTGCGTCCTTCCGGCGCTCACAATCTGGAAGTTCTCGATGCTCGTGTCCTGCACGACGTCCGTCAGTGCGGCCGCACCGCTCAAATAGTCCGCCACGCCGCGCTCGCTCGACGCGCCCAGCAGACGGGCCACTGCGCCGCTGCGCAGATCGGTATCCACGAGAATTACGCGCCGATGTCCACCCTCGGCCAGGGCCAGCGCGACATTGGTGATGAAGACGCTCTTCCCCTCGCGCGCAGGCTGCTTGACATCGCGATCACCTGCGGCCGGCCCGTGGGATTCAGGCTGAGCAAACGGGTGGCCGCGGCGCGCGACTGTTCGCACAGCGCGCCGAAACGATCACGCAGGGCGACGATCGCGACCGCGCCGGCCGGGCTCAGCGCGCAAACTCCAAGCGATCGATTTCCCTGCGAACGTTGCCGCGGCGCGCCCGTCGACGACGCGGTGACGGTGCTAGCGAATTCCTGCGCGAGTGCGGCGGCGATGGTCTCGCGCGGGCTCCGCGTCGACGCACCGGAGAACGGCGTCGCGATCACGGCGACGACATCTTGGCCACCGCCGGCATCAACTTTCCGCAGCCAGGCTGCTTCTCCAGCAGCCGAAGAGCAGAGGACTCGACGGGCATTCGCGTCGGCTCAGATTTGCGACGGCCGGGCAATTCCGCGGCCTCCGGCGCAGGCTGCGGCTGGATGGCCGCACTGGGGGTCTGCTCGAACGCGGCGACGACCTCGGGCTCAGGTGCGTCGTAGGAGAACGTACACGTGACGGTCGCGGCGTCGCGCTTGGTTACGATCGTCGCGTCGGTGGTGGCCTTGGCGCTCGCGCTATCGTTGCCGGTTTGCCGGGCTTCGGCAGATCGCTCCGAATCCAACTCGATGTCGGCCGGATCGATCTCGAAATCCGTCGCTGAATCCAAGGCATTCTCGCCCGATTCGTCGTTCGTCTCGTCAGCGTGCGCGGCCGTTAACTCCGGCTCTGGCTGCGCCGCGGCCTCCGTCTTCCGCAATTCCGCGATCGTGGCCGCGACCAGCCGCACGATGTTCGTCGGATCGGCAAACGGATTCACGGGCACGGTTTCCGCCGCTGCGGGGGCAGCGGGGGTCGGCGTGCTCAGCACGGCCTGCTCGACGGTGGCAGCTGCGGCGGCCGCGCTGGAGACGGCTGGGCGTGGTGGTTCGTCCTGCGGGGCGAGCCGGATCGGCTCAAACGGACCGTCGTCCGACGCACGAACATCGATAGCCTGGTGGACGTTGGCCTCAATCGTCGCGCTAGCGGTTTCAACAATCGGCTCATCGATAGCGGTGTTGGGCTGCGGAGTTTCGATCTTCGTGTTGCTCGTCGCTCCGGCTTGCGAGGATTCCACGCTCTGTACGGATGCAGCCTGCGTCGGTGATGGAGCGGTCGAAGACGGCGCACTCGGGGCGGCGGGAGAATCCGAAGCCAATTCCTCCGCCGGGGCGTCGAGCACCGCTTGAGCGGCCGAAGTGTTTTCGGCCGCAACATCCGGGTCGTAGTCGAGCAAGCCGTTGTTCGCGGGCCGGCTGGCGGGCGAGACGATCTCGTTGACCACTTCGGCGTTCAGCGTCGGTGTGCTGGAACGCTCGCTGCTCGGTGTCTCAACCAGCGTCGCTTCAATGGTGTCCGGGAATTCCGCCTTGAATGCAAACGCGTCATCGCCTCTTGCTGGGGACGCCTCTGCGGCAGACGTCGACGTCGTGGTTGTGGTTGTCTCCGCCGGCCTCGGAGCGGCTGCCACTGGTTGGGGCGCTGCCGGCTCTACCGATGCGACGCCGCCTGACGCATCGTTCAGCGTCGTCGCGGTGTCCACGCTTGCCGGTAATTCGGCTGCAGCAGTCGAGTTCTTCGGGACCTCCGCGCTCGGCGCAGCAACAGTCGGCGCGATTGCCGGTTGTGGAGCCGGCGTCGGCTCCGCGACGAAATTCGTGGCGGCCGGCGGCTGAGGGCTGGATGCGGCGCGGTTGGGCGCGGCCGCCGGCGCACTCGCCTCGGGCGCGTCCGACGAAACATCATCGGTCGCGGTCAGCGCGAGTTCAGCGTCCCGCGCCTCCAGTTCGTCTTGCAGGCGCTCCATGACGCGCGTCATGGTTCCCATGAGCGCTCCTTTGGTTCGTCCCGGTCGTCATTGGCGACAGGCGGGATTCCCAGCGGCACCAGCAGACGATCGACAGCGGCGGATAGCCGTCGATGTGTTTCCGGCATCTGGAAGCTCGCGTACGCCATCGAGCCCGAGCCCAGCAGCAGCAGCAGGCTGATGGAGAGTGCCGGCGACCAGAGCAATCCGCGCATGCGCCGCGCCCGAACGGCCGCCGGCGTTGCGATGACTCCCAGGCACTCCAGGACGGGCGCGCCGGTCAGGGCCGCGGCGCGGCTGACGTCTCGCACGGACCGATCCAGCAATTCCAGCAGCGCCATCAGCGCCAAGGCACACGCAAATGCGATGCCCATGCTCACGGTGAAGACGGCCGAAGCACGCGGAGCAAGGGCGGCCGACGCGGTCATCGGCTCCTCGACCAGGCGGAAAGTCGTGCCGCGTTTTTCATTTTCGGCCGCGGCGATCTGTTCCAGTTGAGTCAAATGCTGGCGCCAGACATTCGCGGAGGCGTTGGCCTGACTCACGCGCTCGTCGAGACGCCGCAGCTCTCCGCTGTCGTCGCTGAGCTGGCGACAGAGCCCGAGGTACTTCGCATAACGCTCACGTGCGTCCTCGAGCCGCTTGCGCACGATCTCTCTCTGACGCTGCAGCGTGTCCAACTCCAACTCGACTTGCCGGGCGAGCGGACTGCGGGCCGGCGCGGCGGCCGTCTCGGGTTCATCAACCTTCACGGGTTGCGTGGCGGCGGCCGCGCGCTTCTCCGCGAATGATGCTTTGACGCTATTGAGCGCGTCGATTTTGCGGCGCAGCGCCTGCACGGTCGGATGTTCGGGCGTCATCTGCTTGACGACGATCGAGTCGGTAATTTCCTGCTCGACGTTGCGGATCGCCACCTCCATGCTGATCTCTTCCGCGCTCGGGGCGGGGGCGGCGTCCGGCGCGCTCGGCGCGTGCGTCGTGGCCGCTTCGCGCGACAAGGCCGTCAGGAAGTCGGAACGGGCGGCGATCTGCGCTTCGAGCTGCGCCAAATCCTCTTCGAGCCGCTCGCGATCGGTTCGGTAAGTCTCCATCCGCGTGGCCAGCGTCAGGGGTTCGCGCGAGTGCAGATCGGGGAAATCGGCAAAGTGCTTTTCGAGGGCCGCGCTCGCCTCGGCGGCCTCGCCGCGCCGGCGCTCCATCTCGGCGGTAAAGAACTGCCGCGTATTGTCGAGCACTTCCCGCATGCGTTTGCGCGTGTCGTCGACATACTGGTCGCGCAGCGCCATGACAAACTCGCGGGCCAGGTTGGCGTTGTCGGCGTCGGCCGTCAGTTCGATCACGTCCAGGCCGGTCGTGCTGGTGATGAGCCGCACTGTGGCGTTGAGGCCGTGGCGGCTCAGGACATCCTTCACGCGCCGCGCATCCTCTTCCGACAGCGCGCCGTCGGTGGAGATTGCGCCTTTCTCGATCAAGCCCACCGAGACGGCCGCGTCGGCCTTGGCGCGCAGGCCGGTCGTATCCAGCGTCAAACTCGAGCGCAGGTGATCGAAGCCGTACGGCGAGTTCTGCGAGACGAGATTCTGAAGCACGGCGTCGTCGCGCCGCTCGAAGGTCGTCGAAGCGCGGTATTGGCGCGGCAGGTACTGGCTGCACCAGAGCAGCAGACCGCCGACCGTGCCGAGCGCCAGCAGACCCGCGCGCCAGCGGCGGCGCAGAATCTGCGTGTAGCGAGCCAGCACGCCGTGCAGCTCGTCGTAGACGCCTTCGCGTTGTTGCTGCGTCGCAGACATCCGGTTCTCAGCCCTTAGCGGCGGTAGTAGCCGTATCCATCGCGGTAGCGATGGTTGTCATTCCCGCCACCAAACTCGTCGTCATAGATGTTGTTCGTCGCGATCACACCGGCCGGCGCTGCGTATGCCTGCGCGATCGGCGTGACCGGGTAGAGCAGCTCACGCACGCGCAGTCCGACCCAGGCCAGCGGTGTCGGCGGCACTTCGATGATGTCGCCTTCCTGCATCAGATAGTCGGGGTTCGAGTCGCCCGCATGTACGACCTTGTCGTAGTCGATCTCGATGATCTTGCGGTCTTCGGGCGCCTTGCCGGGCCGCACGAGCCGGATCTTCGCCTTCCAGGCCAGGAATGTCGGGCGTGCGTCGGCGATGACGCGCAGCACGTTGTCGCGGCCGGTGACGCGCCGCGCTCCGGGACTCTCGACCTCGCCCACAATGTAGTAGTACGAGCTGTTCTGCC
This sequence comes from Phycisphaerae bacterium, assembly GCA_044225155.1. Taxonomy (GTDB): domain Bacteria; phylum Planctomycetota; class Phycisphaerae; order UBA1845; family Fen-1342; genus CAYMBL01. The sequence goes on along the minus strand of JBGAJB010000043.1, from coordinate 14,218 downwards.
CCGCGACTTCGACCACCACGTCCGGTGCGATGTAGTACTTCGTCAGCAGCTTGTTGAGCTTCTCGGCCACCTGGTCGGGCGTGAGTCCCGAGACTTCGACTTCGCCCAGCCAGCAATTGCAGTGAAATCTTGCCGTCCGCGCGCACCGACTGCGACACGCCGTTGAGCTCAAGCACCTGCGGCGAGTGAATGCGGATGACGTCCGGCGGGCGCACCAGGTAGCGATCGCTCGCCACCTCCGACGTGGAAGGATGTCGAAACACCGGGGAAGATTTCGGCAGCGACTCGCAGCCGGTCAAGACGCTGACCAGCAAGACTGCCACGCCTGTGATCCCGGGCGTCGAAATCATGCGGTTCGGCATATCAGTCCTAGATCCAATGGCCCTCCGTGGCCGGTTTCGGACGTTCGGTCTCGCAAGCTGTATCGGTCCCGGGGCGGCGTGACTCCATCTGGAGGTTTTTGCGGACGAGATTTTTCGGGGGATTTCTTTCAGGACGCTCTTGCGCTGGTCGATTCGAAGTTGGTCCGAGAGGAGTGCGTCCAGTGATGATTTTCACGCATTTTCAGTTGCGCAAGCCCCCCTTCGCCGTCGCTCCCGATCCGGAATGCTTTTTTCTCGGACCGGCCAACGAGGAACCTTGGGCGACGCTCCGATTCGTCGCTCAGACCGCCGGCAGCGGCTGCCTGCTGCTGGGTCCGGCCGGCGCGGGAAAATCGCTGCACGCGCGGAAACTGACCGCGCTGCGGCGCGGAAAGAAAGCCCATTGGGTCAACGGCCTCTCAAAGCCGGGACAGCCGCTCGCGGCTGCGGTTCCGGGATCCCCGGATACGCCCGATGCGCCGCTCATCGCCGCCCTCCGCAGCGGTCCGCAGCAACTGCTCGTCGTCGACAACGCCTGCGATCTCTCGCCGCTGCGCTGGAACGAGCTGTTCCACTGCATCGAGTCCGCCGAAAACGCCGGTGGGCGGGTCACGCTGATCCCCGTGCTGGATTCAGAGCGCGTCGCTCATCTCGATCCCGCGCTGATCGCGCGCCTGCGGCACCGCTGCCTGCGCTCGGCCAAGCTCGCCGCGCTCGACCGAGCGCAATGTGCCGACTACGTTCGCTTTCGTCTCTCCGCCGCCGGCAGCGACGGGCGCGGCATTTTCACGACCGCGGCCCTGAATCGCGTCTACGCGCTGAGCGGCGGATTGCCCGCGCGCATTCATCTGCTCTGCGAAAACGGGTTGATCGAGGCTTTCAGCGAAAATCGAAGCTACGTGACGCCCGAAGACATCGAACGCGGCGCGACGGCGCTCAATCTCGATTGGGGTCGAATCATCGTGCCTGATCTTGAATTGCCTGACTCCGCGGACGATGTCGACGAGTCGCGGATTCCCGCGGCCGCCGAACCGGTCGTACGGGCCGTCGCGGAGCGGGGCACGCCGGCGGCGCCGCTGAATCTCTCGCTCCCGTCCGGCGCGATCTGGGCCGAAGCGCCGCGTCAGATCACGCCGCTCGTTCCCGAAGCCAGCATGCCGGTGATCGAGTTGCCGCGCCAACGAAAAACGCAGAAGCATCTCACGCCGCTGCGCTCCAACGTCAAGATCGTGGCGGAAGTTTGGAACCAGCTTCTCGATGCGCCGCCGCGCCGCCCGGCGCGCGACGCACGCCGCGCACCGCGCGTCCGACCGGCCAGCGGGCCGCGCTGCTCGAAACGCGCGGCGAGTCAAACGGCCGTCAGCTCGAGCACGCGTTTCCCACCAATCTCAGCCGCGAGGGCGCGGCGTTTCTGGGCGAGCGCCGCTTTGCCCGCAATACGGATTGCACGCTTTGGCTGCTCGATCGCGAGCGCCGACCGACGCCGGTTCCGGCCCACGTGGCGCGCAGCCGTGCCGTGGGCCCGACCGCCGGCCTTTATGAAATCGGTGTGGTGCTGGATCGCCCGTTGCCGCTGAGCGAGTTCGTGCCCAATCCGTCGCAAGTGCTCGAGGCCGCGCTGCGCCGATAGAAACTGCATGAAGACCGTCATCGAAGCCGGCGCCGCCCGCAGTCTGCGCGACCCGCGCGGCCTCTGGCGGAGCCGTGAACTCCTGCTGCTGCTCGCGTGGCGCGATTTTCGCGTGCGCTACCGACAGACGGTGGTCGGTGCGGCTTGGGCGGTGGTCGAGCCGCTCGTCAGCGCGCTGGTGTTCACGCTGCTGTTTCACGGGCTTGCGAAGCTCGACGCGGGCTTTCCCTACCCTTTGTTCTGCTTCGCGGGCACGCTGGCTTGGACCCACTTCGCCCGCACGCTGCGCGGCACGAGCGTGAGTCTCGTCGCGAACGCGGGATTGCTCAGCAAGACCTATTTCCCGCGCCTGCTCCTGCCGGCCTCGGCCTCAGTGGTCAGTGTGGTCGATCTCGGGTTCTCCTTGATCGCGTACGTTCCGCTCGCCCTTTATTTCCATAGCCGTCCGGGCGTGGAGGTGCTCCTGCTGCCCGTCTGGGTGCTGCTGGCGGGGATCTGTGCGACTGGGCTCGGCGCGGCGCTCTCCGTGCTGAACGTACGCATGCGCGACGTGACACACGCGCTCCCGCTTCTTACGCAGGTCTGGATGCTGCTCACGCCAGTCGCATGGCCGCTCAGCAGCGCGCCGCCGCATTGGCGCGCCGTGCTGATTCTGAATCCGCTCGCCGGCATCGTGGAGGGCATGCGCTGGTCGCTGCTCCCGGGCTATCCTCTGCCGCCCGACGCGCTGGCCGCGGCGCTTCTCGGCACGGTGCTCTGCTTCTCGCTCGGGCTCTTGTGCTTCCATTTAGGGGAGCGCGATCTGGCGGACGTCGCATGAGCCGCGTCACGCGTGACTCGCGGCCCGCTGACGTGCTCGTCGCGTGCTACGCCGCGCTCGACGGCTGGGGCGGCGGGCTGACCCTCGGGCGCGGCAGCCTCGCTGCGTGCGCACGGCTGGGTGTCTCCGCGCGCCTCGTTGGCGTGGCCCGCGCCGGCAAGCGCGACAGCCGCGACGAAGCTCCGCTTCCCGAAGGCGGGCGATTCTGGCGTTTCCGGCCGTTGTGGGTCGCGCGGCACTTGGCGAGCTGGCTCCGCGCGCAGCCCACTCCCCGCCTGTTGGTCGCGGTCAGTCCGTATTGGGTGGTGGCTGCCCGTCGAACCTGGCCGGACGTGCCGATCGCATATCTCTACCCTTGCCTGCTCACCAACTGCTTGCCCTTCACGCTGCCTGCCTGGCGGTCCTGGAGCGACTGGCTTTATTTGCAACTCGTGCAGCGCATCGAGCGCGAAGCGTTGCGCGCAGCCACGCGCGTACTCGTACCGACGCACGCCGCCGCCGAAGAGTTGACGGCTTTCGCGCCCGCAGACACCCGAAAAGTCCAACGCGTGGAATTTGGCTGCGTCGCGCCCCGGATTTCTTCCGAGCTGCGCTGGCGGAAGCGGTCCGAACTCGGTATTGCCCGAGATGAGTTCCTGCTGCTCCTGTCGGGCGTGATGGACCGCAACAAAGCGTTCGACTTCGCATTGGCCGAGTTACCGCGCTGCGTGCCGCGCGTTCGCTTGCTCGTCTCCGGCGATGGGCCGCTGCGGGGGCGTCTGGAACGACTCACGGTCGAGCGGGGCCTCTCCGAGCGAGTCATCTTTGCGGGCGGACACCCGGCTCAGGACGCGCTGGTCGCTGCCTGCGATGCGGCCATTTCAACGAGCTACTACGACACGTACCCCAACGTGCTGCTGGAGGCGCTCTCGGCCGGCCGGCCAATCGTCGCGCCGCGGCACGATCCGCCGTGCGTTTTCGCCGGCATCGGCGAAGCGATCCTGCCGGGCGGCGGGTTGCTCTATGACCGAGCGGAGAACGGCGGGCCGCCGCGATCAATGCGCTCGCCGCCGATCCATTTCTCTATTCGCGACACGCTCGCACCGCTCGCGGGCGCGGCCAGCGCATGCACTGGGGCCATACCGCGCGCACGTTTGGGCAATTGATGGGCATCGCCGAACCGCCGTCTGATCCAGCGGCCACGTCGTCGAACGAGCGTGACGACGCTCCGGAAACGCCCGCCAGCTCGTCGCACGTCGCGGCGCAGATGCAGACAACCGCTGCTCACGGAGTCTCGGATGACAACTAAGACAGAGCTGAACTTCAACGCCCGCAATCGCGATGCCTGGGTGCGCCGCGTCGCAGCGACGGTGGCGCCGGGAGCGCGCGTGCTCGATGTCGGCGCCGGTCCGTGCCGCTATCGCGAGTTCTTTGCCCACTGCGAGTATTTCTCGCACGATTTCTGCCAATACGAAGGAACGGCCAGCGGCCTCATGACCGAGGCCTGGAAATACGGGAAAATCGACCTGGTCAGCGACATCACCGCCATCCCGGCCGCTGATGGAGCTTTCGACGCCATCCTTTGCACGGAAGTGCTGGAGCACGTACCCGAGCCAATCGCCGCGTTGCGGGAGATGGCACGGCTGCTCGCGCCAGGCGGACGCCTGTTTCTCTCCGCGCCGCTCGGCAGCGGACTCCATCAGCAGCCGCATCACTACTACGGCGGGTTCACGCCGCATTTCTATCGCCGCTTTCTTGGGCAATTCGGCTGCGCCGTGAACGAGATCGAGCCGAACGGCGGCTTCTACCGCCACCTGCTCCAGGAACTCCGCCGCGCCGCTGATCTGATTCAGCGCGATCGCGGCTATTCACGCATCCATCCCTTCTATTGGTTGCTGCGCTGGGGCGTGCGCACGGCGCTGCCGCGCTGGCTGGCGCGACTCGATGATCAGCATTTGATCGAGGAATTCACCGTCGGCTATCACGTCAGCGCCACGCGTCTGCCGCACACCGTGGCCGGCGTTTTTGACGCGCGCGTTGAGCAGGAAATCGACCGCAAGCTCGCGCACCAGCCGCCCCGCGCGCCGGCGGGAGCGTGTGGATGATCGTCAACGTCGGCGACTACGGCCAACTGGGCAACCGCCTCATCGTGCACGCGAACTTGTTCGCGGCCGCGCGCGAGCACGCGCTCACCGGGCTGAATCTCGCCCTGCGGCCCTATCTGCATTCGCTGCGAATCGGAGTCGAAGCGCCGCTCTGCCCGTTTCCCGACGCGTCGGCCGCGAATTCGATCCTCGCCATGGCGGCGTCGCTCGTCCGCGGGAGCGGCAAGGAGCTCGCCCACGTACTCAAGCGCGTGCAGCGCCGCCTTCGCCTGCCGGGAATCGAAGTGCTCGACATCGGCTGGCTGGAGCGTTGCGATTTGGATAGCGCAGAATTCATCGACCGCGCCCGCGGTCGGGCCGCACTCGTCCTGAAGGGCTGGCAGTTTCGCGCCTCGGCGTCTTTCGAGCGGCATCGCGACGCGATCCTCGCGGCCCTCGCGCTCCGCGAGGATCTCGCTGCCGTCGGGCGTGCGCTCGTCGCCAGGCTGCGCGCGGAATCGGATGTCGTGATCGGCATCCACATGCGCCACGGCGACTACCGCCACTTTCTGGACGGCCGGTTTTTCTTCGACGCAGATCGATACGCCCGTTGGATGCACGAGCTCCGCGAGCAGTTCCCCGGCCGCGATGTCGCTTTTGTTGTCAGCACGAATGCCCCACAACCCAGGGAAGTATTCGAGGGTTTGCCGGTGACTTTGGCTCCCGGCGACGCGATCGAGGACCTCGCCGCCCTGGGCGATTGCGATTACCTGCTCGCGCCGCCGAGCACGTTCAGCGCCTGGGCGTCTTTCATGGGGGCGCGCCCGCTTCGCGTCATGCGGTTGGCCGCGACCACCGCCGACCTTGCGTGCGCTACCGTCGTGACGCACTTCGACGAAGCCCGTGAGCCGGACTGGCTTATCGGTCACGCGACCGGATCCTTCACGACCTCCGCCATGCACACCTAGGCGCCGGCCTAGCCCGCGACACGACAGCTGCTGTCTGGTGGGGACTGGTCTCCCGGCTCGGATTCGTGATTGGGATGGGTCTGTCAGAAAGCAGCAAGGCAGCGCTCAGCACGAGCGCGTGCCAGCCGACGATGGCAACGGGAGAGACACTATCTGCGTAGAAATTGCCGAGAAAGCTTTGGTTGAAGCGCGTTATGACGTACTCGCTGTCCGTCACGGGCCCATACCAATCTATGTAGATCGGAAGTCGCCGCTCACTCCGCGTGCACGCGTTTGACGACGTCCGCGAGCGGCTCGTCCTGGCGAAAGACCACTTCGTCCCGCTGCTGTGCGAGCCAGACTCTGACTCCGGGCGGTGGCGGGCCGTCACAAGTCATGCAGCCGGGAGCGAGCCAACGGAGCTGAACTGCCGCCTTGAGCGTATTTCTCGAAACATCCCATGTGAGGAAATTCAACTCGTGGAATTGATCGCCATCATTGTTGCTCCAAACTAATTGTGGAAGCGTCATCAACGCCGGCCACCGTACGGCTGCGATCAAGCGATTGGATTCGGCTTCCACATGAATGAGCCCGAACACGTAGTCACCATTGGGGAGGGAGTTCATCTTATCGACGAAGACCACTTCAACGTGGCCGTCCCCGTCGCGATCATCGGGAGGGCACAGGATTGACGCAGCGGCTGCGTACTCCCCAATTCGCTCCAGGCGATCATCGAAAACTCTCGTACGTGAGTTTTCGATCGATTCGGATGTGCCGTAGAGCAGGCAGGCCGTTCGGCGTCGCCCGGAGTCGAAGGTAATGGGCCAGGCCCAATGCGTCGATTCTTTGAGGAATTCCGGGTGCCGTTCGCGGATTGCCCGCTCAGTCAGAGCGAGAGCGCGCCCGTCGCCGAGCGATGAGCACGCCAACTCGTAGACAACCGGCTTCTCGACTAGACGCCACGCCAACACGAACATCAGAAACGCCATCACGAATAGACCAATTCTCCAGAGCCCGTGCTTTTCGGTGGTTTCGCGTCGGAAGCACCCCGTCATAAGAGCGCCCCCAGCCCGTCCAGGTCGAGTACTACGGCCGTCAGGACTACCACGGTCAGGTAGGCCGCGAATGCACCCAGAAAAACGAAAAAACCGCGTTTGCGCAGATATGGCTGCGATGCGACTCCGATTGCCCACCAAGCTCCCCACCATGTGAGGCAGCCGAGCAAAACCTCAGACGGAAACTGAGACAGATAGTCGCCCCACGTCGCGGGATACCAAATATTGATGTACCCGCCGTTATTGGCCGAGCGGCCCACCGAGAATCCGAGACGCTCCAGCACCGTGACGATCAAAGTGGCAAGAAAACAAAGATATCCGACGCCAATGGGCACTGCCGCGAGATAGAGCGTCCATTTGGTCATGCCGATACGCGCCGCCGGTTGAACGCGCGGGGTGGCCGCGGCCAGCCCGACACCCACAGCAACCGGGAAGATTCCTACTGCCACGGTCCAGATGAGCCAGGTCAGACCGATTCGGGAGACGATCTGTGTGACGGTATCGACTGACGGATCCACAGGAACTAAGTGCAAGCTCGAATAAAATGAATTCCCGGGTGACCACGCGTTTCGCAACCAGGAGCTCAGAACGCCGAAAGGCATCGCCACGCTTAGCGCAGAGACCGCAAGGTTACCTAGCCACCATCTCACGGCTCTGCCAATGTGATCCGGGATGCCGGCTCGCCAGGCGGCAATGTGCGGCTTGAAAAGGATCAGCGCGAGGGTAGCCATATAGGCAAAGAGCAAAGTTCGTCGCCGCTGATCCCACGGAAGTCTGCGAATCCCCCACCGCCGGTAGAAGCGATCGGAACAGGGATAGGGCTCGCCGCATTCACTGCAGCGGGCGTCCACCGCATATGCGACCGTGTGCCCACATTCCGGACAAACCGGGCGCCAGCGTAGCGGTGTCGAGAGTAGCCGGGCCGCCATTCCGCCGGGGGCGAGGATCAGCCAGGCGTAGAGCGCGCTGATCGCGATCCAGAGCGCGTCGATCCGAAAGATCACGTTGAGGAACGGCAGGACGAATACCGCCGCCAGAACGAATACTGTTGCGATGAGGCATGCGTAGCCCCAGCAGTAGCTGAAACCGGCGGCGTCGGTACTGCTGCCCGTGCCCCAGCGCGCGGCCCGCCAAATTAGATAAGCGAGGCCGCCCTCGAAAACGAGCAACAGCGCCGCCACGGCGATGTTCTTGGCAATCAATTCAGGCTGGCTGCGCCAACGCCACCCCAGCAAAGAGACCAGCTCAGAATCGGTAATTGGAATTCTTCCACAGAAAAACAGCAGGACGGCGATCGCCACGAGCGCGTGCCAGCAGACGATGGAGCCCAGCCTGAGAGGGACGGCTGTGGATGAAGGCTCGGCCGGTCGCAAGCGAGTTTGAATCGAGCCGCGCATGGCCCCTCCGTGGAGAGTGCTCAGTTTTGTTACGAAAAGGGGGGCGCGAGTGCGCACTTCGCGGATCGATTCCTCGCCCGCGGCCTCGACCGCCAATCGTAAGATAGAAGTAGCCGCCCAGCGGCGCGCCGGGGGATGCCATGCACGCACGATTATCGGGTTTCGCCCGTTTCGCAGCCCTCGCGACCCTGTTGGCCGGGATCGGTCCCCTGCGTCCCGCCGCCGCACAGGGCCGGCTCAAGAGCTACCAGACGCGCTACTACACGCTCTACACCGATCTCACGGGCGACGCCGTGCGTGAAGCGCAGATGCGCATCGATACGATGGCCGAGGCCTATTACGCGCGCACGAAGGGATTCAGCGGCGGTTCGATCCGTTCGAAGCTCCCGTTCTATCTCTTCCGTAACCTCGACGACTATTACGCAGCCGGCGGCATCAAGGGCAGCGCGGGCGTCTTCGACGGGAAAAAGCTGATGGCCTATGCCGGCGAGCGTGTCTCTCCCGCCACCTGGCACGTCGTGCAACACGAAGGATTTCATCAGTTCGTGCACGCCGTCATCGGCGGCGACATCCCGATCTGGGTCAACGAGGGCCTGGCGGAATATTTCGGGGAGTCGGTCTACACGGGCAGCAACTACCTGGCCGGCGCGGTGCCGCCGGGGCGCGTGAAGCGCATCCAGAAATGGATCAAAGACGGCAACGCGATCTCGATCCGCGACATGATGACCAAGAGTCACGAGCTCTGGAACGTTCAGATGAGCCTCGTGAACTATGACCAGGCCTGGTCGATGGTTCATTTTCTCGCCCACGCCGACGGCGGGCGCTATCAGGGCGCCTTCAACGGCTTCCTGCGCGCCGCGAGCGCCGGGCGGCCCTGGACCGAGGCGTGGGAGGCCAACTTTGGCCGCGGCGTCAAAGAGTTCGAGCAGCAGTGGTCGAAGTACTGGTTGAGCTATCCGGAGGAAGGTACGCGCGATCTGTACGCGCAGGCCGTGACGGAAATTTTGACGAATTTTTACGCACGCGCCGCGAGCCAGAAGCAGTTCTTTGAGGATGCGGAGAGTTTTTTCGCCAGCGCAAAGGCCGGCAAGCTGCAGTGCAATCCGGCGGACTGGCTGCCGCCGGACCTGCTGAATGACGCCCTCGGGGCGGCCGAGGCGCTGGGGGATTGGAGCGTAAAGCACCGCTCGGGTAGCTACGCGCTCGTCTGCCAAACCTCGTCGGGCACGACCCTGACCGGCACGTATCAACTCGCGAATGGCCGGGTGCGCGAACGTGGCATAAATGTTCAAATAACAAAATCCCGCCGGCCGTAGGCGTCGCCAAAGTCGCTCCGACCGCACCCGCGCAGGCCGTGCGCACTGACGAAACCGCCTGCGCCCGGACGATTTTTCGCCATCTCGTCCCCAATCGCGCGAAGAGAAATCGCGCCTGTCTCGCGCAATCTTGTGCCTGTCGGGAGCTAAATCGTTCAGTCCGCGCGGGTTGACCGCCGATAACCGACGGACTAGACTTCATCTAGCTGCGTGTCTTCATGCGCGGCGATCGGAAGGTTGAGGGGTCCGAGCGAAGGCGCGTGGCGCGGTCCATCGCTCGAATCAGCCTCCCGATAGAAAGAACTCCGGCGGGGTATTGCCGGATAAGGGCTTACAACGGGACTGCCATGGCGTGCGACCGGTCGTGATTCCGGTCCGCGGGCGTCCCCATCGGGCGAAATTTCATGGTTCGTCTTCGGGAAATGAGGGTTCAGAATGGAGGTACTGCGGTGAGTCCCAGATTCTTACGAATCATCGTCGGGGTGATGGCGTGCGGTGCGCTTGGCGCGCTGGGTTGCCGCAACCATATGCCCCATGCATTCACATGGGCTAACACGGGTGACGTTCAACTCACGCACCCCAAGCCTCCTGAGGGCGGCTACTACTCAAACTGGGATCCGTTCGCGGCCGAGATCACGATTGATCCGGTCGACGACGTGAACCCCGTCCAGACGCAGCACATCCTGGTCGCGACCGTCAAGGACAAGGAAGGCAAGCCGCTGCCCAACCGCCGGGTCGAGTGGAATCGGCGAAGGCAGCGTCGGCGACATTGTCGAAGTCGATGAGTCCGGCTGGCGCGCCAGCCGCGGCTACAAGCTCGGCAATGATTTCGCCGTCAGCCACACGAACAACTTCCGTCACGTGCTCACGCGCGGCAATGACGATCCGAGCGACGACGTTCAGCTCGAAGTCGGTCAGACCTGGTGCGTGATCACCTCGGCCATCGAAGGCGAGACGAACATCATCGCCTACGCGCCGGGTATCTACGACTGGAACAAGCACAAGGTCTTCGCCAAGAAGCGCTGGTACGACCTGAAGTGGGACTTCCCGCCGGCCGCGACCAACCCGATCGGCACGACCCACGACTTCACGACCCGCGTCGCGAAGTACTCGGATAACGGCGGCCTGGCCGACTACACCGTCGTCTACAAGATCGTCGACGGCCCGGCGGCCACGTTCGAGCCGGGCGGCGGCACGACCGCGTCGATCAAGACCGGCGGCGACGGCCTCGCGAAGGTCACACTGAAGCAGACCACGCCGGCCGAGGGCACCAACAAGATCCAGATCGACATCATCAAGCCTGACAACGTCCAGTGCTGCAAGCCGGGCGGCCACATCGCCACCGGTTACACCAGCAAGACCTGGATTGGTCCGAAGATCGCCTGCACCAAGACCGGCCCGGCGTCGGTCCTCGCGGGTCAGAACTTCGACTACAAGATCACGGTGACCAACCCGTCGAAGGTCGAGGCCAAGGACATCGTCGTGACGGACAACATTCCGTCCGGCCTGACCTACGTCTCGAGCTCGCCTGCCGGTAACGCCAGCGGCAGCACGGTCACCTGGAACCTCGGCAGCATTCCTGCCGGCGGCGACAAGACCGTGACCGTGACGGTCAAGGGCGCACAAAGCGGCACGTTCGAGAACTGTGCCGAAGTCAAGGGCGCGTACAACCTCAGCACCAAGTGCTGCGCGAAGACGACCGTTCAGTCGCCCAAGCTGCTCGTTGAGAAGAAGTGCACCGAGCAGATCGTCACCTGCGAGAACATCGAGTACGTGATCACCGTCAAGAACCCCGGCGACGGCGCGGCGAACAACGTGAAGATCACCGACACGTTGCCCGACGGCGTCACGACGACGGACGGCAAGAGCTCGTACACCGCGAACATCGGTACGCTCGCGGGCGGTCAGAGCAAGGAAATCCGCTTCACCGCGAAGGCCAGCCGCACCGGCAGCTTCACCAACAAGGTGACGGCGGAAGCCGACGGCGGTCTCCGCTCCGAGGCGAGCTGCACGACCATGGTCAAGCAGCCCAAGCTCGAAGTGACCAAGACCGGCCCGGGCAAGGACGTCTACATCGGTCGTCCGGCCGAGTTCACGATCACGGTCAGCAACAAGGGTGATGCCCCGGCCCGCGACACGGTCCTCGAGGACGTGCTGCCGGGCGGCGCCGAGTTCGTCAAGGCCAGCGACAACGGCCAGGCGAGCGGCGGCAAGGTCACCTGGAGCCTCGGAACGATCGAGCCCAACGGCTCGAAGAAGGTGACGATCACGCTCAAGGCGGTCTCGGCCGGTTCGAACAAGAACCTCGCCACCGCCCGCGCGTTCTGCACCGATGCCAAGGCGGAAGCTCCGCTGATCACCGTCGGCGTCCCGGCCATCCTGGTCGAGTGCGTCGATGATCCGGATCCGATCGAGGTCGGTGGCCAGACCACCTACACGATCACCGTGACCAACCAGGGCACGGCCACCGGCACGAACATCGTGGTCGAGTGCATGCTCCCGGCGCAGGAAGACTTCGTCTCGGCCGCAGGCTCGGCGACGAAGGAAACCGCGTCCGGCAAGAGCGTGAAGTTCGCTCCGGTGCCGTCGCTGGCGCCGAAGGCGACGGTGACGTACAAGGTCACGGTCAAGGGCAACGCGGCCGGCGACGTTCGCTTCAAGATCAACGTCTTCAGCGATCAGTCGAGCGCTGGCGGCGCGATCGAGGAAACCGAGTCGACGCACTTCTATTGATGTGCCTCTGACCGGCTAATGCCGTAAGAACAACGCAGGGGGCGTCGGGCGATCCGCCTGACGCTCCCTGCGGCTTTTTTGGGTGGGGGGGAGGAATCTGCGAGTTCTGGGACGCTGGCCAACGGCTGTTCGCGTGGGCTAGTCTTGGGACTCGCATGCCGACGCGAACGGACGTCGGCTCGGCATCCGGCTCATTTGTCGCTTTGTCGGAATAGATCCGCACCCGATATGGGCAAGGTCGAGCTGACGCCTCCGAAGACGAGGCACTTTCCATCCATGGGGTTCGGGAACCTACAGTTGATCGGCTAGATTCCACTCATGGCGACTCAGCCGAATTCCAAGCATCGGCGCGTGCGGCATTTTCTTCGGCTCGATGGCGATCCTAAGCATCTCTCTATTGCGGTCTTCCTGGACGCCTCCGGCGCTATTGGTCTTGTCGGCGGCGAGGCGGAGGCTCAGGCGCCGTTGTTCGGGTCGGTTCCATCGTGAGAAAGCAATCCGGAGAGCGCGACTCCAGGCCCCATGTGCTCACACTGCTGGGCGATCCGATCTACCTGCCCAAGCGGACAATCGCCGCGATTCCTGTGCTACTCCTATTAAGCGCGTGGATCATCTACCTGGTCGTTCGCGACCTGGGGGCACCGTTCGAATTCATGCGTTCCGACCTCTTTATGAGCACCGCCTTGTTTCTCATCTGGCCTCTCAGCGCGCTGCGGGGAAGCTACCTGCATTGGCGCTATTGCCGGCTTGATACGACGGAGGGAATGCCGTGCCTGCGATGCGGGCGGCCCACCGTCGCGGGGGATCGCACGCTGCGTCGCTGTGAGAAATGCGGGGTCGAATTCCAAGCTGAGTTCGGCCGACAGCGCTGGGCGCTGGTGGGCGTTCATCTCCAGGAATTCCCGACACCGATCCGGCCGCAGCGGCCGCTGCCTCCCGGGTCGATCACCGCACTGGGCGTATTGGCGACGGTCAGTGGCCTGGTGGCGATGTTTCTGATTCCGCTTCCGATCCTGCTGGGCGGAATTTGGGCCTGGGTACCAGTCATCCTCGGCGCGATCGCTGCGATTTCGGCCGAAAGTTACTGGCGCAACAAGATCCAGCGCCCGATGCCCGCGTCTGACACATGCGGCAAGTGCGGCTATCCACTTCAGGGTCTGCCGTCGAATCGTTGTCCGGAATGCGGGACCGAGCACGAAACTCTGGCGGAACAAGCATCGGCGCCCCGCGAACTGAGTGGTCCGCTTGACTCGTTTCAGACCGGGCTCCCCTATGCCTGTGCGGGAATCGGCAGCGTGATCGGCTTTGCCTCTCTCGCGGCACTGTTCAATTCAATCGAGAGCGTGCGGTGGCTCACGGATGTTTCAAGCGTTGGTCGCCTAGAAATCCGAGACAAGAACTATTGGTTCGAAATGGTTCAAACCAGGATTTCGAGCGAACTGGGCTGGATGCCTTGGCTCTTGTGGATCGGCGTGTTGACGTTCAGTTTGGCAATCGTCGCATACATCGCGTTCCTGCGGCGCGCTGGAGCGGCGCGACGGAAGACTGAGGCTGCGAGTCGAACGGTCGTGATCGCGATGTCCCCTGATATTTCAGAAAAGGTCGAGTGCGGCAGCACTTCCGCGCCGTCGCACTCGCAAAACGTTCCGCTTTGACGTGGCTTCACAGGCCCCGTTTTTGCGCTACTCCGCCAAAATCTCAATCGCCGCGGCCGCACCCACGTCGCGGTTCAGCGTCACCCACAGTTCGTTGGCCGACTCGCGGATTGAGACAAACGCTCCCGCACTGTCGTCCCCCGTGTTCACCGTTACGGCCTTGCCGTTCACCAGCACCGTCGGCAGTGAGCGGCTGGTGAAGTTGTGCACGACGAAGATCGGTGCGCTCACGGTGTGTCC
>JBGAJB010000408.1:0-2414 GCA_044225155.1 Phycisphaerae bacterium | reverse complement strand
CACTGCGCCGTCACGCCGCCCGCTTGGGTTACGAGGTCATCGTCGTCGACGAGTTGACGGCCGATTCGCGTCCCGGCCGGCCGGAGATCAACAGCACCGCCATCCGGGCCGCGATCGTCAAAGGCGATCTGCCGGCCGCGCAGGCCATGCTCGGCCGCCCTTATCAGATTCGCGGTACGGTCGAAAGCGGCGACGGCCGCGGCGCGAAAATCGGCTTCCCGACTGCGAATCTCCACCACATTGCGCATCTATTACCGGCCGAGGGCGTCTACGCCGCGCGCGCCCGCGTCATCGCCGCCGGAACCGTGACTGAAGACGCGCGGCTGGAAACCGGAGAGGGCGTCGCGGCAGACGGCTCACGACCGGTCGAACTCGTTCGTCCCGCTGCCGTCAACATCGGCCCACAGCCAACCTTCGGCCAACCCGGCTCGCGCGTCGAAGCCCACCTGCTCGACTACTCCGGCGACCTTCGCGGCCGCAAAATCGAACTCGACTTGCTCCAGCGCCTCCGCGGCCAGATTCGATTTGACGGAATTGATTCCCTTCGCGCGCAGCTTGCGGCCGATGTCCAGCGCACGCGGGAAATATGCCGGTCCTGAAGGGCTCGAATCTTTAGCACAGTCGCCCGCGGCTGTGGATCTCGCTGCGAAACAGCCGCACGGGCGGGCCAAAGCAGTCCGGTCGCAAAACGCGCTTTATGGCCGTGGTATCTTGAGCGGGATCACGGTGAGCGGATGGCACCAGGAGTTTCATCCGATGGAGATGGAACGCAGGTCGGACAAGGTGCAGACGGAGTTGTGGATGGCGCGTGACAGCGTGCAGCCGGATGCGAGGCAGAGTGTGCCGAAAAAGGGGCGGAGCACACGAAGGATGCTCTTGCGAGCACGAAGGGCTCGACGATAACTTTCGACTGCGGCGCGATCACGCCGGCAACGGAAATCTGATCACGACGAAGTGCCCCTGTACGTCTATTCACAGCTCGCGCGGCGAAGCTGAAGTCATTTCGCGCCACCGTACAAACGCCTCGATCGCCTCGTACTCCGGCAACCCCAGCTCATCAAACAGCTTCGCCGTCCCGCGATTGCGATCCTCCGCACGTTGCCAGAATTCGCGCGTGTCCGACGGCCCCGGAAACAGCGCCTTGTCCTTTTGCGACTGGTGTTTGAAGATCGCCAGCCGCTTGCGTTGCACCTCGTCCGGGCTGAGCGGCACGGCCATCTCGATCTTCTCCGGCTCCCACTCCTGCCACGCCCCGCGGTACAGCCATACGTCGCAGCCGCCGATCCACTCGCGCCCCTCTGGCGACTCACGCAGTTCGCCGATGGCGGCGAAGATCGCCTTCAGGCACACGCGGTGCGTCCCGTGCGGATCGGAGAGATCGCCGGCTGCATAGACCTGTTGCGGCCGCACGCGTTCGAGCAGCTCGCGGATCACACGCACATCCTCCGGCCCGAGCGGTTTTTTTCGTACGCGGCCCGTTTCGTAGAACGGCATAGCGAGGAAGTGAATCCGCTCCGCATCGACGCCGGCAAAAACCGCGGCCGCCCGCGCTTCGGTGCGGCGAATCAGCGACTTGATGCGCTGCAACTCGGGCGTATCGATCTCCCCCGGCTGCTTGCGGCCGACAAACGACTGCACTTGCCGCTCGATTCGCTCGGCCTCAGCGCCAAAGACGCCGAACGCCCGGCTGAACTCGGTCACAAAGTCGGTAAAACGTACGGCCTCGTCGTCAAACACCGCGATGTTGCCCGAGGTCTGGTACGCGACGTGCACCTCGTGCCCCTGCTCGCAAAGGCGAATGAGAGTGCCGCCCATGCTGATCACGTCGTCATCCGGATGTGGGCTGAAGACGATGACGCGCTTGGGAAACGCCTCCGATGAATGCCGCACGCGACCGACTGAAGTGGAGCTTTGATCGCGCTGCGGCGATTTTCCGCCCGGCCAGCCCGTGATCGTGCCCTGCAGCGCCTTGAAGACCTCGATGTTCACGTCATACGCGTCGCCGCGCACGCTCAGCAATTCCTGCAGGCCGTGCTCGTTGTAGTCTTCGTTTACCAGCTTCAAGATCGGCTTGTGAAGCGTGCGGGCCAGCCAGATCACCGCACGGCGCGTCAGCGCATCGTCCCATTCCAGTCCGAATTGCATGATCGGCCCCAGCAGCCACGGCGTCTTCATCGGCGTGAGTTCGCTGGCGGCCGCTTCGTCGAGCACAAACTCCGCGCCGCCATGCTGCTGCAAAAAACTCGCGGCCACGGTCGGCGTCACGGGCCCTTCGAGCGCCTCGCGCACGATGCGCGCCTTGCTCTCGCCAAACGCCATCAGCACGATGCGCCGCGCGGCGAGAATCGTGCCCACGCCCATCGTCAGCGCCTGGCGCGGTACATTCCATTCGCCGAAAAAGTCACTGGCCGCGT
>JBGAJB010000407.1:0-2415 GCA_044225155.1 Phycisphaerae bacterium | reverse complement strand
CAGGGCAGACCTGCGGCCATCGCCTGTAGCAGCGCATTGGGCACGCCTTCGGTCAGGGAGGGCAGTACAAACGCATCGGCGGCGGAGAGCAGGAGGGCGAGGTCGTCTTGCCAGCCCAAAAATCGGACGCGGTCCTCGTCCCCGCCGGACGAAGGCACGACTTCTCTGGCGCGTCGCTCCAGCGCCGGCCGCGTGGGGCCATCCCCCGCGAGCGCGAGGTACCAGTTGGGCTCCGAAGCGACGGCGTCGATCGCGATTTCCACGCGTTTCACGGGGTCAAAACGACCTGCCCACGCCACAACAAACGCATCCGATGGCAGACGAAGCTGCCGGCGCGCCTCGTCGCGCGGAATCGTGCGCGGCGGATCGACGGCAGGAGGGATGATGTGAATTCTCTCGCGCGGCACACGAAACGCGCGCTCCACGTGCTCGGCAACTGCCGCGCTGCCGACGATGTGCCCCCGATCCCAGCGCGCCGTCAGCCGTTCCAGCCGCAGATGCAGCGGCCGCTCGACTTCGATCGTCGCTGTGGAGCTGAGCACGGGGATACCTGTCCAGCGGCCAAGTATGCGGGCGGCGACGTTCGCGTGCGTGAGCGTGGAGTGAATGAGGTCGGGGCTGAATTGTCGAAGACGAACGCCGAGCCGCAGTAACACGCTGATATCCCAGCGGCCGCGTGCGTCGCACGCGAACGTGCGAATGCCGGCCGCGGTGAGTTGTGTGCTCACTGTACCCGGCGGCGTGAGGCAGCCGACGATCGGCTCCACTCCGGCCGACTTCAGCTCGACGGCGAGGCGCGCGAGGCGTAGCGGAGTGCCGCCGCGCTCCAAGTCAGTCACGAGCAGGACTACGCGCACGAGAGCTTCCCATTCGGCGGCGACGAGCCGTGTCGCGCTCGACTCACTGGTTCGTTCCGCATGCGAATTCTGCGCGCGAAAGCGGGCCGATGAACATCCGTTCACTTGTATTTCAGTCCGGCGTCAGGGCCGCGCGGCATCATAGGCGAGAGTCGGTGCTCGCCGGCCAACACGAGGGAATCGGGAGAGACCCGAATGTTGAATCGATTCGTAGCGGCGTCTCGCCCGCGCTCGATGAACGGCGAACTACTCTCGTCGGTCCCCTTCCGGGGGGAATGCCCGCATCCGGCTAGTGTGCGGCTTCCATCGTGCGCGGCGCGGCGGCGCCGTTTGAGTTTGCGGGCGCCGGTTTGCCGTTTTCGAGATAGTCGCGAAGCTCCGCCTGCTGCTTCACCAGCTCCGGCGTCTTTTCGGCGTACATGAACTCAAAAATCTCGTACGGGTCGGCCGTCCAGTGCTCGTACTTGGTGATCGCCTCGTCGATCTCGCGCTTGATCTCTTCTTCGATCACCGCCTCGATCTTTTCGTCGAGCAGCTTGCGCTTCAACAGGTAGTTGCGGAAACGCGGCAGCGGGTCTTTCGCTTCCCACTCCTTCACTTCCGCGTCGGTGCGATATTTCTTCGGATCGTCGGCCGTCGTGTGCATCGCGAGGCGATAGGTAACCGCCTCGATCAGGCTCGGGCCGCCGCCGTTGCGCGCCTTCTCGACCGCCTCGCCGATCGCGACGACGCCCGCCAGCACATCGTTTCCATCGATCTGCATGCCGTCGAGACCGTACGCGATCGCACGCTGTGCGATCGTCGGGCAGGCCATCTGCTTGGAGCGCGGCATCGAGATCGCCCACTGATTATTCTGAACGACCATCACCAGCGGCACTTTGTAGACCGTCGCGAAATTCATCGCCTCGTGGAAGTCGCCCTCTGAAGTTCCGCCGTCGCCGCAGAACGCGATGACGACCGTGCCGTCGCCGCGTAGCTTGCTGCCCCACGCGATGCCGGCCGCGTATTGGCATTGGCTGGCAATCGGCACGCAGATCGGCGTGTCATTTACGCCTTCGGCGATCGAGGATCCGATCTCGTTTCCACCCCACCAAAGCAGGTAGCGATCGATCGGCCAGCCGCGGTAGAGGAACGCCGGTAGCTCGCGGTAGGTCGGACACATCCAGTCCTCCTTGCGGAGGAGGAAGGCCGCGGCTGTCGGCGTGGCTTCCTGGCCCTTGCACGGCCCATAAGTGCCGATGCGACCCTGACGCTGCATGGCCAGACAGCGCTCGTCGAGCCGCCGGGTGGCCAGCATGTAGCGGTAAATCTTGCGCAGATCGCCGTCGGCCAGCTTCGGTTCCAGCTTGGCGTCCACCGTGCCGTCGGGGGCTAGCACCTGCAGATATTCGACGCGATTTCCGATCGGAATTTCTTTTCGCGGCACGGTTGAGATCCTTGTTGGTCGCGTTGGCCGTTTTCGGCTCGCCGGCCCGGGATGGCGACCGGCGCAGAAATGCAGCTTAGTCAGATTCGGCTCTCGATGCCAGCGCTCGGCAGGACCGGTGTGGCTCAGTTC
>JBGAJB010000042.1:0-18929 GCA_044225155.1 Phycisphaerae bacterium | reverse complement strand
CAGAGCATCGCGACGACCAGCGGCAGATCTACGTCGTCATGCAGGCCGAGCGCGGGCAGCAGAGTGGTCTGAAGCAGCAGCGCGCTGAGCAGCGCGACAGCGAAGATGGCCCACGGCATCTAGGGCGTCCCCGTGGCGCGCGCGGAGCGGCGGACCGGCTGGACGGAATTGCTCGGCACCTTGAACTCGCGCGGATTGCCCTTTACGACCCGCCCATCGCCGCGCTCGTAGTTGAACTGGATCTCGACTTCCTGACCATCAACATGCACGTCCTCCGGCCAGACGAGCACGAAGCCGTAGTAGTAGCCGCCGGCCGCCTTTTTCACGACGCGGAATGAGTCGGCCTTCTCACCATCGAGATCCCAGCGATAGAGCGGCTCGCGGACGCGCTGTCCGTTGGGGCCGTTTTCCAGCTTTTGGAGCGTTACGGAGATCCGCCCCGGCACGAAGGCTCCGGCCTGCGACTTGGCGGAGACGAAATAGGTAGGAACCTGGAAACCGACGGTGCGATTCAGGTCACGCAGCCACGGCACGTTGCTCCAAAACTGAACGATCTCGACGATGTCGTCGGCCGGCTTGACCTTGTCGGGATTGATCTTCGGCGGCGGCTTTCTGTCGGTGCTTCCATAGGTGACTGTTGTTGGCGGCGGGTCTTTCTCATTACCACCAAATGTCGAGCTGGCCTTTCCGGTGCGAGTGGTTGTAACGCAGCCCCCGGCCGCGAGAAGAGTGCCCCCCAGCACGAACAGGTACATGCGTGAACAAGCCATGCCGATCCCCTTCCGCGCGCTACTGCCGCGCTACTTGTGAGACAGTCTGCGCGGGCGAGGCCGCCTTACCGACGCGCGGGTCGCGAATCTCGTACCCATCCGCCGACGGCGCGGACGGAGCCGCATTGCGACCTGGACGCTGCGGGCCGTATTCGTCCGGCCCCGGCTCGGGCTGAGCGTCGGGCGGAGTGGGCTGCGGCTTGCCATTGGCCGGATTTTCCGCTGGCTTGCCGTTCTTTTCCGCTTCCTTCTGGCTGAGCGCTCGCAGCACTTCGTCGGGAATCGGTCCCATCTCGACCTTGGTCTTGCGGTCGTTGACCTCTTCGGGCTTGAGCTGCAGGCCTTCCATCAGGTCGCTGCCCAGCGTGTCGGGCGAGATCGTCTTCGCGCGGTCGCGCTCGGTGAGCGAAGCGTCGCGATAGTCCTCGACCGTGCGCAGGATGGTCGGGGTCATGATGACGAGCAGTTCGGTCCGGCGGTTGCTGTGCGTGCGGTTGCTGAAAAGCAAGCCGACGCCCGGAATGTCGCCCAGCACCGGAATCTTCGTCTCGCGCACTTCGTCGCGGGCGGTGATCAACCCGCCGATGACAACCGTCTCGTTGTCCTTGACCGTGACGGTCGTGTCGGCCACGCGTTTGAAGAACACCGGCGCCGTCAGGCCGGGGCCGACCGGCACCGAGGTATCGGCGAAGTCGGAGACTTCCTGCGTGACCTTCATGCGGACGAAACCGTCCGGATTGATCTGCGGCGTGACGTCGAGCTTGATACCGATGTCCTGCCGCTGAACGGTGGTGGTGATCTGGCCGGCGTCGCTGGTGCTCGTGCCGCTCACGTAGGGCACGTCGTTTGTGATTTCGATCTTCGCTTCCTGGTTGTCCATCGCCACGATCTGCGGACGGCTCAGGACGTTCAGCGCGCCCTGGCTTTGCAGCGTGCGGAACAGGAAGTTGAAATCGCGGCCCGTGATCGTGAATGTGAAGCCGCCCAGCCCCGCGCCCACCGCGCCGATGTCCGTACCGCCGACGTAGTCGAACGTATTGGTGTCGTTCGGGCCGGCCGAGGCGAACTGGAGATCCTGGAAGGCGAACTCGACGCCGAGTTCGAGGTCGTTATCCATCGTGACTTCGAGGATGAGCACCTTGATCATCACCTGCGGCGGCGGCTGATCCAGCTCGCGCAGCAGTTCGAGCACTTCGGCCTCGCGCCGCGACGAGGAGCCCACGATCACGCGGTTGATCTCCTCGCTCGAAACCGCGGTGATCTCCTGCTCCATCTTCCGGTTCGGAGAGACATTCTGCACGCCGTCGAGGACCGCCTTCTCCTTGTCGGCGAAGTCGCTCAACATCGTCTGGATATCCTGCGCCTTGTTGTTGATCGGGGCGAAAACCTTCGTCACGCGGTCGGTCACATCGCGGCTGTCGAGCTTGATCAGCAGATTGTCGACGATGTCGAGATAGCCCGGCGTGCCGGCCGCGATGACCGAGTTCGTGCGCGAATCCGACGTGAAGGCGACCTCCTGCCGTCCGCCGGCCGCGCCGTCGCCCAGGGCAATTTGACCCTGAGTGCTGCCGGTGCTCCCGCTGGAGCCGCCGCTCGACCCGCTGGAACGCGGGAAGAGATCACGCAGCTTCGTGACGATGTCCTCGGTTTTGTCCGTGCTGCGCAGCGGATAGATGCGCACCGTGAGAGCCGTGGGCGGCACGTCAATGACGGAAATAAGCGACTCGACCAGCGGCATGCTTTCGGCCGGGGCCGTCACGAACAGCGAGTTTGTGCGCAGATCGTCGGTAATGACGATCTGCTGACGCATCGCCTGGAAGGTCGAAGTGCCCAGATCATTCTTCTGCTGATAGACGAGCATGATCTGCTCTGCGGCGCGCTCGGCAGCGCTGGTGCCGCTGTTACTGCCGCCGCCGCCCGAACTGCCCGTCGCCTGGCCGGAAGCGTTGACCTGTCCGCCCTGGCCGCTGAGGACGTTGCGCAGCAGCGCGCCGGCCGCCGCGGCATCCGCCTTTTCCAGGCGGAACGTCCGCAGAAGCTGACTGCTGGCCACCGTGGCGCTACCCATTTGGTCCACCAGAGCTTCGATATCCGCGACGACCGCACTCGGTCCGACCGCGATCACGGAATTCGTGGTCTTATCAAATGTCACCACGACGTCGCTGGCTGCTCCCTGTCCGGCGGTTTTGGCATAGAGGTCCGACGCGGTCTTGGAGACCTGCTCGGCGCTTCCGCGTTTGAGCGGAATCAGGCGTGTAACCTTTCCATACTCCGGCTTCTTGTCGAGCAGATCGACCCAGCGCTGTACCTGCTGCATGTCATCGTGCGAAGCGGCAATCAACAGAGAATTCGAATAGCCGTCCGCCGCGATGTGGATGGGCGTGGCCTTGGCCGCGGCCGGGTCCTGATTGCTGCGGCTCTTTTCCACCATGTCCTTCAAGAGCGTCGCCAAGTTGGAGGCGCTCGCGAGCAGCAGCGGACGCACCTTGAACTCCAGCGTCGGGTCGAAGGACTGATCCAGGTTCGTGATCAGATTCTGCGCTTCGGCCAGGTAATCGCGCGTGCCGACCAGCATGACCGAATTACTGCGCGAATCCGCGACGATGTTCAGCACTTCCTTCTGGCCGTTCTTGGTGACGTCGGTGTCGGCCTGCTTGCGCTTGTCGAAGACTTCCTGCAGCATCGCTGCCAGGCGGGCCGAGTCGGCCGCCTTCAAGTGGCGGAACTCGAGGCCGACGATGCGATAGCTGGCCGAGGAATCAAGCTGCATGGCGAGGTCGCTGATGAGCTTGTACATATCGTCGGACGCGAAAACGACCATCGAATTTGAACGTTCGTCGGCCATCAGGAAGGCGTTGTCGCGCGCATCGTTCTTTTCGCCGAGCGCCTGAGCCCGCTTGTCCAAAATGTCGCGCAGCTTCGTTTCGAGGTCGGCGACATTCATGTTCTTCAGGCCGGAGATGACGTGCGAACGCAGGGCGAGGTCCGTCCCGGCCGTGTCGAGCTGTTGAATCAGCCCCGCCGCGAGCAGCACGGATTCCTTGCGCCCGATGACGAACACGGTGTTCGTGCGGACGTCGTGATTGATCGTGACGTAGTACGGCAGGCCGCGACCGGCGAGTCCGGGCGGCGAAGGCGGCAGCGCGCCTTCCTCACGCACCGAGTCGCCCTTCTCGCTGGGGCGCTTCACCGAACTCTTCTGCGCCTCGGCGAAGAGGTCCTTCACGATCTTGGCGACGTTTTCGGCCTGGGCGTGCTTGAGCACAAAGGTCTTCACGTCGAGATCGGCGCCTTCGGGCAGCGAATCAAACAGCCCGACGATCTGACGCAGCGAATCGAGATTCTTCGCCGTCGAGTAGATAACGAGCGAATTGCGTCCCGGCTCGGGAATGATGCGGATCGGCCGGTCGAGATCGAGCGGCGGCATCGGCGTGCCGTCCGGTCCGGTCAAGACGAGCTTACGCACGAGCGGGCCGGAGCGGCCGGCGCTGTTCGCGCCGCCGGCGCCGGACGCCGCCGCGCCGGTCTTGTCCGACTCGATCAGCGTGTTCAGCACCTCGGCCATTTTCGAGGCTTCGGCGTTCTTCAGATCGAGCACGAGCACCTCGGCCGAGACGAACGGACTGTCGCCGGTCGGCAGATCGACGTCGATGCCTTCGATGATGTGCTCGATTTCGGCGATGTCGGCCGGCGTGCCGATGACCAGCACGCTGTTGCTGCGATCGATCGCCTGCACCGAAGCGCGGGCGCTTTCCTGCACTTCGCGCTGCGCGTTGATCTTCTGCAGCGCCTTATCGAGGATCGCAACGGCTTCGCTGGCCTTAATGTTCTGCAGCGGGACCGCCTTGAACTCCGACGGTTTGAGCGTGTCGGAATCGAGCTTGGCGATGATCTCGGCGATCAGGTCCATGTTCGTTTCGCTGGCCGAGACGATCAGCGAATTGCTGCGGGCTTCGGCGATGATGCTGAAGCGGTCGGCGCGATCGACCTGGCCGCTCTGCTGTTGCAGGAGCGCCTCGACCGTTTGCTGGATCAGCGGAGCGAGCGAGGCAGCCTTCGCGTATTCGAGCGTGAAGACCTCGATCTGTGCCTGCGGCGTCGAGTTCTCCATCATGCTGAGAATCTGCTGAACAAATTCCACGTCTCGTTCGTCACCCGTGACGATGACGCGGTGACTGTCCATCGGCGTGACGAGCACGTCGCCGCGAAGCTGCCCTTCGATGCTGCCGAATGGCTGCGACGCATTCGAAAGGTCTTCGATCCGGGGGGCCGGGCGGTTGTTCCCGCTGTCCTGTCCTTCGGGCTGAGCGCCGCGCGCCGGACGAGCGGGCGCGGGCTTTTCGTCGGCCTCCTGCGCCGCGGGACGCGCGGCCGGATGCGACTCGGCGGGCTTGCGATTGCCGCGCGTCGCACCGGGTGCGGACTGCGGATTGTTCTTCGCGGCCGGTCGCGTGGTCTGGCGCGCCGGTTTCGTGGCGCTCTTCGAGTCCTGATTCTTGGAATTCTGCGAGGACGCTTCACGAATCGTTCGGCGGCCCGGCGGAGGAGTCTGCGGCTGATCGTCGCCGAGGTCCTCGTCCGCCGAAGCGAGCGCGACGCGCGCGTCGTCATCCGCCCGCGTCCAGACCGAATCGGCCTCTTCCACGATCGAATCTTCGGAATTGTCGAAGTCCTGGGGTTCGTCGACCATCGTCGGCGCGGTGCGACGCCAGACCGGCGCCGCTGCGTCCGTTGGATCGGTGAGATCTTCGATCATCGAGTCGTCAGCGAAATCGTCTGAATCGTCGTCGGCCGTGTTCTGCGACGCTTCTTGCACATCCACGACCATCGGCATCAGCGTGATGCCGAAGGCCGGCGCAAAAGTGGCGACGCCGACGATCGGAATCGGCGGCAAGTCGTCAATCCTGGGTGTCAGAGCGTCCTGAACCTCGCGCTCGGCCGGCGGGGTCCAGATGAACCCGCCGCCGGAGCCGCCTCCACCTCTTCCGGGCGGCCGGGTAATCGGCTGGCCGCCCTGATTCCCGCGCGGCGGACGATTTCCTCCGGGCTGCGCGCCCGGCTGACCGCCGCCGGTATTTCCGCGCGGCCGCGGCGTGAAGCCGCCCTGCCCACCGCCGGAATTGCCGCCGCCGGGCGTGAAGCCGCCGCGGTTGCCGCCACCGCTCGTGTTCCGGAACGCGCCGGAACGGGACGAGTTGCCGCGCCGGCCTTGGAGATCTTCGATCAGGCTCTGCGCGTCGGCGGCCGTCATGTTATTGAGCTGGAGAATCCGCATGGTCGGATTCGAGGAGCGAATACTGCCGAGCTGCGAAACGAGGGTCTCAACCAATCCGTATTGAGAGGGCTCGCCGTAGACGAGCAAGGAATTCGTGTACGGGTCGGCGCCGATGCTGACGAGCTTGGCTTGGCGATTCTGCGATTGGGCCAGATTGCGCTCGCCATCATTAATGATGCGCTCGATATCGCGCGAGAGGGCTTCGGCATCCTGGCCGTAGTTCAAGGCGACGACCTTTACCTGGCCAGAGACCAGATCCTTGTTGTCAAACTCCAGAACATACTTTCGGATCTCAGCGATCTGATTCGCCGAACCCTTGACGACGACCGTCTTGCCCAAGTCATTCGCGATGAGCGTCGCCATGCGCGGGCCGCCGCCGGCCACGCCGCGCGGGCCGCCGCCGCGCTGCTGCGACTGCTGCTGGCCGCTCTGATCCAGCAGCGGCGTGATGAAGCTGATGACCTGCGACGGCAAAGTGTTCACGACCGGGATGGATGCAATCGACGTGCGATCCACCAGCGCGCCTTCGAGCTGCTGGATGACGTCCTTGTCGACCCGATCGATATCCGCCGGCCGGCCGAACACCATCACGGCATTCGAATTCGGCTCGGCGATCGCCTGCACGTCGAGCAGCGGACCGCCGCCCGTCGCGCCGCCGCCGGGCGCGCCCGGGATTCCGCCCGGACGACGACCGCCGCCGGACGCCGCGCCGCCGCCGCTCGAACGCCCGGCCGCGAAGCTGTTGATCGCGTCGGCCATCGTGCCGGAATCGGTGCGGTCGAGGACGAAAATGCGGAATTGCTTCTGCTGCTCATCGCCGGCTTCGGCGTCGATGGCGGAAATCATCTGCTGCACGAAAGCGAACGTCTGCGTCGTGCCCACTACCACCACACTATTGGTGCGCGTATCCGGCACCGCCGTAAACGCGTCGAAATCGGCCGAGCCGCCCGTCGCGCGCAGCGCCGTGATGTAATCCGTCATCGCGGCCTTGAAGCCTTCGACGACGCTGGCCGCCTCGGCGTGCTTGAGCGCGAACGTGCGAATCTGCATCTGCTCGCTGGGCTGATCGATGGCCGCGATCAGGTCCTGCATCTGTGTAAAGACCGGATCAGGAGCGCGAACGAGAATTTTCTTGCTGCTCTTGTCGCCGACGATCACCAACCGGCCCTGCGTGTTGGCGATGGATTGCGCGCCGCCGATCCCACCGGGACGACGTCCGCCGCCGCCCTGTCCTCCACCGACGGAGACGTTTACGCCGCCGAAGACCTGGCTGAGCTTGTCGGCCAGCTTTTCGGCATCGGCGTAGACGACCGGAATCTCGCGAATTTCGCGGCGATACTGCTTATCCAGCTCGGCGACCTTTTCGAACATCAGGTCGCGCTGGGCGCGCGGCGCCCAGATGGTGATCGTGTTCGTGATCGGCTCGGGGGCGATGCGCACCTCGGTGCCGCCGGCCGTGGCCGCCTGCGCGCCGCCGCGACCGCCTCCACCGCCACCGGTGCCGCGCACGAAGATCTGCTCGAGCACCTGGGCGATCGCGTTGGCGTCGCCATATTCGAGCACGACCGTTTCGGCTTCGTTGATCATGCCCTTGATGTCGAACCGCTCGATCTGCTTTTCGACGATGTCGACGTCTTTCACCTGGCAAACGTAGATCACTTTGTTCGCGCGCGGATCGCCGGAGACCGTCACCGGGCCGAGCATGGCCGGCGAACTCGCGCTGGTGGCCGCCCCGCGCCCGCCACCACCGCCCCCGCTGCGCTGGTTCGTCGCGGCGAAGACGTCCTGCAGCAGCGGCAGCACGTCCTGCAACTCAGCCTGCTGAAGCTCGTGGTCGCGAATCACGACGCTCGTCCCGGCTTCGATGCCTTCAAGCTTTGTAATCAGCGTCTCTACGAGATTCATCACCTCGATCGGGGCCGAAACCAGCAGCGAGTTCGTAACCTGGTTGGCGACGATCTCGACCGAATCCACTTTCGCGGCGCCTTCCTGGCCGCCGCCGATCGTAAACACCTGCTGATTGAGCATGTCCAGAATGCCGCCGCCGCCGCCACCGAACGGATTTCCACCGCCGCGGCCGAAAGCACCGCCGAACGGGAAGCCAAAACCACCCAGACCACCGCCGCCGCCGCCGCGATTCTGTTGTTGTTGGCGCGAGCGCGTGATGCCGAGCGCTTCCTTGATGTTGTCCGCCGCTTCGCGGGCGTCGGTGTTCTTGAGCTGGAAGACGCGCACGTCGACGTTGCCCGGAGGAATGTCGAGCTCTTTCAGGAGCTGGCGAATCTCGGGCAGACGCGACTCGTCGCATTTCAAGATGAGATAGTTGTGCCCGACGTCGGTCGCGATGCGAATGCGATCGCCGCCGGCCAGCGCTCCGCCGCCGCCATTGCGCCCCTTACCGCCGCCGGCCGCCCCGCCGCCGAGCAGGCCGCGCAGCGCCCCGGTTAGTCCGCCGCCGCCGCGCCCGCCTTCGTCATCGCCGCCGCCGCGACCACCACGGCCGCCGCGCGCCTGGGCTGCTCCGGCCGCCCCGCCCTGCTGCATGGCCTGCTGCATCTGCATCTGCTGCTGCATCAATTGCTGCTGCATCTGGAGCGGATTGCGGCTGGCGCTTTCGTTGAACATCAATTCGAGAATGCGCGCCGCGGCCGTCACATCGCCATACTTGAAGTGGAAGATGCGGATGACCTCGCCGACGGAGAGATCCTCTTCGATGACCTCGATGGCGTCCTTCAACTCATCGACCGCGTCCTTAGGACCGGAAATAGCCACGCGTCCATCGGGCAGAATCGAGAGCTTCGCGCCCTCGCGGCCGCCGCGCGGCGCAGCCGGCGAAGACGTGCTCGTCGAAGGCGAGGGAGCCGCGTTTCTGGTCGGTGCAACGGCCCGCCAAATATCGTCTTGCTGAGACATCGGACGCGCGGCGCTGTTACTCACCGGTTGACTCGGCGCGACCGGATTGGTCTGAGGCGGATCGCCGAAATCGAAGCCCTCGATCCAGCGCGGATCGATGAGATACGGCGCTACGCTGTCCACATTCCTGAACTTGGGTTCCTTGCGCTTCGCGGGCGCTTCCCCTTCCCCCCAGAGTTCCTCGACCATCGGCTCCGGCGCTTCCACCTGAGTGGAGACGTGACTAATGGCGAGTCCGGGATACTGGGCTTCGAGCAGCGGCTGAAGCTTTGAAATATCGTTCTTGGGCCGCAGCACAAGAACCTTCCCGGGTTCCTCCTTCGCGTTCGACTCGTACATGCGAATGACTTTGAGAATCTTCGGGAACTCGCCTTTGCGACACTGCACTTTCAGATATTGGCCAAACCAATCGGAATCGATGATCGGGCCGCCTTTGTCTTCGTCGGGGAAATGCGACCGCACGTCGTAACTGATGTCAAACGGATCGCCGCGCGTAATCGTGACGAAATGCAGCTCTTTTCCGTTGATCACAACGCCGTCGCCGATATCCACGTCCGGCTCGACGGGCGGCGGAGCGTCAATGACCTTAATGTACTCCTCGACCTGGCGCATCTTGCGCTTGTTGGCGGTTACGAACAGCCGGCCCGTATACTCATCCGTACCGACATTGACGGCGTCGTTGGGATTCTTCGACTGCGGCAACAGGTTCTTGAGCGCGGTTGCGACGTCTTCCGGCGTGCTGTTCTCGATCCGGAAAATCTGCAGCTCCGCGACATTCTCCGCCGTGCTCTCCAGCTCGTTCACGAGCTTCTCGATTTTCGCCACGTCCTTGGGCATCCCGGTCAGCACGATCGTATTGCTATTCACGTCAGCGCTAACGGCGACGTTCAGCGGCGTGCGCTTGGACTGGGCCTGAATCGTGTTGTTGACGGACTGCGCGACGGCGGTCACGTCGCCCTGTTGCAGGCGGATCAAGTGAATGATCTCGCCGGTGTCGACGTCCTGGTCGATCATCTTCACCAGCGACGACGCGAGTTCCTGATACTCATCCGGCGCATAGACGAACACGCGGTTGGTGCTCATGTCGGCCAGGACGCGCACCTGGATCATCGCGGAGCGCCCGGCCTCGGTCTCCATGACCTTGGCCTTCAACATCTGTTCGATGTTCGGCGCGGTCTGGTCGGCGCGGGCGTTCTTCAGCGCGTAGGACTTGGGTTCGCTTTCCGGCGGCGCGAGGCCGTTCTCGATCGAGTTGATCAGGGTCTCGATGAACGGCATCTTGTCGGCCGGCGCGAGGACGATCAGCTTGTTCGTCGTCGGCTCGCCAAATGCGGCCGGCTTCATCGAGCCTTTCTTGCTGTTGGAGCCGAGCGTCGAAAGGAACAGGTTCACCTGCATGCCGACCTTCTCGGCCGCCATGCGCTTCAGGTCGAACATGCGGACCTGAATCTCGTTGGGATTGTCGACGTCGATCTTCTTGACCAGATCCTGGATCGGCTGCATCAGCTTCTGCGGCGCGCGCACGATGACGGTCGAATTGCTGACGGTCGCCTGGACCAGCTTCGCCTGCTTGTTCGCGGTGTTCTTTCCGCCGCCATATACGTTTGTAATCAGCGTCGCGAGTTCGTTCGGATCGGCGTTCTTGGGCACGATCGTCACGACCGGCAGATCGCTATCCGGCACGGAATCCAGAATTTTCACGTAGTCGAGAATGTCGGAAAGCTTGTCTGCCGGCGCATTCACGATGACATGCTGCCCGCCGACTACGCCGAACGTGATCTCGGTGCCGATCTGCTGCCGCGTGCCGGCCTTCTTCGGCGCGAAGCGCTCGTTGAGCTGCTGGACGACCTCCTGCGGATTCGAGTTGTTCTGCAACTCGATGATGCGCGTCTCGGGCTTGAAGGCCGCGGCGGCCGAATCACGCTCCTTGGCCAGCGTCGTGATGTCGTCGAGCACCTGCTTCGATGCGCCGGCGACGATGATCGCGTTGCTGAGCGGCTCGGCCACAACCTTCAGGTCGCGCTTCGTTTTGAAATACTCCGCGAGCAATTCCTTGATCGCGTTGACGACGACGGTGACGTCGGCGTTCTTCAGCGGGATGGTTGTAAATGTGCCCGTACCCGAGGCAACCTGGTCGAACTCGGCCACCAGATTTTCGGCCATCGGAATCACGAACTTCGGCGCGTTCAGAACGACGCGGTTTAGACGCGGATCGACCGAGATGTTGATGCGGTTGGCGGCTTCGCGGCCGCGAAGACTGACTTTGACCGTCAGCAGCGTCTTGAGCTGCTCGGCGACATAGCTGGCATCGGCGTTCTTGATCTCAAAGAACTTCTCGATTTGACTGATCTGCTCGGCATCTGACGCGAACTGCGTCAACAGCGCCTCGGCCTCGGGCATCAGGTCCTTGCTGACGCTGGCGATGATCATCTCCGCCGAAGAGTCGGCGGCGAAGGTGGCGGTCTGGCCGCCGCGGGCCTTCTGCTGAAAGGCGAGCGTCAAGCGCCGGGCGATGCCGTCGACGTCCTGACCGGGCTGCTTGAAAGTCTTGACGATGACTTCTTTCCCGCCCGGATCGTCGGCGGCAACGATGATCTTCTCGATATCCGGGAACTTATCGGCCGGCGCTTCGACGATCAGTTGATTACCGGCGACGGTCGCCCTGACCTGGGCAGCCGGTGCGCGGCCGGGCCGTGCGGCCGGACCACTGAGCGCATTGATGCTGTTCGCGACCTCCGCGGGATTCGCGAATTTGAAGTTGTAGAAGCGGCGTTCCGGCGTCTGCGAGCCGAGCTTGTCTTCGTAATCCTTGGCGAACGTTTTGATCTGCTCGAGCATCGCCTTGTCGGCGCGCACGATCAGCGAGTTCGTCAGCGCGTCGGCCGAAACGCTTGTCTGCGAAGCGCTCGCCCCGCGGCCGCGTGGCGTCCCACCCGCAAGTAGTTGTTGCTGAACGACGGTCGCGACGGCGGTCGCGTCGGCCATCTTCAGCGGAATGATGACCAGCGACGAACTGTCCGTCACGACATCCAGCGACTTCACCAGATTCTGCATTTCGTCGAGCACGGGCGTGATCGCCAAAACGACGACCTGATCGCCCAGCACATCGACGAACACCTGCTGCCGGCCGAAGACCGGATGCGTGTAGTTCTGATAGACGGTGCGCAGCGTGTTCGCGATCGTGTCCGGGCTGCCGGCCTTGATCGTGAAGAAGCGCGTTTCCGGGCGGCTCGTGACGGCGCGATCGTCCCACTGACGAATCGTGGCCTCGATCTTGGTCCAGTCTTCGTCGGTGCACGTGACGATCAGCAGTCCGGCCTCATCGAGCGGAATCACGAGCGGGTTGCCGGGGCCGGCTTGTCCGCCGCGCTGAATCGGACCGCGCCGCGCCGGCGGGCGCGCCGGCGACTGGTTTGCGCCGAGCAGGCCGCTGATGGCATTGGCGATGGCGCTGGGCTTGAGATTGTGAAGTTCGACGAACCGCTGCTGGGTTTCGGCGCCTTCCACGTCAAGCTGCTGAATCAGTTCGGCGATGCGCTCCATGTCCTCGCGCTCGGCGATGACGTGGAGTGTGTTCATACCGGCGTCAGCCATGACGGTCGGTTGCTTCTTCGCGCCGCGACCGGTGACGGCCGCCTTGGCGATCTGATCGACGGTCGGCTGAATGAGCGTCGCATCGGCGTGCTTGAGTTCAAAGCTGCGGTAGTTCGTCGGGACCGGCTTGTCGATGACCGCGAGCATGTCCTTCACGCGGGCGAGGCCGTCCTTATTGGCGTAGACGATGAGCGAGTTCGTGCGATCATCGGCCACGAGCAGGATCGTCTTGCGAGCGCGCTCGTAGATGTCTTCAACAATGATGTCCTGCGGCGTGACCTGACCCGCCGGCGGCTGGGCCTGGGGCTGCTGCGGCTGACCGCGCGGAATGAAGCGCGGGGGCGCCTGCGAGGCACGCTGTCCGCGTTCCTGCTGGAAGATCTGATTCAGGAGATTGGCGATCTCGCTCGCGCTGCCGTGCTGCACTTCGACGACGGTCGTGTCGAACGTGCCGATGTCCTGCAGCGTGTCGAGTTCGTCGAGCATCTGCTTGATGTCCTCAAGCTGCTCGGGCGTGCCTTTGACGATCAGGCTGTTCGTGCGATCGTCAACCATGATGCGCGTGTCGCTGTCGTCGTTCATAGTCTCGAACTGGCGCGTGCGCGGATTCATGCGCCGCTCGGGCTGCTTGACGTTCAACAGGTCGCGGACCATCGGCTCGATCTGGCGCGCGTTGGTCTTCGTCTTGAAGATCTTCATCGTGCGCGGATCGAAGCGCATCTTCTTGTCCATCACGACGTCGACGAGCGACTTGAAGCGCCGCACGTCCTTGGCCAGACCCACGATGCGGATGTTGTTCGTGTCGCCCACGACGACCGGCAGGGCGCGGTCGGGCATGGCGCTGGCAGTCGCGTCGCGCACGGCAGCGGCCGGCTTGTCCTTGATCTGGAAGAGCACGCTGGCGAGCTGCATGTCGCGCAGGTTGGCGGACTCAAACGCTTCATAGGTGTCGAACATGTACCTCAGGTCGAGGTATTTCTGCATCTCGTTCAGCGGGAAGACGCGGACGTAGTTCTCGTTCTCGTCGATGAAATAGCCCTGCTCGACCAGCAGGAAGTTCAGTTCGTCGAGCGCTTCGGTCTTGGTGAAGCGGCGCGGGTTCTCGTACGTCAACTCGCCGGGGACGCTCACGCCGTTGTCGAGCAGCGTCTTGCCGATGCGACGCGCGATGTGCTGGATCACGTCCTCCCAGGAGGTGTCCTTGAACGCGAACCACTCGGAGCGACCGTCATCGGGAATCGGCGGCGCGCTAACCGGCTCGCCATCGCCCGGGCTGGTCTCGGTGTGCGGCGTGCTGCTCGTGTTGTTTACGCCGCCGCGACCTGGGATGCGCGCGCTGCGATTTGGAATGTGCGATTCGCGCCCCTTACCGACCGTCTTGATGTTGGGTCGCGCGCGTTCACTGGACGAAGGCGTCACACCAGGCGTCGTGCCGGGCGCTTCGCCCGGCGCCGCTCCCGGAGGATGGGGCGGCACGACGCCGCGCGGGGTCACGATCTGCGGCTGCCTTTGCGGAACGCCGTCACCGACGGAATCGTCATCCGGATCGTTCGCGTCATCGTCGTCGCCACTGCTGGACGCGTCGTCGGGCTGAGCCGGTCGCGCTGGAGTCTCGGTGTCCTGCGGTGTCACCGGCGGACGAGTGACCGGCGCGTGGGTCACCGGAGTGTGCGTCGCGGCGCGCGACGCGGCCGATGCGCGCTCCGCGGCTGCGCGCGACTGCGCGGAGCGAAGCGCTTCCTGGCGCGTCTTCTCGCGCTCTTCGGCGGTGAGCACTTTTCGCTCGGGTCGCGAGGCGGGCTTGCTCGCGGCGTCATCACCGGACTTGGTGGTCGTCGGCGCGGGTTGCGTGACGGCGGTCGGGCTGGTCGTCGGCGCGGTCTGATCTTCGTTGACGCGCGCGACGCGCAGCTCCGAAGCGGACGCGTCGTTCGTCGGATGAGTTTCGTCGTCGACGCTCTCGAGGCCTTCGTGCGCGCTCTGCAGCGCGGCGAACTGCACCAGGCGCGCCTCGGCGCGCGGATTCGAGGCGAGCGAATCGACGGGCGCGTCGAAGCGCGCCGGGGCGTGTTCGCGCGGCGCGTCGACGACGGGCGCGTCGGGCGTGGAGACCTCCGTCACGACGGCCGGCGCATCGCTTGAGGGAGCCACATGCGGCGCGACAGCGCTCGGCGCTGAGGTCTCGACCTGGGGGGTCGGCCGACCGGTCGAACCGCGACCGAGCAGCAAGCCTCCGACAAGTCCCGCTCCCGCGGTGACCAGCCCGACCAGCACGCTCCGATTGGCGAAGATTGACGACATCAGACCACCTCGCAATCGCCTCTGACGAATCGCGCCCCGGCGGGGCGCGAGTTGGCAGCTAATCCGGAAGCCGTCGGCCGCGAGCCACCCGTAAACGGAGGACGCCTGTGCAGCCGGCGACGGCTACGACGCAGAGTTATACCCGCACCCGCCCATGCGGTGACAGCGCCTTGCTCGTCCGGGGTGGAATTTACGCTCGCCCGAAATCATGCGGGGAATTGAAGTTACGTGCGGGGAACGGCTCCGTCCAGCTCATCCGCGCCGGCGCGACGCATCAATGCAGCGTGGTGAGGAAGCGCGAAGCTGCTCCGGGAGACGCGCGAGGCAGGCCATGAGCGCCGCGCGAAGGTCCTCACGCTGTAACCCGGCGCTGACGCTGGGACGATCGCGCTCGAGGCGCGCGATCAGTTCGTGGAGCACCTGCCAGCGCTGCTCTCCGACCACGGAGCGCTTCGCCCGTCGCGCGCGCCGCGCGCTGTCAATGAATCGGTTGCGGATGACCTCGCGCGCCCAGGCGAGGAAAGCGTCCAAGTTCTCCGCTCGACATTGCGCGAGGTCGCGATACATGGCGGCGTACGCGTCTTGTAGTACATCTTCAGCGTCGATCTTGCCGACCCACTCGGGACCGATCATGCGCCGCGCGAAGCCAAGCAAGCGGCCATGTGACAACACGATCAGGCCTTCGAGCGCATCGGCCTCCCCGCCGGCCGCCCGCGTGACGAGCGCCTGGATCGCGTCGGACGAAATTACACGCTGCGCTTCGGGCATGACACCATAGAATAAGCGCGGCGGCGAATCCAAAACGCAACCCGGGCTCTTGCAACTCTTCCCCAACGTCGCCGCCGAGGAGCCTGCGCGAAATGTTTCCGCAACCGGCCGGCTACGACATCATCGATCAGATCGGCGCGGGCGGGATGGGCGTCGTCTACGAGGCCTACCAGCGTGCCACAGGCCGGCGCGTCGCGCTCAAGTTCCTGAACCCCGATCAGGCGCGGAACGCCGCGGCGCAGGCGCGCTTCGAGCGCGAGATCGAACTCGCGGCGCGGCTATCGCATCCGGGGATCGTGCAAGTGCTCGACTCCGGCCGCTGCGAAGATCGCCCCTTCGTCGTGCTCGAATTTGTCGCGGGCGTGGAACTCAGCGTCGCGCTGCCGCCCGGCGAAGCGCCGCTCAGCGCGATCGTCGAAGCGCTGCTGGAGATCGCCGATGCGGTCGAATACGCGCATCAGCGCGGCGTGCTGCATCGCGATCTGAAGCCGTCCAACGTCTTGCGCGACGAACAAGGGCGCTTTCGCCTGCTCGACTTCGGGCTCGCGCGCGAAGTGGCCGCACCGGCGGGCGCGACGCTGTCGCGTGCCGGCCAGCTTCTGGGCACGCTCGCGTACATGGCGCCGGAGCAGGCGCGCGGCGACGCAGCGGACATCAGCGTACGCACGGACGTGTTCTCGCTTGGCGCGATGCTGTATGAGTTGCTCACGGGCCGCCCCCCCATCGACGGCTCCGCGCCCCTGCCGGACGTCCTGTCGCGCATCGTGGCGGCCGAGTTCGCGCCGCCTTCGCGTGCGCGCCCGGGAGTCAGCGCCGATCTCGACGCGATCACGCTGAAGTGCCTGTCGCGCGCGCCGCGGGATCGTTACGCCTCGGCCGCGGAGTTTCGCGATGACCTGACTCGCGCGCAGGAGCATCGAACGATTCGCGCCCGTCCGCTTGGCCGCGCGGCACGCGCTGCGCGATTCCTGCGACGGCATGCCGCGATCAGCCTGACTGTTGCAATCGCGCTGGCGACGGTTGCGGCCGTGGGTACGACCGCAGTCGTGCGCGTGATCGTCGAACGGGACCGCGCCCGGCTCGCGGAGACCGAAGCACGCGACCGCCTGCGTGACGCACGCGAGGCGCTCGACTTCCTCACTGACCAGGTCACGTCGGAACTCGAACCGCGCGGGAACACCGCGAAGCTGCGACGCGACATCCTCGCCGGCACGCTGGAGAAGCTCACGAGCCTTTCGGCGGAGACGCGCTCGCCGCTCCTGCATGTCGATCTGGGTCAGGCACAGACGCTGGCCGCACGCGTCGCGCTGGAGCTGGGCGACACCGGGGAGGCAAAACGCAAGATTCGAGCGGCGATCGAAACACTGCGCGGCTTGCAGGCCGAAGGACCGGACGTGGCCCGCGATGAGGCGCTGGGTACGGCGCTGCGCGTCGCGGGAGACATCGCGGTGCAGGACACGGAGTTCGCCGCGGCGCGCGCCGACTTTGACGAGGCCTTCGCGTTGTTCGATCGCATCCACCGCGCGCGTCCGAGTGACAGCGCGGCGCTGCGCGGCGTCTCACTCGTGGTCGAACGCTATGCCGTGCTGGCGGTGCAGCGGGGCGACCCGACGACTCATCGGCGACGCACCGAGGAAATGCTCGGCCTCAAGCGCGAACTCGTGGCCCGCGAGAACACGCCGCTGGCCCGCAGTGAGTTGTCGATTGCGCTGGAGCGCTGGGCGCGCTGTCTGCTGGACACGCGCGAATTCGACCGTGCTGAACCCGTGATTCGCGAAGCGCTCACGATTCGCGAAGGGCTGGCGAGCGAACACCCTGACAATCGGCGCTTCGTTCGCGGCCTCTCGCAAAGCTATGAGCAGATGGCCGAACTGGGGCGGCTCCGCAATCAGCCCGCGGAGGATCGGGCCTGGACCGCCAAGATGGCCGACACCAAGCACGCCTTGTTGAAGATGGACCCGCAAGGCTGGCTGGCGATCTACGACATGGCCGTCACGTTGGAACGATTGGCCACGCACGCACGAATCGATGGAATGCTCGTCGACTCGGCGAACTTTCGATCAGAGGCTGCGGAACGCTACCGCGAGCTGATTGCCCAGCAATCCGACTCAGCGAGCGTCCATGCCCGCCTCGCCCTGTGCCTGCGTGACTCCATTCCGACGCTGCTCAATCTTGGTCGATTTGACGAAGCGGAGGCGAACGCGCGCGGAGCATTGTCAGAGACCCAGAACCGGCCCGAATTCGTCCTGTCCCGCGTCGACCAACTCGATGTTCAAGCCTATTCGGAGTTGTGCCTGGCGATCTGCGCGTCGCGCGGCCATCGTCCGGGGGAAGTGCATGATTGGTTGCAGGCCGCTTTGGCGAGCGCGAATGAGCTCTTGTCCCTGGCGCCGCAAGACGCGCGCGGCCGTGCCCATTTGAAGAAAGCCGAAGAGCTGCGCGCCACGCTCCTCGTGGCCGAGTCGCAGTGATTATTCGAGAACGTCAGCAGGCCTCCGCAGCACACTTTGAACGGCGCTGCGGACCGAGGGGAGGGGACGCGTGTCAGGTTCGCGCCCCGCCCACTTCGGCCAGGAAGCGATCCGTGTACTGCGGGTCAACCCGGCGACAGGTACGGGTGGCCTGCTCGGCAATCGTCTGGTATTCAGGGTCTTCGGTAAATGTGAAGAACTCCGTGGCCAGCACGACCAGACGCAGCAGATGTCGCAGGATCAGGCCCTCCTGCTTGATCAGGTCGCGCGACTTCACAAATTTGTAGAACTCACAATCGAGCTGAAACGCGCCGCCCGCGATCCACTTCGTCTGCACAAACGCGGGCTCGGGATTCGCTAGCCCGGCTTCAAAGACCTTTTGCAGCATTTCGGGAAACGTCGGCGGGTGCTCCAGATCCTCGTCGTCCTCGAAATCGTCCTCGTCAGCGCTTGCGGCGCGGGCGGTGAAGATGTTGGCACCGACGAGGCCGAGCGCGATCAGCTCGGGCTCGAGCTCGCGTTGCAGCGGTCCGGGCGGGAGGTCCATCGGCGGCGGCGTCTTGCGCGCGAGCACCGGCGGCAGTTCGAGCACGCTCTCCAACGCCAGCAGCTTCTCATCGTTGTTGCCGCGCGTCAGCCGCTGGCAGAGGAAGGCGCCAAAGAGCGGGTCGAGGCTGCGGAAGGCCGCGAGACGCTGGATGTTCGTGTTCAACGTGACATGCTCGCCGTCGGCGGCGCGCGACAGGTAACCGAGCTGGTCGAGATTCGCGACCATGTGATCAAGCTGCTCCTGAAAGCGCTCGATCGAGGCCGCGGTCGTGAAGCGCTGCGCGAGAA
>JBGAJB010000041.1:0-18937 GCA_044225155.1 Phycisphaerae bacterium | reverse complement strand
GCATGCGCGCATGAGAGCACGATGAGAACCGGAATTTTGCCGGCGTCCGCGCGGCCACAACTCGCAAACCGCCCGCTACACTGGCGAGATGTTCGGCGCGGATTTCCTGCAAACTCTCTTCACGGCCATCGTGATCGGCAGCCTCTATGCGCTGGTAGCGCTCGGCTACACGATGGTTTACGGCATTCTGAAATTCATCAATTTCGCCCACAGCGACATCTTCGTGCTCGGGGCGTGGGTGGCGTATACGGCCTCGACGCTGATCATCAGCCGCGCCGGGCTCAACGAACTGCCGGCCCTGGCCAATGGCGATCCGGCTCCGATTCCGCTCTGGGTCGGCGGCGTAACGCTGCTCATTTCGATGGCGGCCTGCGGACTGATCGGCTTTCTGATCGAGCGACTGGCCTACAAACCGTTGCGCCGCGCGCCGCGCCTGAATGTGCTCATCACGGCCATCGGCGTATCGCTATTCCTGCAAAACGCCGGACAGCTTCGCTCGCACGCATTCGCCCCGGATTTCAAACTGCCGTTCGGCGCGATGCCGCAGGCGATGCCGAAGCTCATTCCGGACGACGCGATCCACCTTGGAATCGTCAATATGCCGGCGATCTCCTTCACGATTCGCGAAGCGGACACGGAGGGGACGTTCCATGAAGTGCCGGTGACGCTGCCGCCGGTGGATCAGATGATCATCGTGTCAGCCGTCGTACTCATGATCCTGCTCGAATTGCTCGTTTATCGCACGAAGTTCGGCCTCGCGATGCGGGCGGTTTCCTTCAGCGTCGACAACGCCGCATTGATGGGCGTCCCGGTGAGCCGGGTAATTTCCACCACGTTCGTACTCGGCTCGTCGCTCGCGGCGGCCGGCGGATTTCTCTGGGCCGTGAAATACGGAAACATTCAGCAGCCCGCGCACGAGACCTGGCTGCTGGTCGGATTGAAGGCGTTCGTCGCGGCCGTCGTCGGCGGCATCGGAAATATCCGCGGCGCGTTTCTGGGCGGCTTCCTCATCGCCGGCATTGAAATGTTCGGCATGTACGGATTCACCCGCTATCTTGATCCGCTGCTCGGAACCAACGTCGGCACGAATCTGCGCGATGTGTACGTCTTTGCGGCGCTCATCCTCGTACTGCTGGTGCGGCCGAGCGGAATGCTCGGCTCGACGACGCGGGAGAAAGTGTGATTCCGCGTCGCAAGCGCGGTGATTTCGGAGAACGGTCGCGGTAATGACGTCCCTCAGCGCAACGATCCCACAGCACCGACCTTCGCTGGCCTCCGCGGGCTTCATCGGCCTGATGCCGTTTGTGGTCGGCCTCGCGGTGCCGCTGCTGATGCAATTCGTCATCGGCCCCTGGGCGGGCGCATTTCCGGCCAAGCTCATGGTCGACGTCGGAATTGCGATCATCCTGGCCGTCTCGCTCAACATCGTGAACGGCTTTACCGGGCAATTCTCCATCGGACATGCCGGCTTCATGGCCGTCGGCGGTTACATCGCCGCGGCCGTGACGTATTACGGCTCGCTGATGATTTGGCACGACGCGGCGCGCCGACCGGAATTCCTGGGCGGCGGCGAGTGGCTGCTTTGCGCGGGATGTCTCGCGGGCGCCCTGGTCGCGGCTGGTCTGGGATACGTCGTGGGCTTGCCGTCGTTGCGGCTGCGCGGCGATTACCTGGCGATCGTGACGCTTGGCTTTGGCGAGATCACGCGCGTGCTGCTGCAACAGACAAAGCCGCAGCTTTATTCGTACGAGGATTTGCAGGCGGCCACCTGGGACGATCTTTTTCCGCCGCCCTTTGGAGGCGCGCTCGGTTTCTCCGACCTGCCGAAATACGCGTCGCTGTTCTGGGTCTACACCTTTGTCGTCATCACGATCCTTTTCGCTTATCGGCTGAAGGTCTCGGCCTCGGGCCGTGCGTTTCTTTCGATCCGAGAAGATGAAATCGCGGCGCGCGCGATGGGCGTGGACATCACGAAATACAAGGTGCGCGCCTTCGTGCTGGCCGCATTTTTCGCCGGGATCGCGGGCGGGCTTTATGCCCATTCAGGCGTCATCATGGCGCCGCGCGAGGCCGGCTTCATGCGGTCGTTTGAGATCGTCATCATGGTCGTGCTGGGCGGCATGGGCTCCGTGTCGGGCACCGCGCTGGCCGCGATCATGCTGACCATCCTGCCCGAGGTGCTGCGCGACCTGCAGGAATACCG
Source organism: Phycisphaerae bacterium (assembly GCA_044225155.1). GTDB lineage: Bacteria > Planctomycetota > Phycisphaerae > UBA1845 > Fen-1342 > CAYMBL01. The sequence goes on along the minus strand of JBGAJB010000041.1, from coordinate 16,734 downwards.
CCTGATTGTGTATGCGCTGCTGTTGATCGTCATGATGATCGTTCGGCCGCAGGGACTTTTCGGCGTGCACGAAATCTGGGAACTGTTCCGCCGCAAGTCGCGCCCGGACGCGCAGGGAGCGGCCAAGTGAGCAGGGTCGTGAGCGACGCACCGCTGCTCGACGTGCGCGGCATCGCCATCTCGTTTGGCGGCCTGAAAGCTGTGCAGGATTTTTCCCTCGCGATTCCAAATGGGGCGCTCTACGGGCTGATCGGCCCAAACGGCGCGGGAAAGACCACGGTCTTCAACCTGCTCACCGGCGTCTACAGCACGCAGTCCGGCTCCATCACGCTCGCCGGCCGACGGCTGGAAGGCCTTCAGCCCCATCGCATCGCGGCCGCGGGGCTCGCGCGAACCTTTCAAAACATCCGGCTCTTCGGCGAGCTGACGGTGCTCGACAACGTGCGCCTCGGCTGCCATGTGCGCGGACGGCATCACCTCTGGGCCACGGTATTACGAACCGCCGGTCATCTGGGCCAGGAGCGCGCGATTACGGCTCGCTCGATGGAGCTGCTGGAGACTTTCGAGCTGAGCGATCGCGCCTTTGAGCAGGCGAAAAACCTGCCCTATGGCGATCAGCGCCGTCTGGAGATCGCGCGGGCGCTCGCCACCGAGCCGAAAGTGCTGCTGCTGGACGAACCCGCGGCCGGAATGAACTCGCAGGAAAAAGTGGAGCTGCGCGGATTGATTCGCTCGATCCGCGAGCGTTTTGGCCTGACGATCCTCCTGATCGAACACGACATGGGTCTCGTCATGGACATCTGCGAACGAATCACGGTGCTCGATTACGGCCAGATCATCTCGGTCGGCACGCCGACACAGGTGCAGGCCGATCCTAGAGTCGTGGAAGCGTACCTGGGAGCGCCAATGGAATTGGCGGAGAAATAGCGAATGTCGAAGACTGAAGAGCGAAATACTCGACCGTCCGTGTCACGACGGCGCTCGACGGGCGAACAAGATGGTAAAAGAAGTGCCATCGAATGACTTTTGTTCGCTCTTCGCTCTTCGCTATTCTTCATCGAATTTAACTATGGCACTGCTCGAAATCCGCAACCTGAACGTCAACTACGGCGCGATTCGCGCGCTGCACGGCGTCTCTCTGTCCGTCGAGGCCGGGCAGATTGTGACGCTCATCGGCTGCAATGGGGCGAACCGGGCAAGACGACCTTGCGGGCGGTATCGGGACTGCTGCGACCGAGCGGTGGTCAGGTCATCTACGAGGGCAAGGACGTGACCGGCCGCGCGCCGCACGAACTGGTCCGGCTAGGCATCGCCCATGCCCCCGAGGGTCGCGGCATTTTTGCAAATTTCACGGTGGCGGAGAATCTGGAGATGGGCGCTTTCGCGCGCCACGATCGCGCCGGCATCACCAAGGATCGCGACCGTGCGCTCCAGCTTTTCCCACGGCTGAAAGAGCGCCTGCACCAGAACGCCGGCACACTCTCCGGCGGCGAGCAGCAGATGCTCGCGATCGGCCGCGCGCTCCTCGCCCGGCCGCGCCTGCTGCTGCTCGATGAGCCGTCGCTCGGCCTCGCGCCGCAGATCGTCCAGACCATTTTTCAGATCATCCGCGAGATCAACGCCAGCGGAACAACGATTCTGCTCGTCGAGCAGAACGCACACATGGCGCTCCACACCGCCCATGTCGGCTACGTGCTCGAAGTCGGCCAAATCGTCATGCACGACGACGCCCGCAAGCTGGCCCGCAGCGACGAAGTGCGCAAGGCCTATCTCGGCGTGGCGTAAGCTTCTCCGGCCGTTCATTGTGCAACAGAGAGGAGGGCCGGCTCGCGAATGCCGCCTCTCGCCGCCAAATCCCCTTATAGGACGCAGGCCTAGTCGGACAAAAAAAAAGACGGCGGGCGTGTGCTTGGGCACGCCCGCCGTCTACTGCATTTCCGGCTGGAATCAGAACAAAGCGTTCGGATTCGCTGCACGCTGGAACACGTCGCCACTGTCACCGGCTGTGCCGGGATCGAAAGTGACGCTGCGCGTTCCGACCTGCGGACCGGAATCGGCCGCACCGATCGTCATGTTGGCACCGTCGCCGCCGCCGCCGGCCGACGCACCGCCGCCGCCGCCCGCGCTCAGCCCGACACCTTCAAACACAAAACCGCTGCCGCCCGCCTGACCCGCGCCGCCGCTGACGTCAAAGTTGCCGGCGATCGAGAGGGTGGGGGAGATGAAGTGAATGATGCCGCCGCCGCCGCCGCCGCCGGGCACATCGATGAGTTCACCCATCGTTCCCGTGCCGGGGGGGCCGCCGAGGCCGCCACGAGCGGAAACGAAGGCCGACGCCCCGACGGAAATCGACGCCTGCGAGGCCATTACGAGGATTCCGCCGCCGCCGCCGCCCGCGCCGGTCGTGCTCGCGTCAGCGCCGTTGGAGTTGATGGTGCCGTTGATCGTGATGCCGTTGGCTGCGATCAAGACCATGCTGCCGCCGCCCTGCGCGCCGACGCTGACGTCGGAACCGCGACCGCCGCCGCCGCCGCCGAGGAAGGTCGGGTTGACCAATGTCTGCGCTTCAAAGGCCGTCAGGCCCGCGCCGCCGCGACCGCCGGAAATTTGGCCGTCGATGCCGACCACGCCGTTACGTCCGTTGCGGGCGGTGGTGGAGGCCACACCGATCTCGGGGCGATCGTTACCTTCGCTACCGAGCGCTGCCGGAACAACAATGATCGTGCCCTCCACGACCAATTGGTCGGAGCAGCGGATAAACGTGCCGCTCGGGGCGTGGAGCGTCGCCCCGGCCGCGACCGTGAAGCTCGAAAATTGCAACGACTGGATTCCGTTCGCAGTGATGAAGTCCTGAAGGTCGACATCGCCGCTGATGACGACCGCACCTTCGGATCCGTCGCCGTAGATTCGCAATTCGCCGGGCAGTCCCTGCGGACCGGGATCGCCCTGCGGTCCCGGCTCGCCCTGAACACCCTGAACGCCCTGGGCACCGGGAGCGCCGGGGGCGCCGGGGGCGCCCGGTGACCCCAGGGTCCCATCGGTACCGTCGGAGCCGCTCGATCCGTTGTCGGTCGACTGGGGGCAACCACCCAGCGCCAGCGCGAGGGCTGACGGAATGGCCACCGCGGCCAGGAAACGATTCATCATTGCCACGATCTCCCTGTGGATTCCGCGCGCGGAATCTCCCCGATAACCCCCGGACCACGAACAGAGTTCAGTCAAACACGGCTCGAGACGTACTCGACGAGTCGACTTGCGGAAGACATTCTTGTCACATTCTTCCGGCTCGTTCGATTGTTATCCTAGCTCCGAGAATGGGTTAGATCAACCGAGATTTGTGTTTGCAGGATTTCTTATACTCCTCACTGTGGTTATTTGGACGTGGCTTGTGGCTTCACGCAAAGGCAATTGGACCTGGAATCCATTGGCGCATGCCAGAAGTTGCAAAACCCTTTAGGCATGCGCGCACGTATGATGTCGTCCTCACTAGCTCAATGTCATACAAGCTGATGTGGCGACGAATGCGACTATCGCCGCCCCCCAGCGCCGATTTACATCGGGCAACGGGTTCCATAGGCGGACAGGACCACGCCCAGATCGGACAGATCCACGTCGCCGTCGTCGTCGAGATCGGCCACGCCGCACGAACCGCTGCAGCCATACGCCGAGAGCAACGTGCCCAGGTCCGAAAGATCGACCACGCCATCGCCGTTGAGATCGCCGGCCAGTCCGCCGCCGTCCGGGATGTCGAGCGGATCGGCCGGATCGCTGCACGCGGCAATTTCGTCGCGATCAAAGAAACCGTCCAGATCGCGGTCGATGCCCAAGCGCGTTTCAGAGCCCAGCGGCACAACGGTGAAAGTCACCTCCCCGCCCGGCACCGCCAGCGCGAGCATCGCCGCCGTCGTTAGCGCCAGCCATGTCTGACTGCCACGCGCCGCCGCCGACATAGGCATAGCCACGTGCGACTCCGCCGACGCGACCTTTGGCAATAACGCCTACTTTGCCGAGGTCAGCTTGTGCGATCATGTTTGTAATCAGCAGCAACTGATCGGCAGGAGCCGTGGCGGCGTCGAGCATCGTGGTCTGCCAACCGACCGCCGCGCGCGTGTCCTTGCTGAGCGTGCCCGGCGGTTGCAGCACGACGTTCGTGCCGGTGAGAGGCAGATCGGAGCCGGAGAAGCTGAGCATAAACGCGGTCAGATTCGCGATTTCCTGATCGCTGTTCACGTTGAAGACCGGCTCGCCGACGAAGCGTTCGATGGAATCGACGCTGCCATCGTGCAGCACGCCGAAGCCGGCCGTGTTGAGCAGTTGCGTCGTGTTGAAGCCGGTCTTCTCGTATTCATTGCGGAGCTGCGGAATCTTCATCGAAACGTTCGTCACGCCATCGACGGAAACGAGCCCGTGGTGGTGCTCGCCGTCGGGACCGATCGCCATCGCCTGATAGTTCAGTCCGACGAGCGTGTAATCCGTGCCCGTGCCGGTCGGCAGCGTGTGACAAGTCACGCAGGCGAAAGCGCCGCCGTCGAGACGGCGCGTCGTCGAGCGATACAGATTCATGCCGGCGTTGGCGTCGCCGTTCGGAAGCGGCTGGCCCGCGGCGCCGAAGCGCCCGGTCGTGAAATGGCCGGGCAGGGGCATGCTGGTCGAAAGCGAGTTATCGAAATTGCGATTGGGATTCGGCGGGAAGGTGATGGTCGCGAGGAAGTCCTCGAATTCCTGCATCTCGGTCGTTGTCAGCGTCGTGTCATCGCCTTGGAGGCTGATGAACGCGCCGGCGAATTCCTCGATGCCCAGTCGATCGCCGCGCCAGTGGAACGGCTCGTGGCCGATGATGTCCTGGAGCGTCTGCGTCGTCATCGGACCCTTCATCGGGTGGAACGGCGCGAAGGGCGGCTGCGTGAACGGGCCGGGCGCGAGGCCGAGCAAGCCGAATCCAAGATTGCGATCCGTCAATGAAACGCTCGTGCCCGAAGGATCGCCGAGATCCCACGCCAAACGGTCATTGCGGCCGTCGACGTGGCAGGAGGCGCACGCGATCTGGCCGAGACCGGAATTCTTGTGCGTGTCGTAAAGATGTTTGCGGCCGGTCTTGATCGCCGCCGGCGTCGGGTCGTAGTAGGCATTCGTGCTGACGACGGTTTCCGTCGCCGTATCCACCGCCGAAATCGAACCGGCGAAGCGGTTCAGCACAAACAGCCGCCCGCGCGTTTCGTCGAGCGCCAATCCCGCCGCACCCTCGCCGACGTCGATCGTGTCGGAGAGACCGGCGCGATCGCCGGCCGCGTCGATGACGACGACATTGTTCGAACCCAGGCCGGCCACGTAGCCGCGCGTGCCGGCCGCATTCCAGACAATCGCGCGCGGATCACCGATCGACTTGTCGCGTTCGGTTTGCGGGATCGTCTCGTCGGCGTAGTTCAGATGCGGATTGAGGTCGACGATGCTCGGAGCGCTCGGATTCTGCGGATCGACCACCGCCAATTCGACGGCGAGAAAATGGCCCGTCAGGTTCGGCTCGTAACGCACTTCGTTCGTAGCCTCGGTGCCGATGACACTGATCTCGCCGCTGGCCGGATTCACCGCGATCGACATGCAGATGTTCATCAAGTGCTGCACATAGCTCACGCCGAGCGTGTTCGCGTCGATGATCGCCACGTCGTGATCGGCGAGGTCCCAGCCGGGCAATCGGCCCGACTTGCTCGCGTTCGCACCGGAAACGAGATTGGTCCAGTCGCCGCCGTTGTCGTCCATCCACTGGCCGTTGGCGTCCTTGCGAACGATCAGGCTGACTTTGATGGCCGGAAGATTTGCAGCCGCGATTGCGGGGACGAATAGCACGCCTGCATTCGGCGGAGGATTCGCACCGCCATAAGGGCCGGTCACATCGTTCACGACGTTGGGCGGGAATCCGATGGTCGCCGCGCCGGCCGCACCGCCACCGATGACCGTCGTGTCGTTGCCGGACTCGAAAATCGCGGCATACACCTTTGAGCCGTCGGGGCTGACGGCGAGGGCGCGCGGATCTTCTCCAACAATCGGAATCGCGATCGGCGGCGTCGTAAGATTCGCCGGATCGAACACTTGGACCGTATTGGCCTGCGAGCAGGTCACAAACGCGCGCGCCGCCGTACCGGCAAAGACCACGTCGCACGGCTCATCAAGCGTACGAATGGTGGCGCGCACGCGCAGCGTCGTCAGATCGACAATGCTCACGCTGTCGGAAATGTGGTTCACGACCCAGGCTTCGCTGTTCGAGCGCGCCCGCACCGTGACCGGATCGAGGCCGACCGGCACGGAGCCGATCGCACGCGGCGTTCCGCTCGAGATGTCGTAGACCATCAGCCGCGCGTCCGCCAGATTCACCGCCAGCAGTCGCGTGTAATCAGGCGTCATTTCGAGCGGGTGAATGGTGGGCGTTTCCCAGTTTACAAACGAGCTTTGGGCCATGACGGCCGAGCAGACCAGAGATGAGGCCAGCGCCCAGCGGATTTTCGTCAACATGCAACTCTCCCCAACGTGAAAGTGACAGTTCGCTCACGCCCGAACAGGCCGTCCGGTGGACTTCATGGCTCGGCAACGTTGACGCGAACTCGCTTGCGAACGACCTATGTTAGCCGCGCGACCCCGAACAGAGTCCGCGGCAGCCGGAATTGTATACGCGACTCCAGGTCCGGTATTGCCGGGAGCGCGCGAAACAATGTCCGAATCGATGCGGGAAACGGACACGGCCGGTGATCGGACGTTGGGGGATAACGGTCGCTCACGAGCCGGCGATGAGTGACGCCTGAACGTGCCCTTGCGCGGGGAGATCGAATCCGAGGCGACATTCCCAATGTGTTCCCGCGTCGATGGACTCCTCCAGGCGCGCTCCCCGGCAGGTCGGGGGGCGGGGGGATCCGTTCTTCGGCATTTCGACCCAGACGGCGAGGCCGCCAAGTTCACCGCGCAGGCCGCTGCTGACGTCGATCACGGCGTCTGCTCCAACACGTTCAACAGCGACGGTGAGCTGCGACGGAGAGATCGGCAGTGGCTCATTCGGGCGATCAGCCGTAAGCGGCAGACGCACTCGGCTACGCTCGATGTCGATCACGCGAAGTGACGGGAGCGTTCCGAGTTCGATCGGCGCGGGGGAAAAGAGCAGCGGGCGCGCCGCATTGACGACTTCGCGATCGTTCCCCGCATCGGGCGAGCCGGCCGCCGTGAGCCAGAGACCGAGGCGCCCGCGATGAATCGCCCGATCGAGAACGCCATGCTGTCGCCAGTAACGAAGCAGATTGGGGTGTGGGTCGCTTGAGATCGCCAGGCACATGCCGCGCCCGGCCCCCGCGGCCAGCGTCTGCTCAATCCAACGCACTTGCGCCAGATCGCTTTCCAGCGGCGCGCGCGGATGATCGCAGAGCGCGAGCGCGCGATAGTCGCCGATTTCGACCGATCCGACCGGACTGGCCGCGATCACGCTGCCAAAGTCGGCGAGATCGTCGCGCGGGCCGGCCGCGACCAGCACCGGCGCGTCGAATTCCTGAAACAGGGGGGCCAGCGCCGAGCAGGCGGGGCCATCCGCACCGCCGGCGAAGACCACGAGCGTCGGGGCGAGAAGGTTGGCCGCATTGATGAATGCGCGCGCTGTCGGATCGCCGGGCGAGGGCGGGTTGCATATTTGCACGATGCGGATGCGTTCACTCGCACGCCAGAGCGCTACGCAGTGCGGCGCGCGGATCGTTGTGCCGTTTGCCGTGATTTCCAAATCGTGAACGCGTGGCGCGGCCTCTGTGCTTACCTGAAAACGCGCCGTGCGCCCGTTGACCGCCATCACTCGCAGCGCTTGGCGCGAGTTGCCGCGTACCAGGTGGGCCTTTAGCCCAGCGGCCGGGAATTCGCGATCGAGCGCGACGTCGAATTCGTCGCCTGGCGCAACGAAGATTGGCCTGCCCAGACTTGGGACGATGATGCGCGGTGGTTCAGCGGCGCTCGACTCATCCGATTCGCTTCCCATGTTGGCGGATTGCGAATCTCCCGAGACAGTCAGCGGCGAAACACCCGCGGCCTGCCCTAAGGCCGTGCCTGAGAACTGCACGAACATCGCAAAAATGAAGCTGCGCTTTACGACGACAAAGATCGAATGAGATCGCACGGTCGCCTCCTTGCTTGTTCCGCGCGTTTGCGACAACTATCTTTCGGCTTGTGAGCGAATCCCAAACCAATCTGGATCGCGCTGCGCTGCTGGCCTGGCTGCGGAACGAGCGGCGGCTAGGCGTCGCGCACATCGATATCAGTGCCGCGAGCACGGTCGCGGAGGCTCTCGGATTGCCCGCGGACGCGGCCGTCATGAGGCCGACGTCGCGGGCGGTGGATCGCCCGGTCGCCGCTCGGTCCATCGAGCCAGCGCGCGGCGCTGAGCGTGCGACCCCGACATCCCCGGCGCACGGCATCGCGCAAGATTTGCCCGTCGAGGCGCTGCCTGCCCCGGTCGAAGCTCGATTGCCGGAAGCGGAGGTGCGCGCCGCACTCCAGGTGCTCGATGAGCAGCATGTCCGCCCCTGCACGAAGTGCCAGCTGCACGCCGGACGCAAGCAGACTGTCTTCGGCGTGGGGTGCGTGAATCCCGAAGTCGTTTTCGTCGGCGAGGGCCCCGGCGCGGATGAGGACGAACAGGGTCAGCCCTTCGTCGGCCGTGCTGGTCAGCTTCTGACGCGCATGATCGCAGCCATGACTTTGACGCGCGACCAGGTGTACATCTGCAATGTTGTGAAGTGCCGTCCGCCGGACAATCGCACGCCGACCGACGCCGAGATGAGCGCGTGCTCGCCGTACTTGTTCCGCCAGCTTTCGCTGTTGCGCCCGCGTGTGATCGTCGCGCTGGGGCGCCCCGCGTCGCAGACTCTGCTCGCCACCACGACGCCGATCAGTCGGCTGCGCGGCGAGTTTCACGACTTCCCACCGCTCGCGCTGCAAAGGCACAATCTGCCGCAGTGCAAACTCATGCCGACGTTTCACCCGGCGTATCTGCTGCGCAGCCCGGACGAGAAGACGAAGGCATGGGAAGATCTGAAGCAGGTCATGCGCTTCGTCGGGATTCCAATTCCGTCGCGCTACGAATGATTGAACTTACGGGCGGCTACCGCGCTTTTTCGTCGGATCGACAAACCAGCGCGAGCCGAATGCCCGGATGAATTTTCCGTCTTCCTCAAAAATCTGGCACCGGTGATTTCCGTGATCCACGACCAGCAGCTTGCCGCGCGGATCGACGACGATGACGCTTGGTCGCAGAAACTCTCCCGCCTTCTCGCCGCGTTTGCCCCAGCCCCGGTCGTAGCTCCCGCTCAGGCTGAAGCGCTGCACGCGCTGTGAAAGCTCGTCAGTGACGTATGCCGCATTTCCTTCGGGATTCAGCGCGATCCCGTAGGGCCGCTGAAACTCGCCGGTATCGCGGCCGGATTTTCCCCACGCTCCGCGCGAATTTCCCGCGGAGTCGAAGACGTTGACGCGCGCCATGAGCGCATCCACGACCAATACGTCGCCGCTGGGAGCGAGCGCGAAATCGGTCGGCTGCATGAGTTGGCCGAGGCCCGGGCCATGACCGCCGATCATCCGCTCAAACTATAGATCAGCCGAATAAACGAGCAGCACGCAGTTGGCCGCGTCGAGCAGCCAGACGCGTCCCGCAGCATCGCGGCGCATCGCGACCGGATCGATCGGCAGCTTCAGCGCGCCGGACGGCGCACGCTCACGCAGCGCGTCGTATTCGACCGCCGACGCGAATCTCGTCATGTCCGGCAGCATTTTCAGTTCACCGCCCGGTTTGTAGTCGAGCACGAGCCGCACGAGCCGCCGATTGCCGGGATCGCAGACATAGAGATCGCCGCGCTTCAGATCGAGACTCACGGCCCCGATGTCGCCGAATTGCCCCGGCCCGCGCCCAAACGTGCCGAACGTGTTGATCTGAATCGGCGTGTCGTGCGCCCCATCGAAAATGAGCACCTGGTCCGTGTCCGGCGATGTCAGCACGAAGAGATTGCCCGAGACGCTCGCGTGCGTGCCGTAGTGATTCGCGGCCGCTTCGCTGGGCGGCATCGGCGGCAATTCGTCCGGCGGCGGCGGACCGTTCTTTCGCTCAAAAATCTGGCAGCGATCCTCGAAGTATTCGCACACGACCGCGTAGCGACCGTCACGCGCGAGTGAGACGCGATTCGGATAGTGCAGATAGCCCTCGCCCTGGCGCGGCAGAATCGCGTGATATCCCCACTGATAGCGCAGCTTGCCGGTCGGGCTGAACACCTGGAGCCGATGATTCCGCATGTCGGCCACGTAGACGTCGTCGCCCCACGCAAACACGCCCGTGGGATTGGCCAGCAGGCCCGGGACATAGCCATATTCGCCGAATTGACCGTCCGGCTTGCCGTCGCGTCCGAAGCGGAGAATGCGATGATTGCCGCTGTCGGCGACGTACAACTCGCCCGTGTCCGCAACATCGACCTCGGCCGGTCGATTCATTTGCTCCGGACCGGAGCCGAATCCACCGATGGCCCGCAGGAACTTGCCGTTACTGTCGAACTCCTGCACGCGATCATTGTCGCGATCGGAGACATAGACTCGCTCGCCGATCACCGCGATCGCGTTGGGATGCTGAAATTGTCCATCGCCCATGCCGCGCGTGCCAAATGTTCGGAGAAAGCGCCCTTCGAGCGTGAAGACCTGCACGCGGTCATTCCCGGTATCCGCGACGTAGACGTCGCGTTTTTCACTGATCGCCATTCCTTCGGGATAGCCGAACTGGCCCGGGCCGATTCCCACATCGCCCCACGACAAGCGGCGGGCCTCGTTCTGCGGTATCAGCGTGACGCGCCCGCGCCCGCGCTCGAGCACAACAAGGATGCCGTTGTCGAGCAGGTCCGCGCCGAATGGCTCGCTCAGATCTTCGACCGTGCGGGTGTATTTCCAATGCACTTTTTGAGGCGTCTGCCCAAAAGCTAGCGCGGCAGCGTACGCGACGATGAGCAGGGGGGGCAGCAGGAACAGCGGTGAGCGCGGCATGCGAATCCTCCGCTCAGTGATACAACCGGGGCGACCGCGCGCAGCGATGCCCGCGTAAAGCTATCAGTAGCGGAAAAACGCAGCGGCCGCGAGGCAAATCGGGTTCGCGTGGCGGCCCCATGGTTGGACGCGCTGGCGGTGTCGCCGGCCTCGGCGGCGTTGGGTGACATGCGGCGCCATCCCGACGGCTGTTCGCGTCGGCATGCGTTGCCCCATGCGATCCCGTTGCGAAAAGCCAGCTTTCCGACCTCGCGACTTCCACACACGCGACCACATCCAAGGCGACGGTGCGGCCGCACGCCTCAGCCCCGTTCCGCCTCGCGGCGATACAATTTCGGTTTCCTCCCGCCCCGGAGGAGAGTGGCGAGGTGCGTGCATGAGCGTTGCCAGCGGGTTAAGCGTCACGCCGATCATCGGCCTGGAGATTCACGTCCAGCTCGCGACGCGCACCAAGATGTTCTGTGCCTGCCCCGTGGAGTTCGGCGCCGCCCCGAATTCGCGCGTCTGCCCGGTCTGCCTGGGGCTGCCGGGCTCGCTGCCGGTCATCAATGGCCGCGCGGTCGAATTCGCGATTCGCACCGGCTTGGCGCTGCACTGCAAGATCGCCGCGCAGACCAAGTGGGACCGCAAGAGCTATTACTACCCCGATCTGCCGAAGAATTACCAGATTTCGCAATACGACCAGCCGCTCTGCCACGACGGCTATTTTGAGCTGCCGCTCGACGGCGACATTCGCAAGATTCGCATCAAGCGCGCCCATCTCGAAGAAGATGCGGGCAAGAACGTGCACGATTTTCCGGGTGTGACGGCCGTCGACCTCAATCGCGCGGGCACACCGCTGCTCGAAATCGTGACCGAACCCGATTTCCGCTCGGCCGAGGAGTGCCGCGAATTCGCCGTGCAGCTTCAGCGGCTGGTGCATTACCTCGGCGTCTCCGAAGCGAACATGCAGAAGGGGCAGATGCGCTTCGAGCCGAACATCAACGTGCTCATCCGCGACGGCGGACGCGAGTTCCGCACGCCGATCGTCGAAGTGAAGAACTTGAACTCGTTTCGCGCGCTCTACGGCGCGGTCTCCTACGAGATTCAGCGGCAAACGCAGGTCTGGCAGGAGGGCGGTGCGACGGCCGCCAGCGGCAACAAGAGCAACCGCGGCTGGGACGACGTGCGCGAAGTGACCGTTCCGCAGCGCGAGAAGGAAGAAGCGCACGACTATCGCTATTTCCCCGATCCGGACCTCGTGCCGCTCGTCACCGACGCACACTGGATTGAGGAGCAGCGCGAGCACATGCCCGAGCTGCCCATCCCGCGCACGGAGCGCTTCGTCTGTGAATACAAGATTCCAGCCAAGGACGCGCCGACCCTGGTCGATGACCGCGCGACGGCCGACCTGCTTGATCACGCGGCCGAAGCGGGGGCCGACAAGCTCACGCTTGCGAAACACTTTCTGAGCTTCTGGTCGCGACACGCAAACGAGCGCGGCACGACGATCGCCGGATTGGGGATCGCGCCGGAATTGATGGCCCAGTTGGTGACCCTCGTCACGAGCGGCAAAATCAACGCGACGGCCGCGGCCCAGGTGTCGGATGTGATGGTCGAGCGCGCGATGGCGTCGCACAAGAACGGGTCTGCGGCGCCGGTTTCCAACCAGTGCAGCGGGGCGGAGTCACTCCCCGACCGCAGCGCCGGGGAACTGATCTCCAACCGCGGCGCCGGGGGGCCGGTTTCCGACCGGTCTTCTTCGTCAACAAACGCCACCACGCCAAACGCCGCCACCCTATGCCCGGCCAAGATCGCCGAAGAGCGCGGCCTGCTGCAAAGCCGCGACGAGGACCAGATCGCGCGCTGGGTGGCCGACGCCTTCGCGGCCAACGACAAGGCCGTGCAGGACGCGCTCTCGAATCCCAAGAAGCTCCAGGCGGCCCGCGGCTTTCTGACCGGCCAGGTGATGAAAATCAGCGGCGGCAAGGCCGACCCGAAGATCGTCGGCCAGCTGATCGAGTCGCAACTGGCGAAGATGAGCGGGGTATGAGATGTAGGAAGGCCGGGGATTGAGAGCGAAAGTGAAAATCGAATAGCGAAGAGCGAATGGGAAAGGGCGAACAGTTACGGGCTGAAAACGAGCGTGTGAGGGTGCAATTGTGATCGACATTTGTGGGGCTATTCGGCGCGGCAACGGCGTGGCGCTCGCACTCGGCCTGGGCTGTCTGTTCGGCGCTGTGTCGACCCACGCCCAGACGTCCACTGATTTCGACGAATGCGGCACGCTCGTTCAGGGCGCGGAATGCGTGCTCTTTGAAGGCGGCGGTGGGCGGTATTTTCTCTCCGACTATGGCCGCTATCGCGCGGGCGACGCCGTGCGCGTGGTCGGCGGACTCGACACGAACTGCACGACGATTTGCACCGAAGCCGACGGCTGCATCCGCGGCGCGACCGTCTACGACCCGGCCGTCTACCCCTGCGGCACGGCGCTGCCGAATTTCCCGGCCGACATCATCTCCGGCGTGTGCGACAGTGTCGGGGCGGGGCTGCTGGGCGCGACGGCGCTGGGGCTGTGGTTCACGGCGCCGCGACGGCGATATCGGCGGCCATAATTCGCTCCGTGGCAAATACGCACTCTCAGCGTGCAAGTTCATGGCGCATCTGGCTCTGGCTCACTTTCGCAGCTTCTTACGCAGCCGTCTGGGTGGCCAGTCACTTTGTCGGTGCTTCATATAGCGACGCGAAGACGTTCGACATCCGTTGTCAGCATGGCGGTTTCGCGATCTCCTGGGGCGACATCGAACGGCGGTTCTTCTGGCAGAAGTACTTCTGGGAAGTCGGTTTTGACCGGTGGTGGATTGACGAGTTGTATTGCGGAGAGTGGGTTTTGGGTTGGTACTACCCAGCACCTCCATTTCATCGGCTTGTTCTTTCTTTTGCGGACTTACCGTTAGTCCTGCTGGCACTCCATCTGCTCCGCGCTCGGCGCAAGCATCGCAAAGGGTGCTGCGCGCGTTGCGGGTACGATTTACGTGCGACCCCGAATCGATGTCCGGAGTGCGGTGAGATGCAGGATGGCTAAGTGAAGGAAACCTTGAGCCCCATCTCTTTCAATCCCGCGCCTGACCGAAAAATCCGGTCAAGGACCAGAGTCTCGACTTGTTACGCCTGAGTCCCGTGCCCGCCGTATGATGCCCGTTTCGAGTTTTCCCCAGCGGCGAAGGAGGCTGCGATGCTTGATCCACGCATGACGAAACTGGCTCAGACGCTCGTGAACTATTCCTGCGGCATGAAGGCCGGCGACAAGATTTTGATTGAGGCGATCGATATCCCGCACGAATTCACGGCCGAGTGCGTGCGGGTCGCGGCCGCGGCGGGGGGGCATCCGCTGGTCACGCTCAAGAGCAATCAGATCAATCGGGCGCTCATGCTCGGCGGGAGCGACGCGAGCTGGAACTTGCAGGCCGACTCCGAAGAATTGCGGATGAAGGGCGTGCAGTGCTATCTCGGCATTCGCGGCAATCCGAACGTCAGCGAGCTCAGCGACGTCGCGGCCGAGAAGCAGCGCACCTACGAGAGCACGGTCTGGAAGCGCGTTCACAGCGAGGTGCGCGTGAAGAAGACGCGCTGGTGCGTGCTGCGCTGGCCGAGCGCGAGCATGGCGCAATTGGCGGGCATGTCGACCGAGGCATTTGAGAATTTCTACTTCGATGTCTGCACGATGGATTACGCCAAGATGGGCCGCGCGATGCAGGCGCTCAAGACGCGCATGGAAGCCACCGACCAGGTCCGGCTGAAAGGGCCGGGCGACACGGACCTCACGTTCAGCATCAAGGGCATCCGCGCGATCCCGTGCGACGGCAAGCACAACATCCCCGACGGCGAGGTTTTCACGGCCCCCGTGCGCAACAGCGTGAACGGCGTGATCCGCTACAACGCGCCGACGCTCTATCGCGGCGCGACGCACGACGACATTCGGCTCGTCTTCCGCGACGGCAAGATCGTCGAAGCGACCAGCTCGAACACGACCAAGCTCAATGAAGTGCTGAACGCGGACGAAGGGGCGCGCTACATCGGCGAGTTCGCGATCGGCTTCAATCCGTACGTCACGAAGGCGATGAAGGACATCCTCTTCGACGAGAAGATCGCGGGCAGCATCCACTTCACGCCCGGCCAGTGCTACGAAGAGACGGAAAACGGCAACAAGAGCCAGATTCACTGGGACATGGTGATGATCCAGACGCCGGAATGCGGCGGCGGCGAGATCTATTTCGACGGCAAGCTGATTCGCAAAGACGGCAAATTCGTCGTGCCCGATCTGGAAGCGCTGAATCCGGAGAATTTGAAGTAAGGCGAAAGCAGAGCCGGGCTGTCCTGAGCCCGGATTTTGCCGCGCGCGAAACCGGACCGTCCTTTGGCCGAAGTCTGCTGGGAACGCGACCGGGCTGAGGACAGCCCGGCTCTGTTAATTGCCGTCAATCACTCCAGCCGGAAATCTGGATTCTTCGCTGCGATTCGCTTTCATGCGCGAGCGTTACGCGAATCGCGCCCGGCGTGATGAGCTGCGGCGCACGCTCCATCCACTCCACGGCAACAACGGCGTCTGAGCGCGCGCGCAACTCTTCCCAGCCAAGGGAGAGGACATCTTCGACGCCGGACAAACGGTACAAATCGAGATGAAAGAGCGTAAGCCGCCCGCGGTATTCGCGAATGAGCGTGAACGTCGGGCTGACGATCGGCTCGGAAGGGTCAATGCCGAGCCCGAGGGCGAGGCCTTTGGCGAAATGCGTCTTCCCGGCGCCGAGCGGGCCAGACAGGCAGACGAATTCTCCGCCGCGCAGGGCTGCGCCGAGACTCCGGGCGACGGCGACCGTTTCCTCGACGCTGTTCGAAATGAGCGCTGTTTCTCGCACGCGGCGATGATATCGGAGCGCGGTTTCCAACGACGGCGGATGGCGCCCCGGCGCGCCCGCCGCACCGATTTTTCTCGCCGCGACTTGTCAGCCGGCGGTTTTGCGTCAAATTGTCGTCGCGCGGTTTCGAAAGAGTGCCGTTCGGGCGCTCGAGAACAGTTCGAGGGAGATCTCATGCGACGGCTGCAACGGGCGATGTTGGTGCTCATTCTGGCCCTGCCGGGCTGCCAGGCCCCGGCTTCGCGGCCGGCGGCGGACGCCGAATCTCTCTCCGAAACCGTGCGCGTGTTGTCGCCGCGCGAGATTCGCATTCAGCGCTATCTGACGGAGGCCCACGCCTTTCCCGGCAGCGAAACGCCGAACGGCGTGACCGTGCTGCTGGCAGCGCTCGATTCGTTTAAGGATCCGATCAAGTGCGTCGGAAATTTTCAGTTCGAGCTGTACACGCATCGCCCGGCCAGCGGCAATCCGCTCGGCGAGCGCGTGGGCTACTGGTCGATCGAGCTGACGGACCAGTCGTCGATCGCCAAGTATTGGGATCGCTATTCGCGATTTTTCAAATTCGATCTCAAGCTCAGCCAGGGCGTGCTCAAGCCGGGCAAGTACATTCTGACCGCCACTTTTACGCCGCCGGGCGGGGATCGCATTGAAGATCGGTATGAGTTTGAGACGCTTGCGCCGGTCGAGGGATCGCACTGATTGGGTTTATCCAAGAGACCGGTCGGAGACGTCGGAGGCCGGCCCCCCACCGCGCGGGTGGTTGAATCTGGAGTCGCCGGTGAAAAACCGGCACCGCGAACCT
>JBGAJB010000040.1:0-19047 GCA_044225155.1 Phycisphaerae bacterium | reverse complement strand
ACCCATGCGAACTCTGAAATTCGTCGTCCTGCTGACCTTGCTCGTTTCGCAGGCCCCCGCGCTCGCCCAGGATCAGGACCAGAGCGCCGCGGAAAAGCCGGCCCGCAAGCGTCTGAGCGACAGCAAGGTCATCCTGCCCGGATTGCTCACGGAAAAGATGCTGAACGGCATTCTGGAGCGCATGGGCGATGACATGGCCGACCAGTATCAGTTCGACGACGATCAAACCGTCAAGGCTACGGAACTGATGAAGCAACACATCCCGGATTTCATTCGTCAGCACGCGGACGACATCCAGGACCTGTACATGAGCTTCTTCGAGGCGCAGATGGCCGGGGAGCCGCCGTCCGTGGAGATGGTGACCGAATGGGCGCAGCGCGCCATGCCGATCCTGAACGAGTTTCGCGGCATGGTGACGGAAACGGCCGGTCAGATGGGTGAGTTCATGAACGAAGACCAGCGCGTGAAGCTTGAGGGCGAGATGGCCGCGTTCGAAACGGGCCTCACGTTCGTCAACAACAAGCTGCAAGGCTGGTCCGAGGGACATTACGACGCTGCCACCGAATGGACGCCGCCGGGCAAGCAGCGGCGCGAGCGCGATCGGGCGGAACAGAAGGCGTTGGAAGCGGAAGTTGACGCCGCGCGCGATCAGCGCCTGGCAGAGCTGGGTGCCGCGAACGAAGCCGCGGCCGCCATGGATAAGCCGGACGTGCAGCCGGTGGGCAGCGAGGAAAAGCCGCGCGAGACGGCCAAGACGGCGCGCAAAGCGCCCGCGCGCAAAGCGCCCGTGACGGATGAGTGGGCGGCCTACACCGAAGAATTCATCCGCAAGTATCAGTTGGACGATGCCCAGTCGCAGCGCGCTCGGCTGTTCCTCAAGGATTATCAGGGCCGGCGCGATCAGTATCTGACGACCAAGGGCGACGAGGTCACGCGCGTCACGAAAGACCTGAAGGCCGCCAAGACGCCGGAAGAAAAGAAGGCGGCCCAGGCGTCCTACGAAAAGATCAACGGCCCCGTCGAGCGCATGTTCTCGCAGTTCAAGGACAAGCTCGACACGCTGCCGACTTCCAAGCAGCGCCGCTCGGCTGAAGCGACCGGTGAAAAAAAGGCCGGTCAAAAACCGTAGGCGCGGTGTTCGAATCCCTCACTCCGTTGACGTGTAGAACACAGTGTCCCCGACTGGAGGGAGCCGGTGTTCACGCGTTTTTCAATACTTGCCATCGTCATCGTTTGTCTTGAGATTGGCGCAGCGCGCGCTCAGAGTCCCGCGTCCAACAATTCCGATGGGAAGCGTCCTCTCCTGCACGATCACAACGTGATCCTGCCCGGCCTGCTCACGCAGCGCATGCTTGACGGCATGATCGGACAGGCCGTCGGCGATCTCGCGGACCGGTATGAGTGGGATGCGGATCAGTCGGAGCAGATTCGCGCGCGGATGCGGCGGCGCGCAACCGAGTTTCTGACGCGGCGCTCGGACGATATTTCCGACGTAATCCTGGCATTCATGGAAGTGCGACTCGCCACGGACGCTCCGAGCGAGCAATACGTGGCGGAGTGGTCCGGTCGCGCCGCGGATTTGATGGGCGAGCTGCGCACGGAAATCGGTGCGGGTGTCGAGGACACCGGCGACGTATTGACCGAAGAGCAGTTCAGCCGGCTTTCGACCGACGCGCTGGCGCTCGACGCCGGGCTCGCGTTCATGGATTCGAAACTGCATGGTTGGGCGAGCGGCGGATTCAACCCGAGCCAGGATTGGGAACAGCTGCGCCCCGGCGAGGCCGCCAAACCTCTCGTAGCCCAGGGCGGCGTGGCGAGCGCCGCGGGCGGCGGCACGAATGTCGTGCCGATCGGGCACAAGGCGACTGTCGTCACTTCTCAGCCGGTCGCGCTCGATGACGAATGGGCGGCGTACACCGAGCGTTTCATCCAGCGTTACCAGCTGGATGACGCGCAAACGCAGCGGGCGCGGCTCTTCTTGAAGTCCGCCCAGAACCAGCGCGCTGCTCGCACGACGCAACTCGCGGCCGTGGAGGTGGCCCGTAAGGCCGTGGCCGACGCGCAGGCCGGTCCGGAGAAAGCCGGCGCGGAACATGAGCTGGAAAAGCAACTCGCGCCATTCGAGAGAATTTTCAGCCGGTTAAAGGAGAAGCTGGAGAGTCTGCCAACCCGCTCCCAGCGCACCGCCGCGGCCGCAGCCGATCGTGCGAGTGAGGCCGGCAGCCGAACGACGAAACAGGGGCCATGAGCCGTCGGCGAGCGCGCCGAAGAGTCTCGCTTAGGGCGCGTCCCGCTCGACCAATTCAATAAAGGTGGCATCGCGCAGCTTGCCGATGCCCGTTTTTTCCAGATAGCTCACGCGACAGTGCAGTCTCGTGTTTCGCCATTGCGCCTTGGCCGGGCCGTCGACGGGCGGGTTCTGGAGCGGCGGCGCTGCGCGCAAGCGATCAAGGAGACTTGCGCCCAGTTGCGGCGACAGTCCGGTTTCCAGTCGCGCCTTGTAAGTCCATCGTCGACCGTTTCTTTCGCCAATGAGGATCGACTTGAGGACGGCGCCGCCGGCCTGCTCGAAACCGATGATGTCGTAGGTGTCCGTCTTCGCGACGTGGATCTGCGTCCAGTCGCTTGAGCGCTTTCCGGGCAAATAGCGGCTGTCGAGCCGCTTGGCCGTTACGCCCGGCAGCCCGGCGCGCTGCGCCGCCTCGAAATAGCGCACGCCCGGCCCGATGACATAGTCGACCGCAATTACGTGCGGATTGTTCAGCTTTTTCACCAGCGCCGACAGCTCCGCGCGCCGTTCGAGGAGTGCTCGCTCCGTCCGGCTCTCATAGTTCAGCCAGAGCAGATCAAAGGCCATGAATGTGACCGGAATGTGCGGAGCGAGCATCTCGATCTTGGCGGCGTCTCGAAGATTCTCACGCTGCCGCGACTTGTCGGCATCCGGCTTTCCGCGGTCCAGCGCGACGATCTCGCCGTCCAGCACAGTGCCGGACGGAAGTTTCGCGAGACACGCCAATTCGGGATAGCGCGGTCGCATGTCCACGTCGCGCCGGCCGATGAGTCTCAGCGAATCCTTTTCGATGAATGCCAGGCAGCGCGTGCCGGACCAGCTCACCTCAAAGAGATGTGCCTCCGAATCGAACGGACGGCCCGATACCGGGTGCATCGGTGCGATCAGGCGCGGCAATTCGGGGGCGCGCGGCGGCGGGGTTGATTTGCGTTTGCTCTTGGCCACGCCGCTTTCCGTGGGGATCGCTTGACGACGGTGGCGAAGTGTAACCGGCGTCAAAGGCATCACTGCATTGACGTCCGAGCCTCACGGTGTCGGAGCAGCTTGCGTCGCGCTCGTCGCTGGGCCATGCGTCAGACGCTCCAGTGCAGCCTTTGCGTCTTCCGTGAGTTCGCCTGACGCGGCCGGATGAGCAGCCGCGGCCGCGTAGTGCTGGCGCGCAAGATCGGGGCGCTGCATGCGCTCCTCGGAACGCGCCAGGTAGTAGAGCGCTTGCGGCGCGATGGCGGCCGGCGCGTCATCGCCGGTAAGCGCGAGCAAGTCGCCTGCGGCCCGCGCGAGTTCGCCTACATCGAGTCGCGCGCGGGCGAGCAGCAGTCGCACGTCCCAACGCGTCTGCTCATCAAAAAACGGCAGGGCAGGTTCGAGCAGTCGCACGGCACGCGCGCCGCGCTTTTCCGCCAGCGCGGCGCGTGCTTCGTCGAAGAGAAGCGAGTCGGCGGTCAGGCGCACGGGGTGGATCGCGGCCACCGGCGCTGCATCACCAAATAGTTTGCGCGGCCGACCCGGCGCCGTCGGCGCGGTGGCCGGGGCCGCCGGCTCGGGCTTTGGCGTGCTGTCGACGGGACCGATATCCGGCGGAGGTTCCAACTCATCGTGGATGAACAGTTCGAGCGTCAAGCGATAGAGCGCGGACTGAGCCTCCGCGTGGTCGAGGTGGTCCGCGGCGGATTGGAGCAGCTCGCGGGCGCGCCCGTTCGCCGCGGAGCCGACCGCACCGGGATGGCGAGGGGCGGCCGCGCCGTCGGCGAGCGTTCCATCGCGGACGAGGCTGACAAACTCGCGCACCGCGCCTTCGAAATCGCCGGTGCGATCGCGGGCGGAAATCATGCGGGCCCGGATCAGCAGTCGCAGCCAGGGCCGATCGGCATTTCGGGCGGCGATTTCATATCGGTCCAGCGCCGTCGCCGCGTCTTTGCACGTTTCGGCGGCCGTGAAATCGGGCAGGCCCTCAATCTCGATCCGCGCCACCTGACTCAGCGGTTTGCGGAGGGTCTCGCCGGATTGACCGCGGAAATGCAGGCGTCCCGTGCGGAAACCCACAATTTCGACGCCCTCGAACGGCGGCTTTCCCACAAGTTCCACGGTGTCGGCGATCACGCTCGGAACCAGGGCATTACAAAACAGCGCCAACGAGGCGAGCTTGAGAAAGACTCGGGAAAAATTACCGATCATGCCGATAGAGCCTATCGAGATATGCTCGAATTGTGCGACCAAAAGTCGGTTTTCCTCTGGAGCGCGGCGCTGGACGTGAAACGGCCGAACAACGCGCGACAGGGGTCCGCACACGCGACGGCGGAAATGGAATTCCGGAGCGCGGGTTGCAAGACGCGCGAAAAGTTATTAGAACCTCAGTAGAAGACGTCGTTTATGTGCGTTTTCGCTGAGATGGAGCGAGGTGAAAACGATGGCTGCCGCCGACCGCAATACGAAAGTCGTTGCTGCGCTCGTGGCCTCTGTCACGCTCGGCGCGGGAGTGCTGCTCGGTCTGGAGTCCGCGCCGCTGGGCGGTGGACGGACGATGATCGCCGAGCGTCCCTTCGATTCCATCGAAATCCAGTTTGTTTCCGGTGAACCTTCCGACGACTTTGATTGCGTCGTCGGCCCCGACGGCGCGGTCGACTGGCGTCGCCGCGACGCGGATCTTTCGATCGGTGTCTGCGATTCCGGCGACGAGCGCCTCACGACTGCACAGCGCGCTGAATTGGCGAAACTGCTGCAGCATGGCCGCTCCCGAAACACGATCGTTACGCTTGCCGAATCCTCCGACGCCCGTCGCCATCCGCGACTCGCGCCGGCCGCGCACGATCTCTATGCCTGGCTGCTGGAACAAGGACTGATCCGCTAGGCTCGGCCACCGCCTACCCCCGTCACCGGCTGTTTCTCGTCATTCGCGGGAATTCCGCGCCGCATTCCGAATTCACCGGCCATTTCAACTTACGCTCTTTGCGCAACCTTAACAATTCAGCGTCACGATTCCCTTGGGAATTTGAAGACGGAAAAAGGGCACTCTTTGGAGCCAGCATGTTTCGAATGACTCGGTTGGCGGCCGCCTGCGCGGCTGCGGCGTGTGTTGCAGCAGCATTGGGACAGGGCAAGGTCACCGGCTCGATCGCGGTCGATGGATCCAGCACGGTCTATCCGATCACTTCGGCAGCGGCGGAGCTTTTCCACGCCGAGCAGCCGGAGGTTCGGATTCACGTCGGCTTCTCGGGCACGGGCGGAGGATTCAAGAAGTTTCTGGATATCAAGCCTGAGCTGCGAACCGACATCAGCGATGCCTCGCGGCCGATCGCGCCGCAGGAAGTGAAGGACGCCGGGGAACGCGGCGTTCAATTCATCGAGATGCCGATCGCCATGGATGGCCTCGCGGTCGTCGTCAACCCGAAGAACAGCTTCTGCAAAGACTTGACGATCGCGGAGCTGAAGAAGATCTGGGAGCCGGAGAGCAAGATCAAGAACTGGAAGGACGTGCGCGCGGGTTTCCCCGATCTGCCCATCAAGCTCTACGGTCCGGGTACGGATAGCGGCACCTTCGACTACTTCGCCGAAGTCGTCGTGGGCGGAAAGAAAACGCGCTCTGACTATGCAGCGAGCGAAGACGACAACACGCTCGTGCAGGGCGTGGCCGGCGATGCCGGCGCGCTCGGATACTTCGGATTCGCGTACTGGGAAGCCAATCAGGCCCGTCTGAAGCTGGTCTCGATCGCCAAGAATGAAGGCAAGCCCGTGCAGCCGTCGCTCGAAACGGTCAGCAAGCTCGAATATCCGCTCTCGCGCCCGCTATTTATCTATGTGAATCGCACGGCCGCGGATCGGCCTGAAGTGACGGCTTTCGTCGAGTTCTTCTTCAAGAACGCCAAGAAGATCGTGGAGCACAAGAAGGTTGGCTACATCGCGCTGTCGCCGGAGTTGTATGAGGCGTCGCACGCGCGCTTCCAGAAGCGTGTCACCGGCACGCTCTACTCCGACGTGGCGAGTCATGGCCGTCCGTTGAACGAGGTATACCTCAAGACGGCGACCCCCTGAGCGACGGTCAACAGCGAGGGACGAAGGGCGTGAATCGGCTCCGGCAAATGACGGAGGGCGGCCTGCATGCGCTGTTTTTCGCATGCGCCGCCCTCTCCATTCTGATCACGGCCGCAATCGTCTTCGTCTTGTTCAGCGAGGCGCTGGGTTTCTTTCGGCACGTTTCGCTGCGTGAGTACCTGTTCACGACCGTCTGGGCGCCGCAGATGGAGAATCGTTTCGGCGTGCTGCCGCTCCTGTCGGCGACCATGTTAATCGCCGTCGGCGCGCTGCTGATCGCCGTTCCGATCGGCCTGATCTCGGCCATCTTCATGAGCGAGTACGCCCCCGGTTGGGCGCGCAGCGTGCTTAAGCCGATTCTTGAGATTCTCGCCGGCGTGCCCACGGTCGTGTACGGCTATTTCGCCGTCACATTCATCACACCCTCGATCCTGCGACCGATCTTTCCGAGCAACGATACGTTTAACGCCGCCAGCGCGGCCATTGTGGTTGGCATCATGATCATCCCGACCATCTCTTCGCTGTGCGACGATGCTTTGCGCGCCGTGCCGCGCAGCTTGCGCGAAGCCGGCTATGCGCTGGCCGCGACGCGTTTGGAAGTTTCGACGCGGATCGTCGTGCCCGGGGCCCTTTCCGGGATTTTCGCCGCCGTGCTGCTAGCGCTTGCCCGGGCCGTCGGAGAAACGATGGCCGTCGCGCTGGCGGCGGGCTCCATGGCGGCGTTGACGACGAATCCACTAAGGCAAATGGAAACCATGACGGCGTACATCGTCCGCATCGTCCAGGGCGATGCTCCCGCCGGAACGATCACGTATCAATCAATTTTCGCCGTCGGATTGACGCTATTCCTCATGACCCTGGCGATCAATCTGATCGCGCGGCGCGTGATGACCCATTTTCGCGAGGCGTATGAATGATCGAAGCGGATCGTTCATTTCGGCCGCGATTGCCGCAGCGCCGTTTTGTCGGCGTCGTATTCACCGTCGTTTGCGTCTTCACCAGCCTGATCGGTGCGATGGCGCTCGCCACCCTGATCGTGCGCGTGGCACAGGAAGGCCTGACACTCGTCAGTTGGCATTTTCTCACAAATTACACATCGAGACTTGAGCCGCTGGCCGGGGGGATTCTCAGCGGCATCGCCGGAACGCTGTGGCTGATCGGCATCACCCTCCTGTTCGCCGTGCCGATGGGGATCGCGGCCGCAATTTATCTGGAAGAATATGCGCGCTCGACGCCGCTGACGCGGTTGATCCAGCTCAACATCGCGAATCTCGCCGGCGTGCCGTCGATCGTGTACGGCCTGCTCGGCTTGGCGGTGTTCGTGCGCACGCTGGAGTTCGGGCGCAGCGTGCTGGCCGGCGGGCTCACGCTGGGCATCCTCGTGTTGCCGGTGGTCATTATCCCGACGCGCGAAGCGCTCGCCGCCGTCCCCGCGTCATTCCGTCACGCGGCGTACGCGCTCGGCGCGACGCGCTGGCAGACGATCTACGCGCACGTCCTGCCCGCGGCGCTACCCGGCATCATGACCGGCATCATCCTCTCCCTCTCGCGCGCGATCGGCGAGGCCGCGCCGCTCGTGGTCGTCGGCGCGGCGGCCTACGTGCCGTTCGTGCCGCGCGGTCCGCTCGATGCGTTCACCGCGATTCCGATCCAGATTTTCGCCGCCTCGGATGCCGCCGACCCCGATTTTCACCGCGTTGCCGCGGCGGCTATTATCGTTTTGCTCGGAATCCTGCTTTCGCTGAACGCCGTCGCCGTGGGTGTGCGGATGTGGCAGCAGAGGAACAAGTTGTGGTAATGAGCTCGCCGCCCGTCAAGCCGCCGCGCGTCGCTACGGGCCTCGGAGATGTTCCGGGGGCCGACGCTCGCACCACCGAGGTGTTTCGCGCCGAGGTGTGCAGCATTCACTACGGTGCATTCACGGCCGTTCGCGAAATCTCGCTCTCGATCTTCGCCAACGAAGTGACCGCGATCATCGGCCCGTCCGGCTGCGGAAAATCCACGCTGCTGCGGGCGATGAATCGCATGAACGACTTCGTCCCCACCATGCGCGTCAGCGGCAAGCTGACCTACCGCGGACAAGACGTCTACGGCGCGGGCTGCGACCCCGTCCTCCTGCGGCAACGCGTGGGCATGGTTTTTCAGAAACCCAATCCGTTCCCCAAGTCGATCTTCAACAATGTCGCCTGGGGGGCGCGGATCAACGGCTATCAGGGCGACCTCCACGAGCTGGTTGAGAAATCGCTCCGCAGCGCGGCGCTCTGGGACGAAGTGAAAGAAAAGCTGCACCAAAGCGCTTTCGCCCTTTCCGGCGGTCAGCAGCAGCGCCTGTGCATTGCGCGGGCGATCGCTGTGCAGCCGGACGTGGTGCTGATGGACGAGCCCTGTTCGGCGCTCGACCCGATCGCCACGTCGAAAATCGAAGATCTGATCGATCAGCTCAAGACCCAGTTCACGGTTGTGCTGGTGACGCACAATATGCAGCAGGCGGCCCGCGTGTCGGACCGCACGGCGTTCATGTACATGGGTGAGCTGGTGGAATACGACGCGACGAGCCGCATTTTCCAGCAGCCGCGTGAACAACGCACGCACGATTACATCAGCGGCCGCTTCGGCTAGGACGATCGGGCATGACCGCACATTTCGTGAGCCTTCTGGATCAGTTGCGACGGCGCTCGCTGCGCATGGCGAGCATGGTGGAAGACATCCTGCACGAGGCGTGCGACGCGGTGTTTGCCTCTGACGAGGGATTGGCCCGCCGCGTCCAGACCCGCGATGAGGAAGTCGACGCCGAGGAGGTCGCCGTCGAGGCCGAGGTGATCCGGCTGCTCGCGCTGTATCAGCCGGTCGGTTCGGACCTGCGCCTGCTTTGCACGGTTCTGAAAGTGAACAACGACCTGGAGCGCGTCTCAGATTGCGCGGTAAACATCGCCGAGCGCGCCAAGCACCTTCAGCTTCAGCCGCTGGCGAACGCCAGCCCGCAGTTACGTGAGATGTGCCCACTTGTGCGACGCATCCTGCGAAATGCGGTGCACGCCTACAGCCTCGAAGACACCGAAACGGCCCGTCAGGTGCTGCATGACGACGAAGCCGTGGACGAGCGCTATGCCGCGCTTGTGCGGCAAATCGTCGAAGACGCCGCCCGCCAACCCGCCGAGATGGCCGCCTATCTCGACCTGCTCTCGGTCGGGAAGAACCTGGAACGCATCGCCGATCACGCCACGAACATTGCTGAAGATGTCGTATATCTCATGACCGGCCAGATCGTGCGCCATCAGGGGCCGGTCCACGAAGACGGCCGCTGATCTGGGTTTCGCCGCAACCCCGTCGCCGCTCGGCGTTATCAATATCCAATCGGCGATGCGCGGCGAGACGCTGCGCGCCGGATCGTCCTGATCGGGAGAGCGGTCATGCGCACAACTGCGGCGATACTGTTGTCAATCGGCCTGACAGGGTGTTCTCGCGCCTAAGCGAACAGGATCCGCAACTCGCGGCACTCCGGCTGAAACAACGAGAAGATCGGCTTCGTGCGGCTACGGATGCATTCCCGCTTCCCCAGGGAGAAGGCCCGGAAACCGTTTTTTGGGATCCGACGACTGTGAGTGCCGGGCAGTGAGCTATGCCTCAACCTGCGGATCAAACAGCCGCGCGTGTTCGCGCAGGCAGTAGCGATCCGTCATTCCGGCGATGTAGTCCGCCGCCACGCGCTCGGGACCTTGCGACTTGACCCGCTCCGCAAAACGCGCCGGCATCAGCGCCGGCTCCGCGACGTACGCGGCGAAGACCGCTTTCAGGACGCGCGCGGCCTTGCTATCCATGCGCACCAGCCGGTGGTGGCGATAAACCCGCGCGAGCAGGAGTTGGTCGAGTCCCTGAAGCTCAGCGTCGAGCAGCGGACTGACGTCGATCCATCCGGTTTCGGCGTGCCGGGCGGCCACATCCGCGACCAGCAATTCCTGCAGCCGCTCGATCACCGGCCGCAACCGGCCGCGCCACTCGGCTCCGATGTCGTTGAGTGCCGCTCCACCTGCCCGATTCCAGAGCGCGAGGTTGGACAGTTGATGAATCTCGATGAGTCCCGCATACAACCCGTCCTGCAGATCATGCAGGGCATAGGCGAGGCGATCGGCCATCGCCGCAATGCGGCCCTCCGGCGGAGGCGGCTTTCCGTCCTGAAGCGCGTGCTGGCCCGGCTGGTCGAACTGCGTGGTGTGCTTTGCCAGGCATTCGCGAACCAGCCGCGTCAGGTTCAGCCCGCGGAAATCGGGATAGGGGTGCTCAAGGTATTCCACGACCCGCAAAGCGTGAGCGTTGTGCTCGAACCCGCCGTGCCCCGCCATGCATTCATCGAGCGCCCGTTCACCCGCATGCCCAAAGGGCGGATGCCCCAGATCGTGGCCGAGCGCGACCACTTCTGCTAGTTCGACGTCAAGCTTTAGGCGGGCGGCCAGGACGCGGGCCAAATTGGCGACTTCGAGCGTATGCGTCAGGCGCGAGCGATAGTGGTCGCTCTCCCCCGTCACGAAGACCTGCGTTTTATATTGAAGCCGGCGAAAGGCGGCCGATTGGACGATCCGCTGCCGGTCCAGGGCGATCGGACTTAGGGGGCTGATCGGCTCCGCGTGTTGGCGCTGGAGGTCAAGCGGAGTCATGCCCTGAATGATAACTCACGCGCGCAAGCCGCGGTGCCGGCTCTTCACCGCTGTCAGTTTTGCTCTGCTTGAAAGCCGCGAAGTGTTGTTTTGTGGCGAATCGCAGATGAAATTCAGTTGCCAAGGACAGGTGGGAGCTATTATTCTGTCCGATGGGTTTGGGAAGGCTGTGGCGAATATCGACCGGCTGTATCGGTCATCATAAATTGAGTTATCACCCCCCCCGCCTGTCCTCCCCTACCTACGCGGTTTTGCAGGACGCGAAGAATCCTGCGACATCAAGAAGTACGGCGTCGCCTGCACCCCCCGGCAGTGGCGCGTCGGACGTGAATGGAATTTGCTCGCCTGCGCGGATTGCCGCTCGCCTTCGCGGCTGCGCCGGACGGGGGACAAAACTTGGTCTCATTTTATTTTCTTCGTAGCCTCTTTTGCGGAAGGTAGGTAATCGCATGTGGTCTGCGTTGCTCGGAAAGAAGAAGGAGGCGCCCAAGCCGGCCCCGTCAGCCGCCCTGAGAACGGCCAAGCTGAACGCGGTTGCGCAGAACTTCGGGCCTCCGCTGGTGCCGGAAGAGACGGGCGGCAATCTCTCGGTGTTGGAGAAGAAGCTCAACGGCGAGATGAAATGCCCGGCCGGCAAGAATCAGGTGTTCATCCGTTCGCTGGTCGTGGCAGGCGGAACAACTCCGCCGCGTATTGCGCTGAAATGTCATCTGCGCAAGGACGTTGGACTGAGTGCCGAGGTCTACTACACACACATACGCGAGGTGTGCTGCGGAAACCCGGAGCAGTGCCCGGCGTATATGAACTTCAAAGATCGTTTCGTGCGAACGTAACGCACTGAATTCGATTCACCGCCGCCGTCTCGCCAGCGGCGTCGGAAAGGGGAGCCCGGCGAATACGGCGCGGCCTAACGGGTCGTGCCGTATCTTTTTTATTTTCAGCAAGTTAGGAGTATTCAATGCCCGGTGCCGACCGAAATGAATTTCTCGCTAACCTCGGCCGTCAGAGACTGTCAGATAGGCTGTGACCGCGTTGAAGGTTGCGGCATAACATCAGCAGGAGGCACGACCATGACTCGCATGACTCTTCCGACTCTGGCCGCTCTGGTACTCGGCGGGGTCTTCTCCGCGTCGGCAAAGGCAGGAGAATTTGGCATCTCCGTCGGATACGGAGACCCGTACTACCGCGACTACAGTTACGTGACCTACGCCCCGGCTTGCTCGGACGTGGTGTACGTTCGACCGGCGCCGGTCGTGTACTACGACTCGTATCCTGTTTATCGGACGACCTACATCCGCTCCTACCCGTCGCACCATGTGTACTACAGCCACCCATCGCACTACTACCGCGGCGGCCACTCGGTGCGCGTGTATCGTCGATAACCGGATCGCCTTCTGCAGCAGCAAATATCATCGCCCGGATCGGTGCGGATCTCCGCGCCTGACCCGGGCGATTTTTCTTGTACGAAACTCGGCCGCATCACCGATCTAGGAACGTGCTGCGCGATTCTTTGAGACTCGATTCGGCCTCTGCGCCAGTCGCAACCCCGTCGCGATCGTCAGGACTGGAAAAACGCCGAGCCCGCATGCCGGCGGCTGCGGCGGTGCGGCCGTGTCGAAAAACTCGATGGCCTCAGCCGACGGCGTGGTCGGCGGCACGCCGCGATAGCGCACGCGCAATTCACCTGTTTCGTCCACCTCGAAGAGGGCATAGCTCACCTTGTTGATGTCGATGAAGGCCAATCCGTTGATCTCGCGTAACCGCGCGAGCAACCTCGTTTCGAGCAGTTCCACGAACGGCCGCAACAAGGCCGGCGCCGCACCGGTCAATGACTCGTGGGCCGTCTCGTTGCCTAGCGGCCCCGTGATGAACTCCCGAATCGGCACGATTCCGCTCAGCTCGTAGTCCGGCCGCTGTGCGCGGAAGTACTCGCCCAGGTCCGGGTTGTAGCCGTTGCCGTGAATGTCGGTTGTAAGGAAGACGACGCCGTCGATCGCGGCCGCGTCGATGAATTCGAGCAGCGTGCGGCGTTCCTCGTCATAGCCGTCCCACCGGTCGTAGGGATAGACCGCCAAGTAGGAAAGTGGAACGTTGTT
Source organism: Phycisphaerae bacterium (assembly GCA_044225155.1). Taxonomy (GTDB): domain Bacteria; phylum Planctomycetota; class Phycisphaerae; order UBA1845; family Fen-1342; genus CAYMBL01. Next base: position 5,980 of record JBGAJB010000040.1, on the reverse strand, counting down.
GATGACGAACTTCCAGCGCGCGTCGGATTGCAGCAGTCCGTTCATGATCCATTGCCGCTGGGCATCGCCGAGCAGCGAGCGATCGGCCCGCAATACCGCGCGGCATTCCGAATTGCGTGTCAGATCGCCGAGGATGAACCCATCGGGGTCGACGTTGCCCTTGCACTCGTCGACGGCTTCTTCGTCGCGATATTGGCGCTCATCGAGGAAGAAGAATTCGGCATATGCGCCGTAGCGCATGCTCCGAAAGGTGCGATTCGGATCGTCCAACAGTCCGCTCCGCTCCACCGGGATGTACTCGAAGAACGCCTGCTCGGCCGCGGCGAGCTGATCGCGCGAAAGATTCGGGTCGAGTCCCGCGTAGTCGTTGCCCACCTCATGGTCATCCCACCCCGCCCACAGCGCGCAGGCGTGCAGGGCGGCACGGGCGTGCTCATCGCCGCGCACCTGCCGGTATTTCGCGCGGTATTCATCGAGCGTCGTAGCCGGCCCCAATCCGCCGGCCGTCACATCGGCGTAGATCACGTCGCCAAACCAGATGAACAAATCGGGCTGCTGCGCGGCGATGTCGCTCATCAGGTAGAACGGTGCGCGCTGAAAATTCGTGTCGCCGGAAAAGGCAAAACGAACCGGGGCCGGGATGTCGGCCGCCGGCGCGGTTCGGAACTGCGCGACCGCGCTTGCTTCGCCGGTGGCGACGTCGACGAAGCGGTAGAAATACGCGGTGCCCGGCGTCAGCCCGCTCACGCTCGCGCGCACAGTGAAGTCCGTCTCTGCTCCGGCCCGCACTTCTCCCGTCAGCAACGGAGCGAAAAAGTCGCTGTCGGTGCTGATCTCCCAGTCCAGCGTGCTCGCCGCAGAAGGTCGCGTCCAAAGGATGACCGAGTCCGACCGCACGTCACCCGCCGCGACCCCCAGCGGAAATCGATCTTGCGCACCGCAAATCGCTGAAAAGCCTATCGTCGGCAGCGCAACGAGCATCGCCGCGAAACAGGAATACGGACCCGCAGGTCCGGACAACCTCATCGAATCCCCTCCGCTTCGCGCGAGATCGAGCGCGAATGGCCGCCCATTGGACATCTTAGGGCGACGGCTTCGCCAGCGCGGGAGATGTTCGGACGCACGCCGCCCTACTTGGGGTTGCTCAGGTGCGCTTCGAGGAACCAGAGGCGCAAATCCACTTCCCGTGAAATGCCCGTGAGCAGATCGGCGGTGTCCGCGTCTCCGAGTTCGTCGGCTGTGGAAATGCCCGCGCGGAGTGTCTTGCCCCACGCGGCGAAGCGGTCCGCCAGCGCTGTCACGACGGCTTCTCCGGAAAACGCATCGTGCGGGAACTCCGCGATTCGCGTCGCGGCGGCCGCGAGGCGCAGCGTTCCGAGCGCCACGCCGCCAAGGGCTGTCGCGCGTTCCGCAATTTCGTCAGCCTGTTCGGCGACTTCGGCCGCGAGCTTGTCGAACAGCTCGTGCAGCGCGATGAACGTCGGGCCCTTCACGTTCCAATGAGCGTGCTTGATCTGTGTGCGAAGGTCGGTCGCATCCGCGAGCTGCTGGTTCAGCACGTCGATCATCGCGGTGCGGGTCTTTTCCGGGAGGTCATTACGGGTCGGGAAATGCTTGCGCGTGCTCATCCTGAGTCTCCTTGGCGAAGATAATAGCAACACCTGCACCGCGCTTTGACGCCCCGCGCCGCGGACGGACAATCGGGATATGCGCATCGAGATCGAGCTGCCCCTGCTCTATGAAACATCGCCGGATTGGGCGGTCTCCGCCTTGCAGGAACCGCTGGCATTGCTGAACGACCACGCCCATCTGGAAAAGAAAGCCGCTTCCAACGCACTGGAGTTGCTGACGCAATGGCCGGATCCGACTCCGCCCGAATATTGGGTGGAGAAAATGACGGCCGTGGCGCGCGACGAGGTCGAGCACCTCGCGGTCGTCACGCGGCTGCTCGCGCGGCGCGGCGGCCGTCTCACCAAGCATCACAAGAATGCCTACGCGAACGAACTGCGCGACCATGTGCGCCGCGGCTTGGGCCCGCGCGAGATCGTGGACCGGCTGATGGTTTCGGCATTGATCGAGGCGCGCTCGTGCGAGCGATTCGCGCTATTGGCCGAGCATTGCACCGATCGCGAGCTGGCCAAGCTCTACAAAGGATTGTGGGCGTCGGAGAAGGGACATTTTCTCAGCTTCCTCGAACTGGCGCGACAGGTACTGGAGCGCGACACGCAGGACGCGGCAGAGCGCGTGGAGCGACGCTGGCAGGAGTGGCTGCGAATCGAGGCACGGGCAATTCAAGCTCAACCGCCTGGTCCGCGCATGCATGCGGGCGAGCGAAAGAGCGACGCGTAAATCAGGCCGTCACGGCCTCTTGCGGGGCATCTTTGACGACTGGGGCCGTCGTTGGCAGGCGGATTGTGATTGTCGTGCCGGCGCCGAGTTCCGAATGGATCTTGATTTCACCCTGATGGGCTTGAATGATCGACTTCGAGATGGCGAGCCCCAGTCCCGTGCCGCCGGCGCGGCGGCGGGCGCGATCAGCACGATAGAAGCGGTCGAAAACGTGCGGCAGGTCGGCGGGGTCGATTCCCGCGCCGGTATCCGCGATCGAAAGCTCGCACCTTCCGTCGGCCTGCGTCAGGACGGCCGCAATGCGCCCACCGGCGGGCGTGTTTTTGACGGCATTGTCGAGCAGATTCGTGAGCACCTGCCGCAGCCGTCCGCTGTCGCCTTCCACCCACGTTTCGACGATCGAGGCTTGCAGGGCGATGCCGCATTCCTCCGCGAGGGGGGCGAACAGGTCGACTACGTCAGTAACGGCCGCGTCAAGTCGCGTCGCGTCGCGCTGGCCCAGCAGTTGCCCCGCATCCGCGCGCGCCAGCAGGAGCAGATCGTTTGCGATGTGTGTCAGCCGATCAAATTCGTCAATGCTGTCCGCGATGCCGGAGCGCAGCTCCTCGGCCGATCGTTTTTCCGAAAGCATGACTTCGGCGCTGCCGCGCAGGGCCGCGAGCGGCGTGCGCAGCTCGTGGGCGGCGTCGGCCGTGAACTGCTTGAGCTGTCCGACCTGTTCTTCGAGCCGCGCAAGCATGCCGTTGAACCTTTCGGCGAGTTGGTCGAGTTCGTCGCCGGCACCGCTGCGTTTCAGTCGCTGTTCGAGGTGATTCAGATCGATGTCGCGCGCCGCCGCCGCCATATCGTTGAGTGGGCGCAGGCCCCGATGCGCGGCGATGCGTCCGCCGACGCCCGCCGCCGCGGCCGCGACGAGCAATCCGGCAATGCTGATCTGCTTGAAGCGCGACAGCGATTGCTCCACGTCGGCGAGGTCGTAGGTTGTCTGCACCACGCGGTCGGTTCCATCCGGCAGATGAATCCACGCGTTGCATGTGCGGAGCGACGTCGATTTTTCCGGATGCGGTTCGAGATCGAAAGTCATCGCTTCATGGGAACGATTCGGTACATGCAGATGGCGCCGGCGCGTGGCCGGATCGCTCGAGAGCAACACATCGCCGTCGAGGGTCAACAAGCGAAAACTCAGGTCGCCGCGCGGACGGGCGCCGATTTCGCGCCGAATCTTGCTCTCCATGTCGTCCAACGTGCCGCCGCTGCGCAGAATCTCGGAAAACTCCATCACTTCGCCGGCGAGAAACGCGTCCACTTCTCGATGAAGTGAAAAACGCAGGCTGATGTAGAGCAGAATGCAGACCAGCAGCGATACGCCGAACGTGATGGCGGAAGCGAGGGCGGCCAGGCGTCCGCGCAGCGTGCGGAAAAACATGAGCTAGGGACCATCGTCGCGCAGCGCGTAGCCGACGCCGCGGACCGTGTGGATGAGCGGGCGGGAAAAACCGTAGTCGATCTTTCTTCGCAGCCGGTTGATGTGTACGTCGATGACGTTGGTCAGCGGCTCCTGTTTCACATCCCAGACGCGCTCCAGGAGCATCGTGCGCGGCAGCGGCTGCCCTCCGCCCCTGCCAAGACACTCCAGCAGCGCGAATTCGCGGGCGGATAGATCGATGCGCCGGCCGCCGCGATCGACGCGCCGTCCCAGCAGGTCGATCACCAGGTCGCCGACGACGATCGAATTCGTTGTCAGGGCCGCGCCGCGACGCAGCAGGGCGCGCAATCTTGCGAGCAGCTCCACAAAACTGAACGGTTTGGCGAGGTAGTCGTCCGCGCCGAGGTCGAGACCGCGCACGCGATCATCGACCGCGTCGCGCGCAGTCAGGCACAAAACCGGCGTCGTCACGCCCGACTGCCTCAGGTTCTTCAAAACGTCGAATCCGTCACGACCCGGCAACATCAGGTCCAGCAGGATGACGTCATAGCCGCCGGCGAGCGCGAGACGTAGACCGTCCTCGCCATTGTTGGCAAGTTCCGTCGCATACGACGCCTCGCGCAGGCCCTGTTGAATAAAGGCGGCCACGCTGGAGTCGTCTTCGATGATCAGGGCGCGCATCCGCACAGCTCTCATTCGAGCGGCGGGGCGCTGATCGCTCTCAGGCCGCTGCTTCAGCCGCGGCCTATTCCTTGAACAGCAGGCGAGTTGCGCCCCACTGCAGGGCCGGAACATCATATAGCGCCGTGTCGCCCAGGATGACATAGCCCGTCGCGCCGGCCGGGTTGTAGCGCGCATCGCCGTCGATGCCGATCGCCTGATACATCGTTTCCTGCCAGAGCGTATGGCCCAACGCGTCCAGTTCCGCCTGGGTCAGCTTCGTGCCCAGATTCGTGACGCCGCCCCAGCCGACGCGGCAGTGATAGTTGTCATGCCAATCGCGGAAGCGGGCGCGCGTGACGCTCTTGTCGCCTTCGTTGAGCCCGGTGTTCACCAGCCCGATGGCGCGCGCGGCGCAGTAAGAATTCATCGATTCGTAAAGCGAAGTCGGCGAATCGAACTTGATCGTCGCCACCAGCGGAATGATTCCGAAATTCGTGCGATACGACTCGATCAACTGCTGGATCGCGCTCTCATAGGGCGTGCCTGGTACGAGAATCGCGCTGCCGTCGGACGCAAAATCGACCGACATGCCGTTGGCCGCGATTTGGTCTGCCATGTAGTGCGCCGCGTAGGCGTAAAAATTCGGCTCGTTCGTGCCGACCTGCCAGCCGGCCATGCGGAAGAACTCGATGCGGTCGTCCTGCCCGTAGCGTGCGCCGAACGCGGCGATGAAGTCCTTCAGGTAGCCAAGATAAACGGCGTCCCAATAGACCGGATAGCGCGCCAGCATTCCCTGCGGCGTGGCGATCTCGCCGATCGTGCGGACGCGCGGGTCGGTCAACACCCAGCTGGGCGTTGCCGAATTGACATAGACATTGTTGGGATTCTGCGGATCATCAGACTCGACCTCGCCGCCGACGCAGAAGAACTTGAATCCGACACGCCGGCCAATCGTCTCGTAGGCATCCAGATACTCATCGACGAGCGCCCAGTTGTACTGGTCTTTTTGCGGCTCCATGTCCGCCCATGTCAGATTGACCTGCACGCCCGCCAGCCACGGCGAGAGGCGGATGGTCTCCAGCAGCGCTTCGTTCAATCCGCCGCCGTTCAGCAAACCGTCGTTGACATAGATGCCGCCGTGCCAGTCATTGTCGAACGGCGGGGCGTCGTCCGCCGCATCGGAACTGGCCGCTCCCCCGTCCAACGTCGCACCCACCAGCGCGATGAGCCGGCCAGAGATGTAGCTCAGGCTGATCTGCTGGTTGGCGGGAAGATTCAACGTGCGGATGGAGTCAAAGCGGCCGCTGATGTTGGCCGCACTAATGATTTCGAAGTTGTCCCCCGGCTGGGGCGGGTCCGACAGCGAAAAGATGATTTCCAGCGTGCCGGCAAGGTTCACATTGCCCGTTACCAGGACATGATCGGTCTGTTGACTGCCGACTTCGACCGACAGCGTGCCGCTCGCGGTCTGCGTGAAGTCCTTGGACAGCAACACGGGGACGAGACCTGGCCCCGGCGAAAACGTGCCCGAGTTCGTCACGC
>JBGAJB010000406.1:0-2462 GCA_044225155.1 Phycisphaerae bacterium | reverse complement strand
CGCGCAGTCTCGAGGCCGCGCCGCGCAACGAGCCGCTGGTGACGCTGGAGTCGCCGGCGAACCTGGTGGCGACCGATCGCGCCGGGCGCTTGCTGGCGGTCGCGTGCGACGATGGCATGCTGCGGCTGCTGGCGATGCCCGACGCGGCGCCGATCGGAATGATCCCCATGGGCCGGGCGGCGAACGCGATTGCTTTCGACTCGACTGGCGACGCGCTGCTCGTGCAATCCGGCGACGGGCAGGTGGCCATCTACGAAGTCGCGACGTTGGAGCCGATCGCCAACTGGACCGCCACAGTCGGGCCGGCCGGGTGGGTCGGAAAGAACGACTCGATCCTCTTCGCGCAGGACGAGCGGGTCGTGCTGCGTGATCGGCCCGGCGCGCCGCAGATGCGCGCCGCGAACGAAAGCGCCGCCTTGCAGCGCTCGATCAGCCGCCAGCTTTTGAGCGGACAATATGAGCAGGCATGGGCCGCGATCTCCCGACTCGAAGAGCTCGATGCGGCGCGGGCGGAGACGACGCGCGAACTGATCGTCGAACGCGCCCTGCGGCGCAAGGGCGGCTGGGCGATCGCGTATGTCGATGACGTGACGCGCGATGCCCAGCCGGAACTGCTGCTCCGGCTGGGGCGCGCAGCGGTCGAGGGCGGCTACTTCGGCCTCGGGCAGAATCTGCTGGAGCGCGGGATCGAGGCCGCGGGCGGCGCGGTTGACACAATCAGTCTGCTGCGCCGGGCGGAATGCCGCTATCTGCTCGGCCGCCCTGAAGCAGCCGTGGCGGCGCTGCGGGAAGTTTCGGAGCGCGACGACCTGCACGTGACGGACTTGGCGCGCGTTTATCTGGAATTGGCGGCCGCCGCGGCCTTGTCGGATAGTCCGGAATACGCGCGGAAGACACTCGTGCTGTTTGAAGCGCGCGTGGCGCGGCTGCCCGCAGTCGATCTCGCGGGCGTGCTCGCGACGCGCTTGATCGGCAGCGTCATCGTCGGGCAGCAGTCGGAAAACGAACTGGCCACCGGCTTGGCGGCGGTGCTGAAGCTCGTCGAAGGGCAATGGGTCGAACACCGCGATGACCTTGAGTTTTTCATGGCGGAACTGGCGCGGCGCAACGGTGACATTGCCTTGGCGCGGCAGCGCTATCAACGCTGCATCGACATCGCGCGCGACGAATGGCCGTCCGGGTGGGCGCGGTATCGACTCGCGCAGCTCGGTGCGACGGTCCAGTAGATTCGTTTTGCTGGCCGCCCTCCCATATCGGCAAGATCAAAAAAAGAGCCGGGCGAGCGGCCGGAGTCCCGCCTCTCGCCCGGCTTTGTTTTCAGCAACCCTAACCTAGCGGCAATCCGTGCCGAAATCGGCCAGAAGCTGGCCGAGATCGCTCAGATCGACAAAGCCGTCACCCCCGCCGAGCGGATAAATATCGCCCTGAGCCCGCGTCTTGCCGCCGACGCCCGGGCCGTAATTGGCGAGCAGTTGCCCCAGATCGCTGAGGTCCACGACACAGTCCTGCGTGACGGCCGGGAAGAGGTCGGAGTTCGTGCAACCGGTCTGCTGATTCGGGCAGCCGCCCACGGCGTTCACTGTGAGCGTCGCGGGATTGCTGATTGTGTAGCAGCCGGATGTCAGGCGCGTGACGATGCAGTCATAGCTGCCTTCATCCGCTTCCGCCGCGGCGAGGATGAACATCGCGCCCGAATGCGTGCCGACCACGTTCGCCGTATCGTTCAGATTCACCCCGCCCTTACGCCACTGGAACGAATACGCGGCCGTATCGACGCCCACCATGAAGGAAACGAGCGAGCCGGCCGTGACCGTCTGCGACGCGGGCTGCTGCGTAAGCACGGGATCATCGCAGGCCGCAATCGTGAAGTTGGCGTTGGAGATGTCGAAGAAGATGTTGCCGACCGAGGCCACCATGATGCGCCCCTGCGAGGTCGCAACGTTCGGGATGACGACCACTTCGCTGCCGTCGTTGGCGGTCAGTGCGCTAAGGGCGGTCGGGAACGTTACGCCGCCGTCGGTCGAGAGCAGGATGCTCACGCTCGCGCAGTTGACCGGCGAGGCGGTCGTGTTGGCGACATCCCAAGTCACTGTGTACGGCCCGGGATGGACGGTTGCCGAAGTGTTCGGCGATGTCACGAGAAACGGGCCCGCGCCGGTGGCGATGGTCAGTTTCATGTCGTCCGTGTTGACGCCGCCATTGCCCGCACGATTGTCGCGCACGGTGACGCGGAAATTCACGCTCGTGCTCAAATTCGGAAGCTGTTCACCCTTCGGAAAGGTGTTGGCCCGCAAGTTGGCGGGTTTCGGAATCGTGCGTGTCGGATCCGACGTCGGCAGCCACGACCGCAGAAATGGGCTGTCCCCGTTGTCGGCGAAAATGCTTCCCACGGCATCCTGGGAAACACCCAGATCGCGCTGCTCCCAGCAATAGGTCAGCGTGTCGCCGTCCGGGTCGCTGCC
>JBGAJB010000039.1:0-19179 GCA_044225155.1 Phycisphaerae bacterium | reverse complement strand
GACTTCACCGTCGCCTTCGCCGAGCGCTTGGATCGGGCCTGTCCCTTGCGCGTCACACAGGCGGCGGACGGTCAGATCATTCAACCCGGCGAGGCGGTGGTCGCGCGCGGCGACACGCATCTCACGATCAAACGCACGGTTCGTGGATGGGAATGCCGGTACACGAACCAGGTGAAGGTGAATGGCCACTGCCCGAGTGTTGAACCCCTTTTTGACTCGGTCACCAAGGTGGCGAGCGCGAACGCGATCGGCATATTGCTGACTGGCATGGGCGACGATGGCGCGGTCGCCCTTGGGCGCATGCGAGCGGCGGGAGCGATCACGTTTGGGCAGAGCCGGGAGACGTGCGTTGTTTACGGCATGCCGAAAGCGGCCGTCGAACGCGGCGCCGTCATGCACGTCCTGCCGCCCGAGGAAATCCCCGGGGTCATCGTCAGCGTGCTCGCCGAGCGGAATCACCGCTCTTCGAAGAGTGCGCCGTTGGCCGCTCAGTCGAAATAGGGGGTTCCGCGGGGCATTCAGGCAATCGAGCGCCCGCCGTCAACATTGACGATCGTACCTGTGATGAAATCGCCTTTTTCCAGCAAAAAGTGAACGGAGGCTGCGATGTCCTCCGGCGTTCCGGCCCGCTTGAGAGGGATGCGCTCGATCAATCGCGCGCGACTCGCCGCGTCGTAGTCGGGCGGGAACTCCGCGATTCCGGGCGCCACTCCGACTACGTTGACCTCCGGCGCCATTGCACGCGCGAGCGCCATGGTCAGCGTATCCAGCGCCCCCTTTGAGACGATATAGGCGAGATGTCCGGGCCACGGATGGCTCGTCGCCGCATCGCACAGGTTGACGATTCGCCCGCCGTTTTGCCGCAATGCTGCTCTTGCCGCATGCGCCAGAATCATCGGAGCCGTGGTATTGATCGCGAGGGTTCGATTCCATTCCTCGACGGAGAAGTCGTCGATTCGCTGCGGCGTGAAACGCGAGGCATTGTTGATCAGGATGTCCAGCCGACCAAAGCGTGCGAGCACCGAAGGTACGAGCGCCGCGGTGGCGACCGAGTCGGCCAGATCGCACGCGAATGATTCCGCAGCGACACCGCGCTCCCGGCATAAGCGCACGGTTGCATCCGCTTCATCGGATGACGTGTGATGGTGGACGGCCATCGAAACGCCGCTCTCCGCCAGCCGCAGCGAGATTGCTTGTCCAAGACGGCGGGCGGCCCCCGTGATTAACGCAACTCTGCCGGCGAGATTCATGATGACGTGTTCTCACTCGTTACGTCCGTCGGATTTGCACGCGTCATGGACTCTGAGATCAGCCACTCCGGGCCATACTGAATCCACTCCAGGCACAATCCCTCGGGCGGGGCCGTCGGCCCGGCCGCGCGCCGGTCGCGCGCCGCGAGGATTTCGGAGGCACGTTCGACGGGCCAATGGCCACGACCGATCTCAACCAGCGTGCCGACCATGTTCCGCACTTGATGGTAGAGAAATCCGTCACCCTCGATGTCGACGCGAATTTCGTGGCCGACCGGCTGCACATCGATGGCGAAAACCGAACGAACAGTCGTCTCGCGCGGACTCCCGGCACTCGCAAAACTGGCGAAGTCATGCCGGCCGATCCAAGCCGGCGCGGCCGCCGCCATGCGCGTGAGATCGACCGGCATCCAGCAGTGCCAGACGACGCCGAGGAGCTGCTGCTCCACCGGGCGCCGCTCGTGGGCGAATATTCGATAGCGATAGCGCTTGCGCTGGGCACAGGTGGACGAATGAAAATCGGTGCGAACCTCGTCGATCTCTACGAGGCCGACATCGACGGGCAGATGATGTCCGATGGCGCGTTTCAGGTTCGCAAGCGGGATGACGGTGTCGGTGCGCATGTGCGCCACTTGCCCGCGCGCGTGCACGCCCGTGTCCGTGCGGCTGGCCCCCACGACATGCACGAGTTCGCCCAGCACGCGACGACAAACGTCCTCGACATCGGCCTGAACGGTGCGCACGCCTTCCTGCCGTTGCCAGCCGTGAAAGCCTCGTCCGTCGTAGGCGAGCGTCAGGCGCAGATTTCGGCGTTTGAGCTTCCGTGCGTTGGCCGAGTCGCTCTGCATGAGAGTTCCCGCGCCGCGTGGCGGCTCTAGCGCTGTGCCTGATCGCGGAACCACTCGACCGTTCGCGCGAATCCGTCGGAGCGCGCGACGGTCGGGTTCCACCCCAATAGCTGCTGCGCCCGGGTGATGTCCGGCTTGCGCCGCCGGGGATCGTCCTTCCACGCCGGCAGATGCGTGACCGTGCTCTTGCTGCCGCAAAGCGTGATGACTTCCTGCGCCGCTTCGAGGATCGTCACCTCGGCTGGATTCCCGACGTTGACGGGGTCAACCACGTCACTTTCGCAAAGCCGGATCAACCCGTCGACGAGGTCGGTGACGAAGCAAAAGCTGCGCGTCTGCTGCCCATCGCCGTGGATCGTCAACGGCTCGCCGCGCAGCGCCTGATTGATGAAGTTTGGCAGCACGCGTCCGTCGTCGCCGCGCATGCGTGGGCCGTACGTGTTGAAAATGCGTGCCATCCGGGTTTGCACGCCGTGAGCCGCGCGATAGTTCGTGATCAGTGCTTCGGCAAAGCGTTTTCCCTCGTCATAGCACGCGCGCGGCCCGATCGGATTCACGTTACCCCAGTAACTCTCGCGCTGCGGATGCTCGGCCGGATCGCCGTAAACCTCGCTCGTGCTGGCGTGCATCAAGCGTGCGCCGGATTTGCGGCATAGATCGAGCAGGTTCCACACGCCGCGCGAGCAGACTTCGAGGATCTTCATTCGCCGCGGCGCGAAATCCACGGGCGATGCCGGACAAGCCAGGTCAAAGACGCGGTCCAGCGCGCCTTCGACAGGGACGCCCTGCGCGATGTCCTGCTGCACGAAGCGGAAGCGGGGATTTTTTGAAAGGTCGGCCGCATTCCGCGGCTGCCCCGTGCAGAGGTCGTCGACGCCGATCAGCTCGTGTCCCTCGCGCAGGAGACGCTCACAGAGGTGATACCCGATGAACCCGGCACAGCCGGCGACCAGTATCCGCACGCTCGATCCCTTCTATGGCGCGCGAAACAGACGTTTCGGCACGCGGGCGAATGCAGAATCTTAGCCGGGCCGACTGGATGCAACACCGCCACGTTGTCCATCGCGCGGGCGTCCTGTATAAGTCGAGCCTCGGAAAGGGAGCTGAATGAGCTATCCGCATCTCGACGAGAACGCCGACACGATCGTCAAGAAGGTCGCGCAGGAGATCGCGCGCGAATTCATGCTCGACTATGTCGGCACGGAACACGTCCTGCTCGGCATCCTGCGCCACGGGCGCGGAATCGGCGCGGACATCCTGCGCAGCGCCTTCCACCTCGACGAAAAAAAGGTGCACAAGGCCGTCGAAAAGATGCTGGAGCGCGACATGGAAGACACGTGGGTCTTCGGCCGGCTCCCCGGCTCGCCGCACTATCGCAATGTGGTCGCGCTGGCGATCGACGAAGCCACGCAGCTCGAAAGCAAAGTCATCGGCAGCGAGCACCTGCTGCTCGGCCTGCTGCGCGAAGAGGGAAGTACAGCGCAGCGCGTATTGGCCGATTTCGGCGTCACGCTGAAGAAATGCCGTGAAGAGGCTCTGAAGCGCATGTCCGCCTAGATCTTCGGGAATTTACTAACTAGTGCGCGACGACGGCGCGAGCGAATCGCCTTTGCGCTCATTGAGGGATGCGCGGAGTCCCTGGCGAACCAGCAGGATTCAATTGGGTCGAACCGGAAGAATAAGCTTGCGCGGCTACGCCTCGGCTGAAATTCCAAAGATGCCCGTGCCCCGATCGCTCGGCGGGAAAGCGCGCGTCTGTTCGGATGGTGAGCTCGTCGTCGGCGTGGGCGTCGGGGTTGGAGTGGTCGGGATCGCCACGGGCGGCGGCACAAATACGTAGTTCAGCACGACCGCCCCGAGCAGGACGCAGGCCGCCATCACGACCGTCACCCACGTCAAGACGTCGCCCGTCTTCGAGCCGAAGGTCGTGTGTCCGCCGGCCCCGCCGAATGCACCGGCCAGCCCGACGCCGCGGCCGCGCTGAAGCAGGATCACACCCATCAGGATCAGGCACGCCATCGCGAACAGCGTGGCGAGAATGCTGTGATACCAGGCCGCAAGAAGCATCGTTTTTCTCTCGCTATGCAATCCAAATCGCCGGCTGGCGGCGCGAACCGCAAATTATAGCCCCTGACGGCCAAACGAAAAGCCGTCGTCCCGATCAGTTCGACCAAGGTCGCAGCAGTTTGAACCGGCCCGCTCAGGAGTGAGCCGGGACGTGGATATCGCATCGATGCCGCGCGATAACGGTTGTGTCCGCCGTCACGATCCAGGCCCGCAAGGCTCGCCGCACTACCCCGGCAATCAGCAAAATCGCCTGTTTCCCGCTAAACTCTCGGCAGCAAGCTGCCGCCGGCGCCCCGCCCGCTGTGGATTTGTCCGAATGCGATCGCTGGGTCGTCGGCCGCGAGTGCAGGAGCTTGAATGTCGGTCTCGAAGCGCCCGGACACGGCCGGGGAAAAACGCGCCAGCCCCTCGCTCGGACTGCCGATCCTCGGCGCCGGCGCGACCGCCCCGCAGCCCTTTCTCGGCGACGGTGTCGAAGCGCCAATCGTTTCCTTCGTATCGCTCGGCTGCGCGAAGAACCTCGTCGATTCGGAAAAAATGCTCGGCCAGCTGGCAGAAAGCGGCGTCGTGCTGAGCGGCGATGAATCGCTGGCCGACACCGTGGTCGTCAACACCTGCGGCTTTCTCGAAAACTCGCGCAACGAAGCGCTCGAAGTGCTCCGCGACCTCGCCGCCCGCAAGCGGCGCGGCGATCTCAAACGCATCGTCGTGGCGGGCTGCCTCGTGCAGCGCGACGGCGTGCGGATTCAGCAGTGGGTGCCCGAGGTCGACGCGCTCGTCGGCGTGAACAATCGCGACGACGTGGTGCGGGCCGTGTGGCGGCTTGATCGCGACGCCGCACTCGATCGCTACCTCGGCGCCTATCACCCGTCGATGCGCGAAGGCTGGCACGACACCGGCCGCCTGCGCCTCACGCCGCGCCACTACGCGTACATGCGAATCAGCGAAGGCTGCAACCAGAAATGCACGTTCTGCACGATCCCCAGCATTCGCGGCCCGATGCACTCGAAAACGCCCGACGAACTGGTGGCGGAGGCCCGCGAGCTGACGTCCGATGGCGTGCAGGAATTGATCCTGATCGGCCAGGACACGACCAGCTATGGCCACGATCTTGGCGCGGGTCACGGCCTCGCGGCGCTGCTGCGACGGCTGGATCGCGACTGCGACGCGGCCCGCTGGATTCGCCTGATGTACGTTTACCCGTCGATCATGACCGACGAAATGATCGATGCGATCGCCGAGTGCGAGCGCGTCGTGAAGTACATTGACATCCCGCTGCAGCACATCAACGACCGCATGCTGAAGGCGATGCACCGCCGCGTGACGCGCGCCCAGACCGAGGCGCTGCTCGAGAAGCTGCGCCGCCGCATCCCGGGCGTGAACATCCGCACAACGTTCATCGTGGGCTTCCCCGGCGAGACTGACGAGGAATTCGCCGAGTTGCTCCGCTTCGCCGAAGAGGCCGGCCTCGACGCGGCCGGCGCGTTCAAGTATTCGCTCGAACCCGAGACGCCGGCCGGCCGCATGAAGGGGCAACACGACGACGCAGTGAAGCACGAGCGCTACGAGCGCTTCATGCTCGTGCAGCAGGAAGTCGCCTTCGCCGCCGCCCGGAAACGCATCGGCCAGAAGATTGAAGTGCTGATCGACTCACAAGACGAGCGCGGCAGCGTCGGCCGCCACGCGGGGCAGGCGCCGGAAGTGGACGCGACGACGATCTTGCCGGATGTCGAGATTGAACCGGGGACGTTTGTGACGGCGAAGATCGTGGATACGGATGATTATGACCTCGTGGGCGAATCCGCCAAGGTACGGCGCGCGAATCGTCGCTGAGGCGCGGGGAGTTTGCGAAGGTTGCGCGCGTGTCGGCACAGTGCGGCCCTCGTTTCCCGCAGGCTTCTTGGCGAACTTTTTGGCCAGGAACTCGTAGACCTTTTTTTGCACGTCGCGCGGCTGGCGTCGCTCCAATTTTCGCCCCGGAGGGGCGCAGGGTTGTAGCCACGGGTGGAGCGCAGCGCAACCCGTGGAAACGGTCTCGTTATCTCAAATCTGCCCCGGAGGGGCAGAGGAGTTGCACGGCGACTCGCAGGTTCAGTTGAAGACGTACTTCTCGTCGAACTCAATCCCGTGCGCCCGGAGGAGGCGGAGGAGTTCGGACTGAAAGTCCTCCTTTTTGTGATGGTCCGCTTGGCCCGCGATGTACGACTTGACAGCTCCTTCCTGCGACTTGCTCACCGAAAACACACTGTATCCCTCCTGCCACGCGAACTCGCGCAAGAACGGGAACGTGTCGTGGACCCACTTTGACGACCGCGCCTTCACAGTGCGCATCAGGTTTGACACGGACTCGTCGGGTCGCCATCGGAGGTACAGATGCACATGGTCTTCCACGCCGCCTATGTCGTAGAGGACGCCCTTTTCCGTTCGGATGAGGCCGCCGATATAGGAATACAGGCGATCGGCAACGTCAGCTGCAATCCACGGGGCGCGGCCCTTCGTAGAAAAGACGACGTGGAGCAGGAGTTGGGAGTAGGTGCCGGGCATTCGGAATCCTTCGCCCCTCCGGGGCGACGATGAATTGAATCATCTGTCCACGGGTTCCGCGACGGCGGGCTGCGCCGCGCCGCCGCTCCACCCGTGGCTACAGCCCACGGGGCCTCCGGGGCCGCTGCAGGGGGCCAAAGCCCACGGCCCATCCGGGGACAAATTCCGCCGCCGTTCGGGAACTCAGAGCGGGATCAATGAGAGTGTCATACTCGGCGGCAAGCGTACTGATCATGAGTTTCGGGAAATTTGGTCCACGACATCAGCTGCACACCTGCCGCCGAAGCCGCCCGAATCGTCTCATACATCTGTCATAGCTCTCCTCCAGAAACCGGCGGGCGCATGTGCAGGCCGATGTGGTCCCAGGGGAGGCGTTCGGAGTAGCTGCGTTCGCGGTGGGCGTACCAGGCCGGGTCGATGCCGTCGCAAGTCGCGCCCGTGGCGGTAGCACTTCGTGGCGGTAGTCGCGCGCCGAGCCGCCAGATCACTATGCCCATGACGGTCGCCGCGAGAAAACACGCCTTCGAGGATCGAGCGGCGCGGGTCGTGCGTTTGAATCTTGACCGCCGCGTTTTTCGGGCGGCCACGGTGGAAAATTTCGATTTCGAGTTACCGCCGCGCCGCGTCCGCCGTCCGGCTGGGCAAGCCGCGGCGTCCTCCATCATGCCCGCGACTGACCCATATCCGCCCATTCCGCCGTCCACGTGCTCGAGAGGCGAACGTCGTGCGGATGAACCGAAGCGTCGGGTTGACGTGCTTCAGTGGATGTGCAGGAACCCGATTCGCCATGAGACGCACCATTCGGCGAAGTTAACTCGTTACTCTGAACTCGCTCCTCGCCACTCCACTTCGCCTCAAACCGCGCCACGCGGCGCAACTGCTCCCGCACGCGCTCGAAGTATTCCAGCCGCGGCTGTGCCATCCATTGCAGCGGCGTGAACGGTTTTGGCACCAGCCAGCCGACCGAGGCCGTCACGTAGGCCGGTGGGCGCTTGAGTTGGGCGGCTGGCGGCTGACAGCGTCGGCGACCTCGAAGATGCCGTCGATGTCTTCGCTGCGTTCGCCGGGAAAGCCGGACATGAAGTAGAGCTTCACGCGCTGCCAGCCGGCTTTGTAGATCTCGCGCACGCCTTCGAGGAGGTTGCCGTCGGTGACCTTCTTGCGGATCATGTCCGCGGCCTGACGGCCATCGATGCTCGCGCCCCTTGCGACGCTGTAGGCCATCCACGGAATGTTTTGGAGCATCTTGTCGATGCGCAGCGACGGAAAGCTCAGGTTCACCATGCGCGGCGCGAAGCGTTCATTGATTCGGTCGGCCAGCTCGCGCAGATGCGGATAGTCGGCCGTGCTGAGCGAGAGCAGGCCGATCTCGTGGATATCGCCCGCCAGGTCGTGGCGATTTCCAGATGCGTTCGACGCCGAAGCTGAGCGGGCGCTTCGTGTAGCCGGCGTGGCAGAAGCGGCAGACCTGCGGCAGTCGCAGACATCTGATCGCGATGCGGTCGTGGACGACTTCGGTCCATGGACGAGCGCGGCTGGAAACGGCAGCTTGAAATCCGGCGTCTTGCTGCTCGATAGGTCTGGCAGGCCCATGTTGGGAAGCATGCCCGCGATCGTGCCGTCCTCGTGATAAGTGATGTCGTAGAGATTCGGCGCGTAGATCCACGGGAAACGCCGCGCCATCAGCAGGATCATCTCCCGCCGTGAAACGCCCGCGCGCTTGTATTCGCGATACGCCTCGACGATCGCGGCCATGCTCGCTTCGCCGTCGCCGATCACGACCAAGTCGACAAAATCCGCCATCGGCTCGGGATTGTCGGCCTGCGGCCCGCCGACGATGACGAGCGGCCATTCTTCGCCGGAGGGCTGCCGCGAGGAATCGCGCTCGGCGGCGCGAACCGGGATGCCCGCGAGGTCGAGCAGATTCAGGACGGTCGTAAAGCAGAGTTCATATTGCAGCGAAATGGCGAAGAGGTCGGCCGACGCGACCGGCTGGCGCGTGTCCCAGGTGAGCAATGCCTGATGATCGCTTCGGCGTCCACCACGGAGGCCGGAAACGCCGGGCGTGTGATTGCAGAGCCAGTAAAGAATCTGGCAGCCCAGGTGCGACATGCCGATCGCGTACGTATCCGGAAAGGCGACCGCGACCCGAATCTCGGCCGCCTCCCAGTCGCCCGGCTTGGGCAACTGATTGACCTCACCGCCGATGTACTGGGCGGGCTGCTGCACGAACGGCAGCAGTTCGTTGGAGATGGCTGAGACAGGTTGGTCGGCTGGCCATCCGCTCCACGTCGCGTAGCGCCGCCGACACCGCGGTAGCGGCGGCGGATCATCGACTGCGGTCGATTTCCGAGAGCACCATCGGAATGTAGAGTCGGAGGGTTCTGGGACCGTGGGTTGAGGTTTGCGCCGGAATGCTTTGCGCCGTGGCACGCAGTCCCAGATTCGACTTCCTGCTCACGCCGACAGTGAAGAGCTTCGTCCCGGCTGGATCGAACGCCACGCGATCCACGCGGAACTGATCTACGAAGCGTTAGCAGACAAGTGCCGCTATCGAGGAATCCAAAACTGAATCCGTGCCGTCATACGAGCCCGTGACGATCGCAGCCATTCCAGCTGATATCGCCGCAGGGGATCGAGTCGCGGTGACCGGTCAACGTCGCAATCTCAACGCCGCTCTCAATGTTCCAGAGCTTCGCGTTGCCAGCGAATGTGGTCGCGAGCATTCGTCGGCCATCCGCGGAAAAGTTGATGGTCGACACCCCACCTGCAAGGCCCGGCCATGCGTGAATCTCTCGGCCGTTACTGGCATCCCATACGCGCACGGCTCCGTCGTCGCCGCCAGTTGCGATCAACCGCCCGTCAGGCGAAAAGCGTACGACGCGCACTGGCGCCGGGTGTCCACGGAGAACGGCGAACTCCTTTCCCGTTTTGGCATACCAGATGCGAGCGGTTCCGTCGACCGACGCGGAAGCGACATGTCTCCCGTCCGGCGAGAACACGCAATCTGTGAGGGAATCCGCGTGCCCGACAAGCTCCACAAATTGGCCGTCGTTGAGACTCCAAACACGTCCGGTTCCGGATGAAGAAGCCGAAAATACGGAGGTATCATCGGGGCTGAATCGGGCTCTCGATACGCCATGGTGACCCGAGAGAAGCGTCACTTGGCGGCCGGACGAGACTTCCCAGATGCGAACCGTTGCGTCATCCGCCGCGGTCAAGAGCTGGCGGTCATCGTGAGAGAACTCGGCAAATTGACCCCTTCCGGTGTGCCCGCGCAGTTCTGCGGTGACTTGACCCGTACGGGAGTCCCAGATCTTCACAGGTCCGGACCCAGACATCGTCGCCAATAGAGCGCCGTCATGCGTCTGC
The DNA here is from genome assembly GCA_044225155.1 of Phycisphaerae bacterium. Lineage (GTDB taxonomy): Bacteria > Planctomycetota > Phycisphaerae > UBA1845 > Fen-1342 > CAYMBL01. Next base: position 9,098 of record JBGAJB010000039.1, on the reverse strand, counting down.
GCCGGCGGCCAGGACGATCCGCTCTCGTCAGACTCCGGAACAACCCCCGTATCCGCTTGCACAGACCAGATCCGGGGCTCGTTGTCCCAGGCGGCCGTGGCGACGCGCTCCGCCGTTGGCGACGAATCTGGGTGACGCGTCTTGCGTGGCCAATCAGCGTTCTGAAGGGGCCGGTATCTTGCTCGGCATCCCAAATCCTGGCCGAGTCGTCCCACGATCCCGTTGCGACAAGCAGCCGTGGCGAGGCGTGCACAACAATCGGATGAAGGGTGTCCTCCCATCCGCAGCGGACGTGTTGGGTACCGCTGTGAAGTTGAACCAAGCAGGTTCCGGGATCAGCCCAGAGTTTCTGACCATCGGGGAGGTATGTGCCAAAGCGCATCGACAATCCGGTAGGATGTTCGAAGCGGACACCATTGGTTGTATCCCATTCGAACACGCCGCGAAAAAGAGTTCCGATGATACGTTGACCGTCGGGGCGAAATGCGGGCGCTTGTAGCAATTCCGATACGCCTTCGAGTCGCGCGCGCGGCTCGCCGCTGGAGACTTCCCAAATCCTGGCTTCATCATCGCAGGTCGTCAGGATGAGTGATCCGTCCGGGCTGAACAATGCGCGCTTGGCTGGAGCCGAGTGCTGGAGCATCCAGAGTTGTTCGCCGGTATCGCCATTCCAGAGACGTGTGGTGGCATCCTCGGCCGTCGTGACCAAGCGTCTGGAGCCGGGTGCGAATGCAATCCATCCGGCGGGCCCGACCGTGTGACCGCGTAGTCTGGCAACAAGTTGTCCGGTCGCTGTATCCCACACGCACGCAAGCCCGCTTTCCGCTGCCGCCGCGACGCGCGACCCGTCGTCGCAATACGCCAGCGAGTGCACAACGGAGTGTAGGTCCGCCAGAACCGCCTTGCAGGCGCCAGACGACGCGTCCCACAGCCGCACCGTCCCATCCTTCGAGCCGGTCGCGACCTGCTCGCCGTTCGGGTGAAAACGAATGATCCAGGCTACGTCTGTGTGTCCCCGCAAGACGACATCTGCCTGGTCGGATAGCGCCTTGAGCAGCCGCCATTCGAATCCCCGAAGGCGCTGCGGGCAGGCCTCCAATCGCGCACGCAGCTCATTCGTGTCAACGCGCTCGAGCGCCATGGCCGCTGATGCGACGTTGGCGGCGTATGCACTCTGTTCGGCCGCGGCGCGTTGTCGCTCGGTTTCCGCACTGGCGGCGACGGCGGCGCGCTGAGCGCCCACTGCCGCGTCTCGCTGTTCGCGCGCCGCCGACAGCCCGAGAGACGTTCCCACAATGCCGAGAACCAGCGTCGTCGCCAGCAATCCCGCGGCGATCACCGGTCCGCGGTGCTTGCGCACGAATTTGCTAACGCGATACGCGACGCTGGGCGGCGCCGCGACCACCGGCTCCCCGCTCAGATGGCGCTGGACGTCGGCTGCAAGCTGGCTGGCGCTCTCGTAGCGCCGCGCGCGGTTCTTTTCCAGCGCTCGCATGATGATCCAATCCAATTCACCCCTGATGAGCGTCCCGAGCTTCACGGAGTCGGACTGTCGCGCCGCCGCGGCTACCGCCAGTGTCGCCAAGTCGCGCGCCAGCCGCTGGCTCGGCAGCGGCGGTTCCTCTTCCTTGATGATCCGCTGCATTTCGGCAAATGCTGCCGAGCGCAGCCGCTTGGCGTCGAACGGCGTCGCGCCAGAAAGCAACTCGTAGAGCAGCACGCCAAGCGCGTACACGTCTGTCCGCGTGTCAATGTCCGGCGAGCCCTCGGCCTGCTCCGGGCTCATGTATTCGAGCGTGCCGATGAGCTGACGATGCTCGGTGAACAGCGTTTTGTCGGTCAGGCGGCTGCCGGATGACTTGGCGACTCCAAAATCGATGACTTTCGCGAAGGGCTTGCCATCGACCATACTGACCATCACGTTGCGCGGTTTCAGGTCGCGGTGGATGATGCCCTTAAAGCGGCGTGCTGCACGGGCCTGGCAGACGAATGAACAGGTCGAGCCGCACTTTGAGCTTATGTCGGCGAACGAGGTGACCGGGTCTCCCTTTGACGTATTCCATGACGAAATAAGGCCAAGCGCCGATTGCCGCGTCGGTCACGCCGCCGTCAAACACGCGAGCGATATGCGGGTGGTCCATGAGGGCCATGGGCGTCGGGCCTGAAATCCAGTCCAGGTTTGATGAGTTTCACCGCAACTTTGCGCTGCACGGGCTCGCGCTGCTCAGCTAAGTACACGGCTCCGAATCCGCCCTCGCCGATGCGCTCGAGCAACTTGTATGCCCCGACTCGCGCGCCGACCAGAGGGTCGTGCGCCGCTTCGAGTATCGAATGGCCAGCCACAGGCGTTGAATCGGCGGCGCGCTGCGCGGTTTCGAGTGTGGGTGACCGAAGGAAGGGGCCGCCGCCATCGTGAACGCGCAACAGTTGTTCGGCCATTGCGCGCAACGCCGCGTTTCCGGCGCAGACATGGTCCAGGAATTCGGCGCGAGACTCGGGCGGTAAGTCCACCGCCTCACTAAATACGCTCTTCGCGGTCGGCTGGGTCCGTCTCGGCGTGTCGGACTCGGGTATCGCCATTACGTCACCTCTGCTGGCGAAGTGCGCCGCCCGGGCAACTCAACTATCGTCCAGGTTCTGCCACTCGCGCTGCAGCCACGCCCGGGCGAACGCCCAATCACGATCAATGCTCCGCGGCCCCACGCCCAGTACGGAGGCCGCTTCATCGACACTAAGCCCCGCGTAGAAGCGCAGGCGGACAACCCGCGCGGCCTGGGCGTCCTCTGCGCATTCCAGGAAGCGCAGAATCAGATCATCGATGCCAACGCGCGATTTTTTCGTCGCTGGCCAGATCGAGGGCGTTTTCGATGCTTAGAACACGGCCACTACCGCGTTTGGCGGCCCGGGCATGGTCGATCAAGATGCTGCATCGCCGCAGCGAAAAACTGGGATCGACCTCCCCAACTGATCCGGCGGTTGCCGTGAAGCCGTAGCCAGACCTCATTCACGAGCCGCGGTCGCTTGAAGTGTGTGGCGTCGCTCGTCGCGCAAACGCTGTCGGGCACTTAGGAGCTGCGTGTAGACATCCTCGAATCGCGGTTGCAACTCACGTGGATTGAGAACTCCGGCAAAACTCGCTGGTTCAGCGATCCTAAGCGTCGGGGGAAGAAGCCGCTTGCAGCGCGTTCCGATTTTCGCCCAGAAGGGGTAAGCGCGTTTGTTGCCGGCGACTTCAGCCGCGGGATCACGACTCACTTGTTTTCGCCCGATGGGCGAACGCCACGCGTCAGTCCTCCGGACTGTTCGAAGACATGAAGGCTCGCGGGGCCGGCCGGGCGGAGATGCATGGAAAAAGTCCGGTTCGCTCTTGGGACAGGACGACCGCAAAGTGCCAATTTCTGTCCATTTGACACCGACCCCAACAAGCCCTTTTTTCAGCCTCTGCCGCCACGCCGTGAAGCCGCCCGCCAGGTTCATCACGTCGAAACCGTTTTTCTGGAGTAACGCGCACGCGCGGGCGGAGCGCCCGCCGCCGAAGCAATGGACCAAAAGCGGTTTGTCGCGGGGAATTTCGTTCATACGCGCGAGCAGACGCGTGTGCGGAATGTCTCCGCGCCATCGATATGAGCTGCGGCGTGCTCGGCCGCACGCGTAACGTCGAGAACGGCCACGCGGCCCGCATTTAGTAACTTCCGTGCTTCGTCGACGGCGATTTCGGCGGAGGTTACCAGTTCGACGCTTCGACTTTGCCGCCTCCCCGAGTGTGGCCGGCTCAATCACGCCGACGCAGGTCATCGAGCCCGATCCGCACCAGATCGCGGACTGGCTCTTCGACGCGCCCGGCCTCAATCACGAGGCAAATCGACTCATCCTCCCGCACCATGGAGCCGACGTCGGTCGTAAACGAGCCGTTCAGCGGATGGAACAGCGCGCCGCGCAGGTGTCCGGCGCGAAAAGTCTTCCAGTCGGCAGTGACGACGACGGCCGTCTTGCCGTCGGCCAGCAGCTTGCGGGCTTCTGCTGCGTTGAGACGCGGGGGATTCTGCTTTTCCGAGCACGCGTACGCGCTGGTTGTCACGCTTCATGCGGCTGAAATACACGGGCGGTTCCGGCTGGCCTGCGAGAATTGCGCGAAAAGGCTTCGGGCTGACGGCCGCAGCGTCCGCGTTGAACCTTCGCTCATAGCTGGCGTCGACGGGGCACGGCCCCGGAGCCGCTTTCCTGCCTGCTCACCCAGACAAATCCGGCAGCGACGCGAGCTTCGCGACCGTCTGAAAAAGTTGACGAGCGGCCGGCTCGCTGCCGCTGCGCCCGACCCGCTTCCAGCAGGTCGGGCCGGCCGAGATCGCCGACGAACAGAAAATCGCCGCTGAGCATCGGCCACCGCGCCGCCGCCGCGATCCGTCACGAGATAGCACATGTGCTCGGGCGTGTGGCCCGGAGTGTGCAGCGCCTTGAATTCGATCTGCCCGACTTGAAACGTGTCGCCGTCGTTCAAGCGTCGATGTCGGTAGCTCCCGCCGCCGCTATGGGCGTCGAGCCAGCCGCACGCCCATTCCGGCCCGCCCGCGCCGGACACAAACACTTGCGCGCCCGTCACTTCGGCCAGCTCGCGCGCCCCGGACAAATAGTCGGCATGAATGTGTGTATCGGCCACCGCGACGATCCGCAGGCCGTGGCCAGATCGATGTATCGATCGACATCTTGCGCGATGACGATCGCCTCGCCTGTACGCTGACAACCAATCAGATACGCGGCCTGGGCGAGCTTTTCGTCGTACACCATCCGGAGAAACATGAAATGCTCCTTCGCCACGGCTCGCTCGCCTTGGCAAAAGAGCATCTTAGCATTGGCGGCAGTTCGTTCCTTGAGCCGGCGGGAGACCCGAACCAAGCAACCGGGCGGTCAGACGCTGACTTTCGCGGCCGGCCCGGTCCGCGACTTCTCGCCGGTGGAACTCTTCTCGCGGGCCTCGGCCTCGTCGCTTTCCGGATAGGCGATGCGGGCGTGATAGAGCGCGCAGAGGCTCTTCGACCAGAATTCGCGGAACGTCAGGTCGCATTCGTCGAGCTGGCCGTCGATCAGGCGTTTGCGGATCAGTTCCTTGACGACGGATTCGATGCGGCCGGGCGTGGGTTCTGACATGGCGCGCACGGCGCCTTCCACGCCGTCGCACAGCATGACGACCGCGATCTCGCGTGCGGTTTCCGGATAGCGGTAGTCCGAATCGAAACTCGGATTCGCCCGGCCTGCGGGCCTTGCTCGCGGCGTGATAGAAATACTCGACCAGCGTCGTCCCGTGATGTTCGGCGATGAAGTCGCGGATGGCCGGACGCCGTACTCGCGGCCATCTCCACGCCGTCTTTCACGTGGCCCAGGAATGATCAGGTCGGCTCCACCGTCGCGGTTTCCGGTCCCGGCGACTTGGTTTTCGACGAAATAGTCGGGCTTGTTGATCTTTCCGATGTCGTGATAGAAGCCGCCCGCGAACGCAGCAGGCCGTTCGCCCCAATCGCCGGGCGTGTTGTTTCCGCAGCGTTCCGACAGAGCAAAGACCGTGGTTGTACGTGCCCGGGGCGTCGGCCGCGCGAGCGCATCCAATCAACGGCTTGCTCGAATCGCACCATTCCAGCACATATGCCGGTCGCCGTCACGCGGAAGACGCGCCCCAGGTTGATCGCCGCGGTAGTCCTCTTCGATTACAAGGGCGGCGAGCAGCGTCGCTCCGGCGGCCCATGCGGCTCGATTGGCGGAGTATCTCAACGTCTCGCCGTTCGCGCCGCACCGATCACGCCCGACATGACGACCGCAACGCCCGCGGCCGCGAGGCCGATGAGCACGATGTGCCCGCGGTAGCGCACATCGCGCAGGCCCCAGAGCAGAGTGCCTGTTACGGCGAGCAGCAGCAGCAGATTTGTGAGACCCTGACCCGACGCGAGTGTCAGCAGGGCGGCCAATCCGCCGCCGACAGCCATCACGATTCCCGGGGCGTAGATCACGGACAGCAGAGCTGGCGGCAGGCTGCGCGCCCACGATCGCCATCAGCGGCACCATGTCGGCCACGAGCGCCCAGCGTGCCACGGCGAAAATCGCAATGAGCACGGCGCTCGTCAGCAGACGCTGCGAAAGCCGGCTCTCGATGACCTGCTCATGTCGCGCGGTGTACCAGGAGACGCCGACGATGACGACCAGCACGAGAGCGAAGCGCGCCAGGAAGCGCGCCCGCCACTGCATCTGAGATTTCTCGCGCAGCTCAAGCTCATATTGATCGTGCTCAGCCTGCAGAATGCGCAACTCATCGTGACTGATCGGGCCGGCGTCCGCCAAGGCGCTGCCGGGCGCGTACTTTTGGAATTGCATTGGAACGGCGGCGTAGGCGTCAGCCGCCGCGGTCTCCGTACGCTCCGGATCAAAGCGGTAGAGACCTCGGGGCTGTCCCGTGCCGCGCAGCAGATTGGCAATCGAGTCCCGGATACTGTTGCGCAGTGGTTCGCCGAATTGCCGGGCGGCCGCCTCCGCGGTGGCGGCAATGGTCTCGGGGCTGGCAAACGCCAACCGCGCCGCCGGAATCGGGCGCTCGGTCGCAGCGGATTCGAGCAGGACGGCCTGCGCCGCCGTCCGCTTCGCGGCGGCCGGATCGGTTTCGACCAGCGGTTGATTGCGCAGAATTCCGATCGCGTTTTCGATGGAATGCACGAAGGCCGATTCGCGCTCCTGCGTCACAACGGCCTGCAGTTCATCCGCGGCGGCAGGACTGAGCGAGAGCTTGGCTTCGTTTGCGGCCGCAATCAGCGCCGCGTCGTCCGCGCCATTCGTTTTTGCCAGAGCGACGAGGTTGAGCAGACGGCCGCGAATGTCCTCGAGCAGCGTCTCATCGAGTTTGTAGTAGGTCGGAGAGGCGTCGCGGGCCCGCAACCGCATTTCCTGCGTGCGCTCAGCGTCGGGAATCTCGAACGCCACGCGCGCCGCTCGGATGCTGGGCAGGGATTTGCCCTCACGCAGCTCCAGCGGCTCTTCACCCAAATTGATGATGGTGCCGATCGCCAGCGCACTGATGATGGCGACCACAAACGCGCTCGGCGTCCCAGGCGTTACGAGACGACGATACCACGGCCCGGTTCGCTCGATCTTGGCGCGCCGGATTTCTTTGCGACGGGCGGATTGGCTGTCAAAGGGCCACATCAGGCTTACCGTTCGACCAGTCCCATGCGGCTAGTTTATTCGGTCCGAGGGCGTTCGATCTGGGAATTCCGCGTATCATTGGTTTCCGCGTCGCCAAGGCCGAAATTATCAGTCGAAAAGCTTCGCCGCCGCCCCGCCTCGCCATATCGCGCAACAATCCGCGACACCAGCCGATGACGGACGATGTCCACGTCCGTGAGCTGCATGAGTTCAATTCCGTTCACGCCGCGCAGCCGGCGCATGGCGTCCACCAGCCCGGACGGCTGGTCGGGTTCGAGGTCGACCTGGCTGTCGTCGCCGGTGACGATCATCTTGCTGTCCTGCCCCAGCCGCGTCAGGAACATGAACATCTGCGACGGCGTCGAGTTCTGCGCTTCGTCGAGAATGATGACGGAGTGATTGAGCGTGCGGCCCCGCATGTACGCCAGCGGGATGACCTCGACGATGTCGCTGACCATGAACCGCTTGAGCTGGTCATAGGTCATCATGTCGTGCATCGCGTCGAAGAGCGGCCGCAAATAGGGATTCACCTTTTGTTGCAGATCGCCCGGCAGGAATCCGAGTTTCTCGCCCGCCTCGACGGCCGGCCGCACGAGCGAAATGCGGCGCGTCTTCCCCTGCTTGAGCAGATGGACGGCCACCGCGACGGCGAGATAGGTCTTGCCCGTGCCGGCCGGGCCAACGCAAAAGACCATGTCGTTTTCGAGCATTGCGCGGACGTATGCCCGTTGCCCGTCAGTTTTGGGCACGATCGCCTCGCGATTGAACGTGTGAATCGATTCCGGCGTCGAGCGGGCGGCGTCCGTCTCGACGGCCGCCAGCGCCTCGCTCACGTCTTCGTCTTCGAGCAGATCGCGTTCGCGCAGCAGGTGTTGCAGACGTTCGAGCGCGGCGGCGGCTTTCGCGACGCTGGCGGGTGCGCCGCTCAAGCGGACGATGGCGTTGCGAGCGCTGATCTGCACGCCGAAGGCATCACGCACGCGGCGCAGAAAACGATCTCCCGCGCCGAAGAGTTCGCCGCGCTTATGAGGCTCCAACAGCGTGACCGCCAGTTCCATGCGGGGCAAAGGGTAGCGGGTGCCGATGCCGCGTGGCAAACCGGCGGAACGCCGGCGCTCCATCCGCGTGAGAGGCCAGCGCCTCCAGAATGTCTTCCAACGGTTTCAGCGATGAACGGGGATTCCCAGCATCGAGTTCATACCGGTCGGTTCGCAGGGGCGATCGTCAAATGTGATTGACCACAATGCGCGGCGCCTGGCGCCTCCTGTCGAACTGCCCTGTTTTGCGCGGCGCTCTGCCCGACTATTGCTCGCTGTTCGTATTTCGTCCGTGAACGGCGCGACACTTGTAAAGCCGCAAACCACTGCCGCTGTCGCTTAGAAAAACATAGAAAGTGCGAAGAGTTCCCGAACATCCTTCGTAATCATCCCGATTTCAGTTCACGTTCAGACGATCCCGGAAGGCTTAGGGCAGACAAGCGGAGGTGTATCATGCCGCAGAGCTGGAGTGCGAGGGACGAACGTCAGTATGTAGAGGGAATGGGAGCAGGGACGCTCTGAAAATTGCGCCAAGCAGATCGCCGCGGCGATCCTGATAGGCAGCGAGATACGGAAGAGCTCACGCGAGATTGTCGGCGCAACCGTTCCGCGGGCGGCCGTTGAGGGTGACCACTGAACTCGGCCGGGAGTCACGCGAAGAATCAGGATCGAATCGACCGCCGATGGGGCTCAAGCAATATCGCGAGAAGCGGGACTTCGCCGAAACGCCCGAGCCGCGCGGCCAGCGCGCGGCGCCGGGCGGTGGCCGGCGATTCGTCGTTCAGAAACATGCCGCGTCGCATCTGCACTACGACTTTCGCCTGGAACTCGATGGGGTGCTAAAGAGTTGGGCGGTGCCGAAAGGGCCAAGTCTCGACC
>JBGAJB010000405.1:0-2478 GCA_044225155.1 Phycisphaerae bacterium | reverse complement strand
GCGCTGAAGAAACAGGCGCAGACACGCGAGTTCAAGCCGGTCGTGCTGAAGGACGCGACATTCTCGGCCAGCTACACGGTCGATTCGGAAGTCATCACCTCGCAGAACATCGTCGGACGCATCGTGGGCAGCAAGCGTCCGGATGAGACCGTGATCTACAGCGCGCACTGGGATCATCTTGGCGTCGGCGCGCCGGACGCGAAAGGCGATCGCATCTACAACGGCGCGGTCGACAACGGCACCGGCACCGCGGCGCTGATCGAGATGGGCCGCGCGTTCGCACACGCGCCCAAGCCGGAGCGCTCGGTCGTTTTCCTCAATGTCACCGCCGAAGAGAAAGGCCTGCTCGGCTCGGAATACTACGCATCCAATCCGCTGTATCCGCTGGCCAAGACCGTCGGCGTCATCAACATGGATGCGCTCGATCCGGGCGGAGCGGCTCGAAACTTCACGACGTCGGGAAGCGCGAAATCCGGATTGCTGGAACTGCTGATCGAAGACGCCAAGGCGGCGGGGCTGGTCTACTCGCCCGATCCGCACCCGGAAGCGGGCCACTTCTTCCGCTCCGATCATTTTCCGTTCGCAAAGCAGGGCGTGCCGTCGGTTTCGTTCGGATCGGGCAACGATCTCGTCGACGGCGGCACTGCGGCCGGCGAGGCTGCGCGCAAGGACTACGTCGCCAACCGCTACCATCAGCCCGCCGACGAGTGGCAGGCCAGCTGGACGTTCGCCGGCATGGTCCAGGACCTTGGCGTGCTCTACAAAGTCGGCGCCGATCTTGCGAACTCCTCGGCGTGGCCGGACTGGTCCGAGGATTTCGAATTCCGCGCCAAGCGCGACGCGAGCGCCGCACAGCGCCGCTGATCCGAAAGTGTCATCGCCTCGACGCACGATGCGCGTCGAGGCGCTATCCTGCGCGCCGGTGTTTCAACGATCGAACGACAGGGAGTTGCCATGAGTCACCCGATGTACGTCGCCTCCGTTCCGGTGTTCAAGCAGATGCTCACCGCGCTCAAGGATGTGTTGAAAAAGGCCGAAGCGCACGCGGCCGAAAAGAAGATCGAGCCCGACGCGTTCCTGCAGGCGCGGCTCTTTCCGGACATGTTTCCTCTGACGCGGCAGGTCCAGGTCGCTTGCGATTTCGGCAAGAGCGTTCCGGCGCGGCTCGCCGGCGTCGACGTGCCGTCGTACGAAGACAACGAGCGCACGTTCGCCGAGCTTGACGCGCGCATCGACAAGACGCTGGCGTTCGCCGCCTCGATCGATCCTGCCAAGTTCAGCGGCAGCGAAACGCGCGAGATTGTGCTGCGCGCGGGCACGCCCAAAGAGCGGCGCTTCGTCGGCCAGGCGTATCTGCTGAATTACGGCTTGCCGCAGTTCTTTTTCCACGTGACGACTGCGTACGCGCTGCTGCGTCACAACGGCGTCGAGATCGGCAAGAAGGATTACATGGGCTCGTGAGCCCCGCGCAGGTTGCGTGACGGCGCCGTGCCGCGACCGCCGTGCGCAACGTCAGTTGCCCGGTACGCGCACGACGCGAAACTGCACGACCTTCCCGTTATCGGGATTCACCGGCACGCGCGTATCGGTTGCGAATTGCGCATGACCGTCCGCGTCGCTCAAGGTCGCCTGCAGGCTGTAGCGCGCGCCCGCCTGGGTGCGCGAGCGATCGAACGGCAGCGTGAAATCGTAGGGCGGCCCTTTGAGGTTCGTGAAGCGCTGCTGTGCGATCACGCTACCGCGCACATCTGCCTGCCGGTCGCTGACCAGCTGCACTTCGAGAACCGTGTCCGGCGGCAGCTGCACGCGTTCGAGGTAGAACGCTCGGCCGTGGATGGCCGATTCCCCGGTCGCGCTCGTCGTAGGCTCGGGCGCGGGCGCGCCGACTTTGTCGGTGCTCTTCTGGCAACCCGCCGACGCAAGGCAGGCAAGCAACGCGGCGAGCATCACTCTGTTCATTGCGTGCGGCTCCGGTGAGGACGGTCGAGCGACAAATCATCCGACGATCGAGCGGCATGATTTTGCGACAATGCCGCGCATGGCGCACAGGATACTCCGCGGCGACGGATCCTCGCCCGCGCGCGAATCGCACAATCTGTTCTTTGGCCTTTGGCCGCCCGATTCGGTGCGGACAGAGATCGAAGCCGCCGCGCGAGCGCTGCCAAGTCCCTCCGAGTCCGGTGGACGCCAGATTCCAGCGCGGCGATACCATCTGACGCTGCATTACCTCGGCAATCACGCGGCGCTGCCGCCGGCACTCGTCGTGCGGGCGTGCGGGGCGGGCGAATCCGCACGCGCCGCGCGTTTCGACCTTGTGCTCGATCGCGCCGGATCCTTCGACAATCGCAGCATTCCGTGGTGGCTCGGGTGCAGCGAGATTCCCGTCCAGTTGGGACAACTTTGGAGTGAAATCGCGCAGGGTTTCGAGGCGCAAGGCTCACCGATCGCCGGCGATTCGCAGTTGGTTCCGCATCTGAC
>JBGAJB010000404.1:0-2486 GCA_044225155.1 Phycisphaerae bacterium | reverse complement strand
GTCTACTTCTACTTCGACCCCGACGAATCCCGCCGCAGCCTCGGCGTCTTCTCCGGCCTCTGCGAACTGGCGCTGGCCGCTCAATGGGGCAAGGCGTACTGGTACCTCGGCTATTACGTGCGCGAATGCGACCGCATGAACTACAAGTCGCGCTTTCGCCCCTGCGAACTGTTGGGGATGGACGGCGTCTGGCGGCGCATGGAGAACGACGCCGGAAGCAGCGATCCGGCCGCGTGACAGGTGTCCTCGCCGCGCGCCGCGCAGCCTACCCTTGCGATGCCCGCCGCCGCGCGGTCTACTTGGCCGCGTCGGGTGCGGCGTCGCGGGCAATTCAGCGGCGCGGATGGAATCATTGGGGCCGCGGGCCCGCGGAGAGTGGCGTGATTCGATCGATGACCGGCTTCGGGCACGCGCAGGTCGAGCAGGATGGACACGCGTTTCACCTCGAAATCCGCAGCGTGAACAACCGCTATTTCAAGTCGACGCAGCGCTTGCCGGATGAGTTCGCCTTCCTCGAAGCCGAGATCGAAAACCTGCTGCGCCGCAGCCTTACGCGCGGCAGCGTCACGCTGCGCCTCATCGCGCGCGACCTGAGCGAATCGGCCGCGCAGGACGTGAACGTCGCGGCGATTCAGCACTACGTGCAGCAATTACGCGGCGTCCTCGACAGCCAGGCCCGCTTCACGCTCGACCTTGCCACCATCGCGCTGCTCCCCGGCGTCTGCCAGCCGCACGAGCTGAGCGAATCGCGCCGGGCCGAATTCAGCGCCGCCGTCCTGCGCCTGACTGAAGCGGCGATCGCCGAATTGCAGAAAATGCGGACGACGGAGGGGCGTGCGCTCGCGGACGACCTGCGCGCCCATTGCCGCATCGTGCATGAAAATGTAGAAGCGATCCGCACGCGTGCCCCGGTCGTCGTGCGCGAGTATCGCGACCGCCTCATGACGCGCATTCGCGAGCTTGTCGCTGGCAGCAATGTGGCCCTGGCCGAAGAACACCTGCTACGCGAGGTCTCGGTCTACGCCGAGCGCAGCGACATCGCTGAAGAGCTGAGCCGCCTCGGCTCGCATCTTGATCAATTCGACACGCTCATCGGCAGCAGCGAACCGTCCGGCCGCAAGCTCGACTTCATCGCCCAGGAGATGCTGCGCGAGGCGAACACAATCGGCTCCAAAGCCGGCGACGCCGAAATCGCCCGCCGCACGATCGAGATCAAGGCCAGCATCGATCGGATAAAAGAACAGGTGCAGAACGTGGAGTGAGGAAACTGTCGCGGATACGTCTACGCGGAAACTACTCCAGCCAGTTTTCGACGGTTAGTCCCGGAACCGACAGAAAATGCCGGTCGGCCGAAAGCACGGTCAGTTCATTTTGACGTGCGATCGCGGCGATCTGAATGTCGATGGCGGGGATTGGCCGACCGATGCGGCGCAGTTCCGCACGAATAATCCCGAACTCTTCGGCAGCCGCGGAATCAAACTCGAGTTCACCGACGCTCGCGATGAAGCCACGCAATCGGAGTCGGTTCTGAGCAATTTGCTGGCTGTTGTAAACCATGTACCAAAGTTCGCCGATCGCCGGGCGCGGAAGCGCAATGCGCGTTTCCGGAACTAACTGCAACTTTTTCCAGGGCCGAGGGTCGCTGCGCAGCAAGGCACCGGCGTGATTCGTATCAAGCAGATAGCCATTCACGACCGGGGCGCCCTGGAATCACGGTCGCGTTCCATCGCGGCGTCGTTTTCTCGCAACTGCTGAACTTCGTCGAGCAACGCGATGATCTCGTCGCTCGATCCGGCCCAGCGTGCTTTGCATGCCAGCAAAGACTGCGTGCTCCCTTTGGTGGAACTCAAGGAACCCGATTCAATGGGCTCTACGACGACGTCCGTACCGTCAGCGAGTGCGGCGTCATCGGGCAGGATCACAACCCCCCCGCGAACGCGGCCGGTGAATCGCTTCGCCATGTCGTCGCTCCGTGTGCCGGATCGTGTTACATCCGCAGCTTATCGAGGAAGCCTTCCAGCTTCCGCGCCCGCACCGGATGCTGCAGCTTGCGAATCGCCTTCGCCTCAACCTGCCGCACGCGCTCGCGCGTCACCTTAAATATCTTGCCGACCTCTTCGAGCGTGTAGGTATAGCCGTCGCCGATGCCGTAGCGGAGCTTGATGATCTCGCGCTCGCGATAGGTCAGCGTCTTCAGCACGGCCTCGATGCGATCCTTGAGCATTTCGCTCGTCGCGGTCGTGACCGGACTCTCGGCCTTCTCGTCCTCGATGAAATCGCCGAAGTAGCTGTCCTCGCTCTCGCCGACCGGGCGGTCCAGCGAAATCGGGTGCCGGCTGATCTTCATCACGCGCCGCGCTTCGCTGACCGGCATCTTCGCGATCTCGGCGATCTCTTCGATCGTCGGTTCGCGACCCAGGTCCTGCAGCAGCTTCTTGCTGATGTTGCGCAGCTTGCTCATCGTCTCGATCATGTGCACGGGGATG
>JBGAJB010000403.1:0-2502 GCA_044225155.1 Phycisphaerae bacterium | reverse complement strand
GGCGAGGGAATTCCTTCCCAGCGGAGCACCTCGCCATCGGTTGTGAGCTGCTCGCCCGCGCCGACGCCGTTGGCCGGATATTTCCAGAGTTCGACTTCGCCGCTTTCGTCGGAAAGTAGCAGGAGCGATTTCCCATCGGGCAGGAAGCGTGCGTCGCGGAAGCGTGGCAGCGCCTCGGTCGCCTTCGAACGCACTTCCGCGAGGCGGCCCTGTCGATGCGGCGCGACGAACACTTCGCCGCGCGCGGTCAGCACAACGCGATCGCCGTCGGGCGAGATATGCGCGGCCGAGAGGAAATCCATGGGCTTCTTGACCCAGGTTTCGCGCGTCTGATCGAAATCCGAATCGAGGCGGAGATCGAGCGCGGCGTCTTTGTCGGTGGCGATGTCATAGATGCGCAGGTCGGCGCCGAGCTGATAGACGATGCGGCCGTCGCCGAGGCTGGGCGACGCGCTGTCCCAGCCGTTGTGATGCGTGTGTTGTTTGGGGTCGCTGCCGTCCGGCTTCATCGACCAAAGATTCATCGTGCCGTCACGATCGCTCGCGAAATAGACGCGACCCTGCCACCACATCGGCGACTTGCTGGTTCCGGTGTAATCGGCCGTCAGCGGCGAAGCTTCGCTTTTGCCGTCGAAACGCCAGACGTTCTGAGCGGTGCCGCCCTTGTAGCGCTTGGTGTGACTGCCCTGGAAGGGCAAGCGCGTGAAATAGAGCACGCCTCCGTCGCCGTAGACGCCGTCAGCGGCCTGTTCGAGCGGCACGAGCGTCGGCTTCGAATCGATCGCGGCGTCGCTGATATCGAGCGACACGAGCTGGCGATTCGGCAGCGTGGAGTACCCATCCGTGCCGACGAGGATCTTCCCGTCCGGCGTCCAGCCGACATACGAAAGCCGGGTGCCGATTCCGTAGGTGCGGCGCGTCGGCAGTCCGCCCGCGAGCGGCATCGTGTAGACCTCGGTGGGCCCCTCATATTCGGCGGTGAAGGCGACCAGCTTGCCGTCGGGCGAAATCGCGGGCATTCCCTCGTCGCCGGCGTGGCTCGTAAGCCGCGTCGCCACACCGCCGCCGCGCGCGACTTTCCAAAGATCGCCCTCAGCGACAAAGACGATCGTGTCGCCGTGAATCGTGGGTTGGCGGTAATAGCCAAGGGGGCCGGCCGGCGCGGCAGGCGCTGTGAGAATGGCCGTGATCAGCAGGACAAAGAAACCGAAGCCGCGCGGTTGCGGACAGTGCATGGAGTCGCCTTTCGTTGCGAGATTTACTCTGAAGACGGCATCATCCGGCGTGCCCTGCCGAAAAACAACGGCGCGCTAGGCCCAGCCGCGTGTTGGGGCGGGCGGTTCGAACAAAGTCACGTAAGACGGACCTCAAGCTTGGCGCCGGCCGGAATCAGGACGTCCTGCTCAAATCGGATCAGAAGCGAGGAACCGTCCATCGTCAGTGTGCTCTCTATCGCCGTCCCTTTCATTGACACGGTTGCGGTCGCAAATCGCGTGTTTGGGGCGAGCGTTACACCCAGCGTTCGCAAACGCAGCTCGCCCCAGCGCACCTCTACTTCGTTCAGTTGCTCCGCCGAACTGCGATTCTGGCGCAACACGCCCCAACCTTCCGCTGCGGTGAATGCTGACTCGAAGTTTTCGGGTGTGAGCTTGGGATTGAACGCGAGGTAGCCGCGCGGGCCGTGATATTCGTAGCCGCAAGCAGTGAGAAACGTCGCATAGCTGGCCATCGCGCGGGCGTAATGATTGCTGCACTCGACTTCGTTGAACGGATTGCGCTGCGCCGCGTGATAGCGATCATGAATCATGCGCGTGACGGCCAGACCCTCCTGCACAAGTCCCTCGGCCACCATGTGCGACGCGACCTGATGCTCGAAGCCGCTCATGCACTCATTGAAGTATCCGGCGGCCCAGGCGTCGCCGCCCTGGCCGGTCGCGCGATCCGCGCCGCCCTTCGGGAACGTGCACATCAGCAGGCCGCCCTCGCCGGCCATCGCGTACCAACGTCCGCCCTTGATCGTCTTAATGCGATCGCGATAAACGCCGACATCAGGCGTGAAGCTGTACTTCCAGAGGCTGTGCAGCGCCGATTGCGACTGCTCCAGCGGCACGACGCGCGGTAGCGCAAGCTGATGCGCCCAGAATTGGCCGAAGACCTGATCGATGTGGCAGCCGTCATTCGTGTTGTTCGCTTCGGGATGTGCGGGATCGGGACGATGGATGAAGTACTCGCCATTGAAGAGTTGTGCGACGAGCGCCGCCCGGCCGCGTTCGAGAATCGTACGGCAGCGGGCCGCGAATTCGCCATCGTCCATGTCGTGCGCCATCTGCTCGCCGGCCGCGACGGCCGCGAGGTAGAGCGACGACAGCCACGCCATCGGTCCGAACCAGGCGGCGTCGAGCGTATTGTACTGCGCGCCTTCGAGCAGACCGTCACCGTCCTTGTCCTCGTTCATGAGGAACTCGATCGACCTGCGCACGCGCGGCCAGACGCGGTGGAGAA
>JBGAJB010000402.1:0-3325 GCA_044225155.1 Phycisphaerae bacterium | reverse complement strand
GGCGACGACGTCGTAGTAGGCGCCCTCCAGCGCATCGCCAAGCGGTGGCGCTCCGCAGGTGCCGACGGCGCATTCGGTATAGCGGCCGTTGATCGCGCGCTCGTCGAACAGGTTGTCGACGAACAAGGTGATGCTGAGGCCGTCGCGTTCGACGCCGGTCGAAATGTCCGCGATCCAGTACTCCGGCAGCGTCCCCAGCAGGTCGGCGTCGTTGTCGGGGCCTAGAGTGAGGATGCTGGTCTGACGCTCGCCGACATAGGTCGCGCCGCCCTGCACGAACGCCTCCCAATTGCCCAGGACGAACTCGTAGCGCGCCGTGAAGTCGAACTTGAGATCCGGCGAAACCGGCAGTTCGTTGCCGACTTCCGTGCCCGTAATCCGCGCGCTAGTGAGTTCAGTCGTCAGCCAGGTCGCCCCGGCGTTAATGCGCATGCCATCGAACGGCACCCATGTGAGCTCGGTTTCAACGCCGTCGATCTCGGCGTCGCCGGCATTTTGAATCTGGGTCAGGCCGCTGCTGCCGGTTGAAATGAAGGCGTACTGGAAATCGTTCCACACTTCGTGGAAGACCGCGCCGTTCCAGCGCAACCGCCCATCCGCCCAATCGGTCTTCCAGCCGACTTCAAAATTGTCGAGGAAGTCGGCCCCATAGGGACCGAACGAGCCGCGACGGTTGATGCCGCCCGGACGGAAGCCCTCCGAATAGGTCGCATAGATCATGCGGTCGTCGTCGATCCGCCATTGCAGGTTGGCGCGATAGAGCTCGCCTTCTTCGGATGTCGAAGCGTCGAGATTGGTGCATGGCGCGCCGCGGAAGGGGCCGCCAAAACACTGCGACTCCCCTGTCGTGCTCGAGAACCCCGGGCCGAAGCCGAAGAAGCCGACGAGCGAATTCTCGGTCCGATAGGAGCGCATGCCGACCGTACCGGTGAGCCGATCGGTGAAATCGAACGAGAGTTCGCCGAACAGCGCGGTCTCTTCGTCCGTGCGCGTTTGCTCGGTCAGCCAGATCGTGTCGGGCCAGCCGGTGACTTCATACGCATCGCGGAAATTTTCGGAGAAATAGTAACGCTGGTGAATCTGGTGCTCGGACAGCTGGTAGAATATGCCGGCGATCGCACGCACCCGGTTGTTGGCGGGGGACGCCACACGGAATTCGTAGGTCTGGCGGTCGTAGTGGTCGCGCCCTTCGACTTGCTGACCCGGATTGATCGGATTGCCGAGCCGCGCGCCGCCGGTCGCCACATCGCAAACGCTGCCGGCGCCGGCATTGTCCACGTAATAGCAGCCGTAGCCGGCGAACACGTCATAGAAATAGCCGTAGTCGGCATAGTCCTGGTTCGAATCCACATCGCGGCCCAAACGCGACGCCGAGAACACGATGTCGAAGTCGCTGATCCGGCCTTCGACGGTGAGCGCGCCTTGTATCCAGTTGTCCTCCATTCCACTCCAGGAAGAAGTGCATGACCCCCAGTTCGCGCACACCGCTCTGCTGGGCGAATACGCCTTCCGTGCTCTGCTGCTGCCCCATGATCTGGGGTGTGACAGTCCAGCTTTCGTTCAGATCGATCCCGAGAGCGATGCGGCCGCCCCAGGTGTCGGTGCTGTTGTAATTCTGCTCGGACACGTCGGAATTTTCGTCCGTCGGCCCGGTGCCGAGGCAGCCGACGTCGAAGTCGCGGGTCTCGTAGAAGCGGCTGCCGCTGACGTTGTCGATGTAGCCGTCGTCGTGGTCGGCCCAGCCGACAATACGCACCGCCGCGCGGTCGCTCAGCGGAAGATTTATATAGCCCTCGGCAATCTGTCCATAGCCGCCGAAGCGCGTGGCGTTGAACTCGAAATTGTAGGCCGCACTAAACTCGGTGGGATCCGGCCGATTGGTGATGATGCGGACGGTGCCCGCCTGCGAACTCGCGCCATAGAGCGTGCCTTGCGGGCCTGCGAGCACTTCGACGCGCGATATCGTAGAGATGCATGTCGAGATTGCCGACAATGGTCGTGATCGGCTGCTCGTCGAGGTAGGTGCCGACGCTGGGCATCGAGCCAGTGGTTGCCGTTCTCGCCGCTGGCGACGCCGCGCATGAACGGACGATTGTAACCAGGACCGTAACTCGGTGAGAAAGCCAGCGTCGGCAGGTGCTGGGCGTATTCTTCGAAATCGGTAATGCCCAGTTCCACCAGCCGCTCTTCGCCCAGCGCCTGCACGCTGATCGGTACGTCCTGCAGGTTCTCCGCCCGCTTGGTCGCGGTGACGACGATTTCGCCGACAGCGCTCTCATCGTCCTGCGCCAAGGCGGCCGTCGGCGCGCCGACACCCGCTAGGGCCGTCGTCGCGAACAGCAAGCGCCACAATCCCTGCCGCTTTTGCTTCTCTTGCTTCGCCATGGCGTCTCCCCCGCTTGCGCGTTTGATCTAGCGTCGTGGGTAGTTGTCGATCGTGCTTCCGAGCGCAGTCTTCAGGGGCTGCAGCCACGGTTCGTAATGACGCCACTGCTCCACGGCGCCGGTGTAGATTTGCTGGCGGACCTGCTCGGAACTCGCCGTGCGCACCGCTCGCTTGTTGGCGTAGAACTCAAGGCAGGCAGGCTCGAAGGGCAGTCCGAGATAGCTCAGCAACCGCCGCACTTCGGCTTCAGTGTTTTCGATCATGTCTTCGTAGAGCACGCGGTGGACGCGGCCGGGGGCCGCCGCCTCGAAGCGAGCCATCATTTCCACGTAGTCGGAATAATAGCGCCCCACGTCGGCCAAATCATAGGTGAACGCCTGTCCGCGCGCGAAATGTTGCTTGAACGCCGAGAAGCATGCGGCCATCGGATGGCGGCGGGCGTCTATGATTTTCGCGTTGGGCAAAATCAGATGGATAAAGCCGACGTGCTGTGAGTTGTTCGGCATTTTGTCGATGAAGAACGGCCGGTCGGTCTTACGCTGTACGCGCGTGCGGGCGATGTATTCTTCGCCAAGCGCTTTGATCTGCTCCGGCGACAGCTCGGCGAGGACGCCGGGATAGCTTCCACCGCGCACCTTGCCGCCGCCCAAACGCTTCGCCATCGCGATGATGTCGGGCAGCTCCATCGTGCCTTCGACCATGGAATGGCTGGCGAGGATTTGCTCGATCAAGGTGGAGCCCGATCGCGGCAGGCCGACGATGAAGATCGGGTCGGATGAAGCTGCGCCCTGCCCTTTGCGGGAGTCAAAAAATGCGCGCGTGAAGAGAGCCGTGTGATCGCGCGCCGCCTGGGTGGTTTCATCCGCCTTGTAGTCCAGCCCGGTACGGCGAATGCGCGCGCCCGCAGCATAATGCGCGAACGATTGCTCGAACTGCTGC
>JBGAJB010000038.1:0-20124 GCA_044225155.1 Phycisphaerae bacterium | reverse complement strand
GAATGCGTCGCGGGTGGCCGGTTGCGACGATGCATCGACATATTCCACACGGCCGGCCGGCAATCGGACCGCGGCACGCACGTACATCCCGGGCTTCAGCCGCAGATCCGGATTGTCGATCTCCACGCGGGCCGAAACCGTGCGCGTTCCGGGATCGACCGTGAAGGCGACAAAGGTAATGCGGCCGGCGAAGACCTCGTCCGGAAAGGCCACGCTCGTTACTTCAACCGCCGTGCCGATCGTCACACCCGACAGGTCGTTCTCAAAGACCTTCGCTTGTAGCCATACGGTTCGCAGGTCGGCGATGGTGTACAAATCGTCACCCTCGCTCACGTAATGCCCTTCGAGGACCTTTTTTTCAGTCACGATGCCCGCGATCGGCGAGTAGATCGTCAGATACGTCTCGGCACTGCCGCGCTCAATGATTGCCTGAATCTGCTCTTGTGTGACGCCCCACAGCAGTAGTTTGCGCTTCGTCGCTTCGAGCAGATTCTCAGCGCCCTGACGAACGACAGGTGCGGCAGACGGCGACTCGCGGACGCGCTGAGTGGCGGAAATCAGCTCCTCCTGTGCGATGAGGAGGTCCGGGCTGTAGATGGAAGCCAGCGGCGCGCCTCGTTCTACCTGCTGACCAACGAAGTTGACGCTGAGCTTGTCGATGCGCCCTTTGATGCGAGCGGGGATGAACGCACGGCGGGTCTCGTCGTATTCAACAATGCCGACTGTTCGGATCTCGCGCGCCAGCAATCGATACTCAACCGGCGCCGTCCCGATGCGGCCCATCTGCACCTTGTAGGGGCTGAGTTGAATGCGTGCCAGCGCATCCGGCGGCATTTCCGAATGTCCGGACTTGGCGCGCTTTGAGAGGGGCATCCCACAGATCGGACAGTTGCCCGGTTCGCTGCGGATGATGTTGGGGTGCATCGGACAGTAGTACTCAATCGCTTCGCTGCTGACCATATCCGCGGCCTGTGCCGGACGCCGCCAACGGTCGTAGCGGTTCATCAGGTTTTCCCAGTTAGCAGAGACGACGCCGACGATGACCATCAGAAAAATGAACCGCAGACGGACATTCAGGATGCGGATGAACGCCCAGACACGGCCCAGGAATGTGGGATGCGCCGGTGCGGGAGTTGAACTCATAATTGACACCTCGGCCGCGGGTCACTTGGTTGATACATACTTCGCGGGCGATTCCTCGAACCGTCGGCGACACTCGTCGATGCAGAAGTAATAGGTGGTGCCGCTCAGCTGGACCTGGCTGGCTGCGCTGTTCCGATTGATCCGCATGCCGCACACGGGGTCCGTCACGTAATTCTCACGCTGATACTCGTCGGCCTGCTCCAGTCGCAAATATGTCTCAACGAACTCAATCAACTTCCGATCGACCCAACACGCCACGGACGACTCATCAACCTGGTCAATCGGAATCGCGAGTGTGTCGTGCCCCTCGAACTGAAAGAAGATTGGGATAATCGACAAGTCGTACGCCACAACCAAATTGTCCATGTGGTCGTCGGGGATGACGAACAGATCAAGTCGAGTCGATGCCGGGAAACGCTCGGTGTGCTTGAAGGCGGCGGTGCAGTGGTTCCAGGAGCGCTCGTCGAACGGAGCGACTTCGGCGTTGTCAAAATAGGAAGCCGCCTTCGTCAGGCGCGGTCGAAGCTGTCGCTCGACCAGCGGCCGCGCGATTTCGTTGAAACGCGCACTCTTGCGATCCACCTCCGCCATCCGTTGCTGCACATGGGACTGGTGCTCGCATGCACGGGCCGTGGCTCGGTTCAGGCGCGCCTGGATTTGCTGTTCCAGCTCTTCGTGTTCGCTCATGGGACACCTCACATTCGTCGAGCCACCCAAATTCTCACCGGGTTGGATGCACGGTCGCCGCCGATTCTTCCGCCAACAGATTACGCCTCAAATCACGTACGCTGCCAGAGCGTTGCGCAGAAAGTCGCCCACAAACGCTTGTAGCTGCTCGGCCACGCCCGTGGCCGATTGCGTGGAGTCGCACCCGCCGACCATCATCCCAAGAGCGCCCACAAGCAGCACGCACCAGCCTCGCCGATTCATGGCTCCCTCCTCGTCGCGTTGCTCGAATTCACATCCACGGACGGATCCGTCGCGGGTTGCGAGGTCGCGATCAGTTCCTCAGCACGCGGCAGGCGACCACCCAGCTCTCGCTCCAGACTCGCAGTGCTGACCGCCTCGTCGCGGATCGCAGCCGCGAGTTCAAGGCGGGTTTGAATGAGATCCTGTTGCGCGAGCAGAACGGTGAGAATGGTCTCCTTGCCGGACTGATACGCGGTCTCGGCGACCTGCAGGTTGGATTGTTGGATCGGCAGCAGAGATTGCTGCACGATCATTCTTCGCTGCGCCGCGATCTGGCGCGTGACAAGCGCCGTGCGGATTCCCTCCGTGGTTTTCTGTTCCAGCTCGCAATACCGTTCGTGCAGCTCTCGCGCGCGATACTGCGCCTTGGCGATCTGGGCCTGATTCTGGTCGAAAATCGGCAGGGGGACTTCGAGCGCCGGTCCCAGCACGAAGTCGATTTCCTGCCGCCGCGCTGCGCGGCGCGCGCTGCGCGGCTCGATCTCTGGAGCGGTCAGCTGACCGTTCGCGATGGAGGCACGCGCCGTGTCGGCGATGATGTTGCGCCCCGGGATTCCTCTCCGTTCAAACCGTTCGCCGGAGACGCCGACGCCAAAGCTCTGGATCAGACGCAATCTGTTGGAACTCGGCGAGAGCCGCGTCCACCTCCCAGCCCGCGGCTTGGATATCGAGCCGCCGCTCCAGCCCCCAATCGACCAGGGCGAACTCTTCGGCGGTCGATTCCCCCCGGTCTTTGGAAGATGCAGCCGGCCGCCAATCGACGGAACTCTTCGACACGCCCATCAGCCGGAGCAGACTCAGTTGCGTCGTGCGCCGTTCGTTGCGCATGCGGAGCAATTCAAGCTCGACTTGCAACCGCCGCGCCTCCAGCAGGTTGACGTCGAGTTGTCCGGTGCTGCCGGAGCGCAGCCGTGCCTGGGCCACGTCAATTGCCTGTCGCAGGATGTCGAGATTTTCGAGCTGGAACTCGATGGCGCTGTCCAAATATTGGAGCATCGCGTACGCGGTCCGCACATCGCGAATGAGATCGACGGCGCCGTCGGTAAACGAGAGCAGCTTCTGCTGAAGCGTCGACTGCGCGGCACGCTTGCGCGATGGAATGAGCCACAAGTCGGCGAAGTCCTTGACGAGGCCGAAGTCGAGGCTCGCGCGACCGCCGGCTTCCGGGAATCGAAGCATGACGGTGAGCATGGGATTCGAGAGCAGGCCGGCCTGCACGAGCTCCGCCTTCGCCTGACCGATTACTTCAAGGTCGGCGCGAAGCGTGCGGTTGTTCGTCAGGGCAAGGTCGATCGCGACGTCCTCAGTCAACTCGCCGCCGGGCAGGACGTTCAGTTGACCCAACGGTGTATCTACGGCCCAGGACGGACGACGCCCTGTCGCGTCGTCCATCCGCTGCGCTGTTGCTGCAGCTCGCGACCATGCTCAATCGCGGTGCAGGAGCAGAGCGGCAGAGTCAACACGCTCGTAAGAATCGGCTCGGTGCGACGATGAACCATTGCCGTTTGCCTCACGTTCGTCGTCCTGCCTGAGCCTTGCATGGGGCAGCAGAAGCATGACAGCCGCCATCACGGCCATCACGACATCCTCCGCCAGGGTGACCTGCGTCAACGGCAGTTTCAGCACGGTCCCGAGACATGCGCAGCGAATCCGGCGCTTGTTGAGCAGCGCGTTCAGGACGCCGAACGCATCACCAGCATCAAAATGAGCGTGACGGAATTCGTGAGCCAGGGCAGAGCATGCCGTAACATACGCGAGGCCCAGCCGCTACTCAACGAAGGGGTAGATGTAGCCCCAGGTCGGCCACGCCCCGGCCACCAGGTCGTACGTGCGGTACGACACGGCGAAGCCGCGCACGTCGAACAGCTTGAAGAATGAGAACACGAGGAAGAATCCGCCCATGAACCCATTCATCAGCGTGTGCAACGTGAACGACCCGCTGCTCCACGCGACGACCGCGACCGTACCGGCGATGTAGGCGACGATGAGCGCCAGCGGGTAGAACGAGCCGCGTTCCGATTCGTCGGGCGGTGGCGCCGTGTACGCGGGCGGCGTTTCGGGGACGGCGACAACTTGGTATTCACCGGCGCTCCGCACGGCCGACTCGATTTCTGTTCGCGAGACGGGCGAGTTCGACTGTAGACGCGCGACAGGCGGATGAAGCGACACGTCGACCGATTCGACGCCTGCGAGGCGCTTCAGCGCCGCAGTTATTTTTCCCACGCACGACTGACAGTGCATTCCGCTGAGTTGGACGGACGTCTCCATGATGCAGCAATCCTCGTTTGCTCGTTGATTTCTTCCGCGGCCGGCTACGGGTGCTTGTGCCCGTCGTTATCGTCCTTCTTTGCCTTCGGGTTGGCGGCGGAGATCTTCTTCGGGTCGATCTTGACGCCCTGCTCCTCCAGCTTCGGTGCGTACTTGGCAGGGTCCTTCAGCAGCTTGTCACTGCAACTCGCGCAGCAGAAGTAGATGCGCTGGCCCGTGCTCAGATCGGTGAACACATTCGGCTGAACCTGCTCGCCGCTGATTGGGCAGCGCGTCTGATACGTGTAGCTGTCGGCAAGCCTGGCCTTGAACGCGCCCGGATGCTCGGCGTACTTCGCCTGGCACTCCTTGGAGCAGAAAGAAATGTTGTGACCACCCACCTCTGCCGTCAGCTTCCCATCCACGCTCTTGCCGTCCACCGGACAGCTCACCTGAACACGCTCCAGCTTCTCCAGCGCCGTCCGCTGCGTAGCGAGTTTCTCGGCGTACTTGGCCGGGTCCTTCTTGAACTTCGGGATGCACATGTCGCAGCAGAAGTAGACCGGACCATCATCCGTCATCGCCTTGACGCTGAAATCGATCGTCTCGCCCATGACCGGGCAGCGCGGCAACTGCTTCTGCGTTTCTGACGCCTTCTGTTCTGCTGGCTTCTTGCTCTCCGGCGCGCCGTGGCCGCCGCACTGCGCCCAGGCCGCGCCGGCGGGGAACAGCGACATAACCGTTGCAGCAACGGTTGCGCAAACGCTCGTTCGCATGGTCTCTTCTCCAAACAGGGTCCGTTACCGGCGCCGCCCGTCGTTGTGACGATGCAACCCACGCCGGTTGCCACATTCGATGAGCAGGTGCCCTGTTTTCTTCCCGGCGGCGGTCGAGATTGCGGGAAAACCGCGCCCGAGAAGGCCGTCGATTCCAGTCGGCGAGTTGGATGGCACCGGCATCGCGGATACATTCATGGAGTGAACCGCCGGGAAACAGCCCCAACGATCACCGAACACGACATCGTTGTTCGCTGCAAGCGCAGCGACCCTGATGCTCAGCGCAGGCTCTACGAGCAGACCAGTCAGCGCGTGTTCCGGCTGCTGGTGCGCATGACCCGTTCGCCGGAAACGGCCGAGGACCTCACCCAGGAGACGTATCTCAAGGCGTTTTCGGCGATTGCGACGTTCGACGAGCGCTCGGCAGTGAATACGTGGCTGTACCGAATCGCGGTCAACGAAGCGCTCCAGTGGCTGCGCCGCAAGCGACCCGCCACACTCGACCCGGAGATTGCCGCGGTTCGCCCGGACCCGCGCAACAACGGGCACGAGGCCGCGGCGCGTCTCGATCTGGAGGCCGCGATGGCAGCCCTGGACCCGATCGACCGCGCGATCCTGCTGCTTCGCTATCAGGAGGGACTCGACTATCGGGCCATTGCTGAAGTGGCCGACATCGCCATGGGTACGGTCGCGTCCCGGCTGAACCGCGCCCGAGAAAAGATGCGGGAATTGCTCGGTGATTTCGCGCCGTCTCGGGAAGAAAGCCAGCCGGGCGGGCATCGAATCCAACACGGGATGGAGGGCGCCGACCGGAGCAGCCCGCCCGTCGAAGTACGCACGCATCGAGGAACCGCGTAGTCATGTGCTGCGACGAAATGCGCGAAATGCTCGGCCCGTATGTCGATGGCGAAGTCTCGCCGGAGACGCACGCGGCCATCGAAGCGCATGTCTGCACGTGCCAGGACTGCCGTTGCGAGGTCGGCCGTCTTCAGGAGCTCGGGGACCAGATCAATGCCGGAAGTGCAGTTTGCGTTCCGCCGACGCTCTGGGGCCGCATCGAGGAGCGGCTTGGCGCCACCCCCACGCGTCGACGCATTGCCCGATTCATTCGCTTGAGATCGATCATCGCGGCAGCGGCGTGCCTGGTGCTGGCAGTCGGGGCCGGTTATCTCGTACTGAACTACGGCCTCGGATCGAGGGCCGAAGCCGCCACGGTGAATTTCTCGACTCTGCTCGACGGCCTCTCTGTGGATGCCGAAGCGGCCTTCCGACAGTTCGTGAGCCAGTATCGAGGCCGCCGCGTGTCCGCCGACGAGGCTCGGCAGCACGCACGCCAGCTCGATTTCGCAATTCCACCGAAGCTGCCCGGCGGGTTCGATCTCGAGGAAGCGTTTGCGCTTCAGATTGGCGACGCGCCCGCGGCCGCCGCAATCTACCGTCGCGACGGTGAATTCGTGGGCACGATTTTTCACCGCGCGATTCATCCCGAAGATTACGGAACGCACCGCGACCATCCGTGCGTAGTCGGCGAACACCGGGGCCATCGGGTCGACGTAGGCGAGTGGCGCCTGATCCATGTAACCGACGCGACCACATGCCATTGCGTGCTCAGCCGCCTCGATGAGCGAACCACGCTGCCTCCCATTTTGAACGCCGTTGCTCCGCATTCCGCGAGCGGGCGAAATACCCCGGATCACGACGAGCACCCGTAGCCGCGGTGTTGAGGCAGCGTTCACCGGAATTTCTGACTTCCCCTGGAAGAAACCCGCGGGCTAGCCCATCCAACGAGAAAGCACCGCGCCGAATTCCATGCTTCGGCACACAACGTGCTGGGCGTTCCCTGCCTTGTCTCGGCGCTCACTGAAAGGAGCTGACCGTGTTCAATTGGATGGCACCGATGATCTCCATCACGATGGCCGGCGCCGCCGCGATGCTTGGCGGCTGCGGCGGAATGCTGATGGGTTGTACGCCTACCGGCCTTGCGGGGCTGGACGAAACTCCGACCGGACTTACCGCCGACGTGGCCGCCAAGGCCGAGCTGGTCGCCCGAGAGATCGGCGGGACGACCGGGTTCGGCGGGCCGATGATGAACGGCTACTTCGACCACATGGACGACCACATGGGGTTCCACAATTCCGCGGACCTCGCCGATGCCAACGGGACCATTTCGGTCACGTTCACGAACGATTCCAATCAGCCCTGCACGTTTCATTTCGCGTTCATGCGCAGCGCGGATGGGCTCGATACGCAGACGCGCGACATCGTCGTTCCGGCCGGCCAGACGGTCACCATAGAAATGCCGTGTGCCGAGATCGTCGGCATGGGCAGCCTTACCGACGTTGGCGCCGCGGCTGGAAGTGCCGCCGACGGGGCGGACTTTGACAACCGGTTTTGCGTGCCCGGTTTCTTGAACTCTGACTATTCGTGCGGAGGGCAATTCCGCTGCTCCTTGTCGCCCGATATGAACGATGTCGACCAGGACGGCGATACACAAGAACTCATCATGTCCACGAGCGCGATGCAGGACCACATGGAATCAGGCGGCATGGGGCGACATGTCACCAATGGCGATGACCTGCTTGGCGGGGTGGGCTATCGAATGGGCATGATGGGCCAACCCCGTTAGAACGATTCCCGGCGGCCTTCCGGCTGCGGTGCGTATTCCTTCGCTCGCAAGGGGCAAACTGAATAGCCGTAGCGTTCGGCAGATCGTCGCGATGGCCGCCCGGCCCAGCAACGTCCTGGAGATCGAGATCGACGAGCGGCGGGCTAGCACAGGCGCGCCGGCGACGGGCCGACCTTCGGTTCCACGGGAATTGCGCCACAGCACTATCGCCATGTCGTCGTTGCGAAACTCCTTCGTCCGGCTCATTCTGTCGTCCAGATGCATCGACTGGCAGTACCTCGCGAAAGCCGACCACTGGCCCGTGTGCACCCAATATCCGGACAAATTGAAAAGGAACCCGGCGTACAAGTCCGCGCTCGGCATTGCCCAGGCCGCAAGAAAACCTGGCGTGAACGAGGTGCAAGGCCGCTCTCGACCTGAACATGGTGCGTTCGAGGGGCAGCAAGGGTACTGTGTCATGATGCCGGATAGGGGCTGAACGAGAGGTGTACTGTGGCGACCGACCCGGTATGCGGCATGACAGTCAATCCTGAAACGGCGAGTGGATCTTACGAATACGACGGACCGAAGTACTACTTTTGCAGCAAAGGCTGTCTCGACAAGTTTCGTAGCGACCCCGCCGCGTTCGTCGGCGATGATAAGCACGCTGCCATGCCTCCAAACTCGTTACATGGAACGATTGCGATTGCCGCGGCCCGACATCCGTCCCAGGTGCCGCAGGCCAACTACACCTGTCCGATGCACCCCGAAATCCGGCAAGTCGGTCCCGGTGTGTGCCCGAAATGCGGAATGGCACTCGAACCCGTCGAAGTTGGGCTCCCGGCAACGTCGACGCAGTACGTCTGCCCGATGCACCCGCAGACTGCCCGCGACGCGCCGGGAAACTGCCCGATCTGCGGCATGGCATTGGAGCCGCGTACCGTTACCGCGGAGGAGGCGCCGAATCCGGACTTGATTGACATGACCCGGCGACTTTGGGTGTCCATCGCGCTCGCCATTCCAGTCATGCTTCTGGCGATGGGCCACATGATTCCCGGGAATCCGCTCGGGCACCTGGCGTCACCCGGGTTCCTGGCATGGGTGGAATTGGTCCTGTCAACGCCGGTAGTCGTGTGGGCGGGCTGGCCGCTGCTCGTTCGCGGATGGCAGTCGCTCGTCAACCGCAGCCTCAACATGTTCACGCTTATCGCGATGGGCGTGAGCGTGGCATACCTGTACAGCGTCGTCGCCACGATCGTCCCCGGCATCTTCCCGACCTCGTTCCGCGACGCGAGCGGCAAGGTGGGGCTGTACTTCGAAGCCGCCGCGGTCATTACTGCGCTCGTCCTGCTGGGGCAGGTGCTGGAACTCCGTGCTCACAGCCAGACCAGCGGGGCGATCCGCGCGCTTCTGAGGCTGGCCCCGAAGACGGCGCGCCGGATACTCGACGATGGACGCGAAGAAGACATCCCGCTGGAGCAGGTCCAGGTCGGCCAGCGGCTGCGCGTGCGTCCGGGTGAAAACGTACCTGTGGACGGGAAGTTGCTCGACGGAACAAGCGCAGTGGATGAGTCGATGATGACCGGCGAATCGATGCCGGTGACAAAGCGAGTCGGCAACCCCGTGGTCGCCGGCACGGTGAACGGCACGGGCAGCTTTGTCATGCAAGCCGAGAAGATCGGGCGCGATACGCTGCTGGCGCAAATCGTGCGGATGGTCGGCGAAGCGCAGCGCAGCCGCGCGCCGATCCAGCGCCTGGCCGACACCGTTGCGGGCTGGTTCGTTCCCGCTGTCGTGGTGATCGCGGTCCTCACGTTCATCGTCTGGGCGATCTTCGGCCCCCAGCCGTCGCTCGCGTATGCCGTCGTGAACGCGGTCGCGGTGCTGATCATCGCCTGCCCGTGCGCGCTCGGATTGGCGACGCCGATGTCGATCATGGTGGGAGTCGGCCGGGGGGCCAATGCCGGCGTGTTGATCAAGAACGCCGAGGCGTTGGAGACGATGGAGAAGGTGGACACACTGGTCGTCGATAAGACCGGAACGCTCACCGAGGGTAAGCCGCGCCTCGTCTCGGTCGTCGCGCTGCCGGGGCAAGACGAAGCATCGCTCCTGCGTCTAGCCGCAAGCCTCGAACGCGGCAGCGAGCATCCCCTGGCTGCTGCCATCATCGCCGGCGCAGCGGAACGCAAGGTCGAACTGGCCGCTACCGAGAACTTCGAGTCGCTCACGGGCCGCGGAATCGCGGGCACAGTGGACGGCCACGCCGTCGCGCTGGGCAATCGCACGTTGCTCGAAGAACGGAAGGTCGTATTTGGCAGCCTAATCGAGCAAGCCGAACGACTGCGTACCGACGGCCAGACGGTGATGTTCGTGTCTGTCGACGGACAGCCCGCCGGGCTGCTGGGTGTAGCGGACCCTATCAAGGATTCAACCGTCGAAGCGATCCGTCTGCTGACGGAGGATGGAGTGCGCCTGATCATGCTCACCGGCGACAGCCGCACAACCGCGCTCGCGGTCGCGCGGAAACTCGGGCTCGACCGAGTCGAAGCCGAAGTACTGCCGGACCAGAAGAATCAAGTCGTCAAGCGCCTGCAGGGCGAGGGACGTATCGTCGCCATGGCGGGTGACGGCGTGAATGATGCACCGGCGCTTGCGCAGGCCCAAGTCGGAATTGCGATGGGGTCCGGCACAGATGTGGCAATGCAGAGCGCCGCTGTAACGCTCGTGAAGGGCGATTTGCGCGGCATCGCTCGCGCCCGTGTCCTCAGCCGGGCCACGATGCGGAACATCCGCCAAAACCTTTGGTTCGCTTTCATCTACAACGCGTTGGGCATTCCGATAGCCGCAGGTATCTTTTACCCGGTCTTTGGCGTCCTGCTCAGCCCGATGATCGCAGCCGCGGCGATGAGTCTCAGCTCGGTTTCGGTGATTGGAAACGCGTTGAGGCTGCGGAAGCTGTCTCTCTGAGCAAACCATGAGAGTCCTGTCGCAGTCGATGTCGGTTGACAGCCGGCTTCCGACCGCGGCAAGGAATTGGGCATCAGTTGGCGGGCCGATCATAACCACCTGTTACATATGATCTTGCGATTGTGCCCGAGCAGCCGGCACAAGCTCAACTCATGCGGACGTTGCGACGATAACACTTGAAATGCACTGTAACAACGCTTATGTTATCGTGCGGTTGTAATGATATGGAGCGCAGCGTGGACGCCCAAGTTCGCCAGGTTGAGCGCTACATCCGGGAGACCCTCGGGGAGCAGGTCGCTGGCGCCACATGGCGCGGCAGCCAGCGCTTGCCGCAGTTCTTGAACGAGCTCTATCGCTTCGCCGAGATCCGGCTGCTGGGAAGCCCCTGCCTTCTAATGCTCGATGGCCACAAAGCCGCACGGTCGCCAGCGACCGTGCGCAAGCACATTGACTTGATCCAAAAGAAGTGGGACGCCGCCGTCATTTACGTGCGACCGCAGGTCACGGCCTACAACCGCAAACGCCTGATCGAACAGAGAGTGCCCTTCATCGTGCCCGGCAATCAAATGTACCTGCCGATGCTGGGGCTCGACTTGCGCGAACACTTCAAGCGGCTTCGCACCGAGCGGCTGACCTTCAGCCCCGCCACGCAAGCGCTGGTGATCCACGCGCTGCTGCGCGACGCGAGCGATGTGCTGATTCCGGCGGAATTGGCCGGTCGCTTAGGATACTCCGCGATGACCATGACCCGCGCCTTCGATGAGTTGGAAGCTGCCAAGCTCGGCGAAATCGCCCTGCGCGGCCGTGAGCGTTGCCTTCGATTCGGTCAAGACCGGCGTCAGCTCTGGGCGAACGCGGAGCCCTTCCTCCGAACTCCCGTCATGAAGCGGCTGTTCATCCAGCACCTCAAGCTGGCTTCGCCTGCGCTGCGCGCGGGGTTGTCGGCGCTGGCGCAGTACAGCATGTTGGCCCCGCCGGCGCACGCGATCCACGCCTTGAGCCGGGAAGACTGGAAGTTGTTGCGACAGCACCACAAAGTCGTCGAGATTCCCGAGGCCGACGCGGACGCGCAGGAGATCGAGCTCTGGAACTATCGCCCGGGGCTACTCGCCGACGGCGACCGGGTCGATCCGTTGTCGCTGTATCTATCACTGAAAGACAGCCCCGACGAGCGTGTCGAATCCGCCCTCGAAGAGCTGATGAAAGCACTGCCGTGGTAACGGGCCTGGACGCCTTCCGCACGCACTTCCGCGACTACGCGGACCGCTACCTGCTTATCGGTGGGGCCGCGTGCGACCTGCTCATGAGCGAGGCCGGCGTGGAATTTCGCGTTACGAAGGACCTCGACATTGTCCTCTGCGTGGAAGTGCTGGATGCGCCGTTCGTGAAGGCGTTCTGGGAATTCGTGCGCGCCGGAGGCTATCAGGTTCACGAAAAATCGACCGGCCAGAAGCAGTTCTACCGCTTCCAGAAACCAACGAACGCCGACTATCCCTTCATGCTGGAGCTGTTTTCGCGCGTTCCGGACGCGCTGCAAGTCGCTCCAGGCAGCCACCTGACGCCGCTGCCCATGGAAGACGAAGTTTCGAGTCTCTCCGCCATCTTGATGGACGAAGAGTACTACGCATTCATTCGTTCCGGGCGGACGGAACGGGATGGACTGCCCCTGGTGGGAGCCGAGCACCTGATTCCATTGAAGGCCCGCGCTTGGCTTGACCTTACCCGGCGAAAAGAAAGCGGGGAGCCGGTCGACAGCAAGTCCATCAAGAAACACAAGAACGACGTTTTCAGGCTGTACCAGATCTTCGACCCGGAGGTCGATCCCGCGGCCCCCGAGATAGTAAAGACCGACCTGCGCGCCTTCATCGCGGGCATGGTCACCGAGGGTGTCGATCTCAAGGCACTTGGCGTTCGCGCTGCGACACTCGACGAAATTCTGAAAGGCCTGCAATCGTTTTACGATCTCGGCTGAAACGGGGCGCCTCGTTCAGCCGAATGGTCCGCATCGGGCGTCCCGGGCGCAGCGGTTGGGAAGCCCTTCGGGAAGCGCTTCTGATTTCGTGGCCATGCAAGTGCAATCGCGGGGCCAACTCCTTAACTCGCAGGATTCGCCAATGCAGCGCCGCCCGCATGCAGTTGAGCCAGGAGCTGACGGACAAGGCTCCCCACCGAGTTCGGACCCGCTGTTCGCGTCACGCGGCTCGGACTCGGGAACGGATTTGCCGATGTTCCAATCGGAGCCGACCGGACCAACCGCTTGCGAGCAGCATCCTCATCCGCCGCCGAAATGAACGCCCACAGCCCGCGACGCACAATGCTCGCGAAAAGGCCGGGCGGATTGCGCCGACCAACCCGCCCAGCGTGCTCTGCGGCAGCGATGAATCGCAGGCGCGCCGCTTCACGCCATCGAAATCCGGTCCGAGCCAGTCGATCAATTGCTTGAAGCGCGGACGCTCGCCGCCGAAGTCCGCACTGAGCATCGTATACGTCGTGAAGAAGATGCCTGAATCAGCCGGGATTAGGTCGGTCGGCTTGAACTTGGCTTGGTGGACGATGGGGAGCGGCACGCCGACCGCGTCACGATCGCGCTCGGCGTCGGCGCACAACTGATGCGAGGCGGAAATGTGGACGTGCTTGAGCCGTCCTTGTTGAAGTTGCTCGTACATGAAGGCGTAAATCTCTCGGCCTTTGCCGATGCCCGTGCCATCGCCGTTCCAATGGCCCTTGCGTGAACCGTCAGGTAGCAGGAACTCGGTCGCCTGCCCGGCGTACACGACGTCCTCGACTTGCAAGCCCGAGATGCGGCCTTCGCTGATCACTTCGGCCGGCAGATGGTGTAGATAGGTCACATCCGGCGGTTCGACCGACGCCATCGCGGTCGATTCGACGACATTGGCCGGGTGCGGCTTCGTTCCCCGCATGAGCGCTTTCTGTAAGCGATACTCGGCGAAAACGGTTCCTTCCTGAACCCGCATCGCCGCCGGCACAACTTTGTCGTCGATCTGACCTACGCCATCCCCAGGCAGTCGAGGGTGATCAGGAGCAGACGAGCCGCCCAAGCGCGCATCGTGTCCATTCCCGTTGGAAGCATCAGCCGTTCGCGTTCCAGCGCCCGCGTCATGCTCCGTACCAGCAGGCTCTCGCGCTCCGTCACCAGCCGGTTCCACATCAGCCATTGATCCGTTGTCACCGGCGCTTCGGATGTTGTGCGAATGCCCCCAGCTCCGTCCTCCAATAGCGCCGCGATAAATTCGAGCAGCGGGTCCATTCGGGGATTGATTTCCCGGTGAAACTGGCTCCGCATGATTTCCGCCGCTTGCCGCCTGATCGTGTTTGCGAATTCGCCCATATACGTCCTCCTCTGATAATTCTTTGAGACGGTCGTACGCGTCGTGAAGCGAGAGCTTGCCGCCGGTGATGATCTCGGATTCGTCGGCCGTCACTCCGTCGTTGTCGATGACGATGATTTGATGGTCGAACGACGTGCCGAACCTCGCGTAGACGCTGCCGTCCATGCCGATATTCGCTCGGACGCGGAAGCGCCCTTCGATGTCGGCCCACCACGCCCGAAACTTCGGACGGTCCAAGGCCATGCCGCATCCGACGATGGCCACCAGCCGCCCGCCGGGCTTCAAACGCAGCAGCGCGCCTGCTCGACGTGACGTGCGCCGAATTCGGTGCTGTGTCCCCGCACCCCGTCCGCCGGTTGCGGAAAACGGCGGATTCATCACGACCGCGTCGTAGCGTTTGTCGAGCGGAAGCAGGTTGTCGAGCCGCTCCGCGTCGTACGCGGTCGGCGAAAAACCTTGAAACGACAGCAGGCTTCGGCGTCGCTCGTCAATTTCATTCGTGTCAATGTCGGCGCCGGCGAGCCGTGCCAGGACAGCGATGTTGCCCGTACCGGCGCTCGGTTCGAGCACGACCATTCCGCGTCTCAGCGCCGCTGCCGTCACGACGAGCAACGCTTCCGACGGCGGTGTACTGAATTGCTGAAGCTCCACCTGTGTTGCGTCGCGGCGCGTCTGCCGCGGCAAACGATTCTGTAGAGCTAAGAGCTGTTCAATTGCAGCGAGTGAATTGGTCAAGTCGATTCCGGAACGGCCGAGGTGAATGTTCATCCCGGCTTCGGCAGCGTCGCACGCATCCCGTGCGTGACCGGCAGAGCCCCCGAGAATGTTGCGGGACATATCTTCAACACGCGCGGACGTGATTGCGGTGTTGGACTCGATGCTGAGAATCTCCGCGATCTGTTCTGCGAAGCTGAATAGCGGCGCCCCGTCGTTCATCTCATTCGGCGGATGGCCGCACCGCGGCGCGAAGTCGAGAAACAGTTGGCCGCCCGCTACCGACGTTTTGTCGGCTCGAACAGCGGTCGAAGATGCGGCGATGTGCCACAGACCTCCAACAACAGGTTCGGATTCAGGCGGTTGTCCCCGTCGGAACTGAATACGCTCGATGCCTACTGAGGGTTATGATGAGGTGGTTGAGCGGCGTCTCATATGCAACCGGTTGAAATCGGCGGTGATTTGCAGCTTTCGCGGGGCGACAGGTCGGAGACCCTTGCCCCCAGTATTGAGTTCGACGAGGGAATGGCTTGAGTAACGAGGCGGACACCTGCCGTCAGTACGTGCTCCCCAAGCTCATCGAAGCCGGTTGGGACGGCAGTCCGCTTCCTTCACCGAGCAGCGTACGTTCACTGACGGGCGGATTCTCGTCGCCGGCGGCCGAGTCCGTCGCGGTCCGCAAAAGCGCGCCGATTACCTGCTCCGCTACACGCGGGACTTTGCGATTGCCGTGGTCGAAGCGAAAGCTGAGTATCGGACACCCGGCGCGGGCCTCCAGCAGGCCAAGGAATACGCCGAGATTCTCGGGTTGAAATTCGCGTACGCGACAAACGGCCACGGCATCATCGAATTCGACTACCTCACCGGAACGGAACGCGAAGAGCTTGACGCCGCCGCCGCATGAGCTGTAGACGCGGCTGATGCCAGCGCGAGAACGACTACCTGAGATCGGCGAAAACTGCTCTAACCGCGTAAGCTTCTTGCATGTTGGCAAAACGCCGCGCTACTATCAGGAGATCGCGATCAATCGAGCGGTTCAAGCCGTTCTTCAGGACCGTTCACGCAACTTGCTCACAATGGCGACCGGCACTGGCAAGACGGTCGTGGCATTTCAGATCTGCTGGAAGCTCTGGTCGTCGCGCTGGAACCGCACCGGCGAGCATCGCAAACCGAAGATCCTCTACCTCGCCGATCGCAACATCCTGATCGACGACCCGAAGGACAAAACGTTCACACCGTTTGCCGATGCACTCCACAAGATCGAGCACGGCGAGGTCGTGAAGAGCCGCGAAATGTACTTCGCGATCTATCAGGCCATCGCAACAGACGAGCGCCCGTCCGGCCTCTTCCGCGAGGTTGCCCCGATTTCTTCGACCTGATCATCGTGGACGAGTGTCACCGGGGCAGCGCAAGCGACGACAGCAATTGGCGTGAAATTCTCGATTACTTCGCCCCCGCGTTCCAGATCGGCATGACGGCTACGCCACTCCGCGACGACAACCGCGACACGTACCGCTATTTCGGCAACCCGCTCTACACGTACAGCTTGCGCCAGGGCATCGACGACGGCTTTCTCGCACCGTACCGCGTGCATCACGAGTCATCACGACGTTCGATGCGGCCGGATGGCGGCCGAACCAGGGCGAACTCGACCGCTTTGGCCGTGAGATTCCAGACGACGAGTACCACACGAAGGATTTCGAGCGTGTTGTCGCGCTCCGCGCACGAACCGAAGCCATCGCGCGTCACCTGACCGACTTCCTGAAGCGCACGGACCGCTTCGCGAAAACGATGGTGTTCTGCGTGGACCAGGCACGCCGACGAAATGCGTCGCCTTGCGCTGACAAATCTGAACTCGGATCTCGTGCAGCGGCTTTACCGGATTACGTCTGCCGCGTCACGTCCGAGGAGGGTAATCGGGCGCGGCCACGCCAGGCCGCTTCCAGGAACTTGAGACGACCTCGCCCGTCATCCTTACGACGTCGCAGCTTCTCACGACCGGCATTGATGCCCCGACGTGCAAGAACATCGCGATCGCACGTGTCGTCGGCTCCATGACCGAGTTCAAGCAAATCATCGGCCGCGGAACGCGCGTCCGCGACGACTACGGCAAGTACTTCTTCAGCATTCTCGATTACACCGGTTCCGCCACGCGACATTTCGCCGACGCCGAATTCGACGGCGAGCCGGCGTTAGTTACCCAGCAGCAATCGACGAAAACGGGCAAGTGACGAATGAAGTGATAATCGACCCGGAAGAAGTCCTCGACGACGACGGCGACATGGTCATCACCGATACCGGCCCCACCATCATCGACCCGGTTCCCCCAAACGAGCGCCGCAAGTTCTACGTGGACCACGGCCATGTCGAAATCGCCGCCCATCTCGTTTACGAGATGGACGACCAGGGCCGACAGCTTCGCGTTGTCCGCTACACCGATTACGCCGCCGACCGCGTTCGGACGCTCTATCCGACCGCCGCGGAGCTTCGCGCCGGATGGGCGAATCCCGAGCGCACCGGGCGAAATCATCGCGAAACTCGCCGATCAACATCGACTTCGACGAACTCGCGGCGACCACCCAGCCCGACGCCGACCCCTTCGACCTGCTGTACCCGTGTCGCGTATAACGCTCCACTTCGCACGCGGCGTGAGCGGGCAGATCGCCTGCGGCGCGAAAAGCGGGACTTCTTTGACCAACATGGCCCGGAGGCGAGATCGATTCTGAACGAGTTGCTCGAAAAGTGCGCCGAAACAGTGGCCAGTTTCTGCTTCCGGATGTATTGAAGGTTCCGCCGATCTCGCACCACGGCAACGTCGTCGAGATTGCTGCCCACTTCGGCGGTGCGGACCGGCTTCGGGAAGCCGTCTTGAAGAAAGCCTGAACAAATGCTCTACGCCACTTAGAGGTTCGAAGAGGACGCAGCAGATAGCCCGGCAAAAACCCCGCAGAGCAGTCCTTCGAATTGCTCATAAAGATCAGCCCACCGTCGAAGAGTTCAAGACGCTCCTGCAATACGTTTCGTACGGCGTGCTGGCGAAACGATATCTCTGCACGGGACACCGTTTCGTGTTCAAGATCAGCCTCACGAAGTACCTTGCATTTCGCGAAGCGGTTGGGCGCTTTTCAGTGTTCCGCCGCAGAACATCGCCATTATGGGCAGTGCTCGATTCGGGTTCAGCACCAATCCCGGCAAGCACGAGGATGGCGATCCGAATCTTGACGATCGATCGGAATGGACCTGGTCGTAATCTCGGAATCGCGGTTTACGGACGAATTGGAGAGTTTCGCTGAATTCGTCTTCGCATCCCTCCGCAACGAGAAGGAACTAAAGACCGATTTGAAAAAGGGAGATGAGACGATATCGCTGAGTAAGCGTACGTTGCAGACAATTCGCAACCGGGCAAAGGCGCTGGCGCTAGGGTACGTGAATCCTTCCGATCTCCCCGACAACACGCCTGAAAAGCAGCGATTTTACGACCTGCTCCGTGAGGCGGGTACTCAATTGGTCCGAACTTCTCCACCTGGTCCGATCAATCGCGTGAGCGCGCGTATCTATCGGGACTGGGATGCGGCCGAGCGGATCTACGAATATTCCTTTCGCAAACTCGCGGATGCTTGGAAGTTACCGGCTCGGGAAGACGCTCCAGACGATCTAGAACCGCCATCGAAGGTGTGATCGGAATGCGGCGCCAGCGTACACATCCACAAATGCAATCAACCGCCCAGCAGCTCGGCAGTCTCGTCTGATCCGCCCGCGACATCATGCGGAAGGACAAGGGGCTCAACGGCGACCTCGACCGCTTGCCGATGCTGACCTGGATCATGTTCCTCAAATTCCTCGACGACGCGGAACACGTTCGCGCGCAGGAGGCAACGCTGGCAGGCAAGCCGCTTTTCGCCCGGCTATCGACTCACCCGCCGTATCGCTGGCGCGATTGGGCCGCCAAAGACGACGGCATCACCGGCGACGAGCTGATCGCATTCATCAACCAGGACGAGGCCATGCGGCCCGATGGCAAGCGTGGACGCGGCCTATTCGCGTATCTGCGTTCGCTCCAGGGCGCGAACGGCGGCGACCGCCGCGACGTAATCGCGTCCGTCTTCCGCGGCACGGTCAATCGCATGATCAACGGCTACCTGCTGCGTGACGTAATCAACAAGATCAACGCGATCCACTTCTCCAGCAGCGACGAGATTCACACGCTCGGCCACCTGTACGAGTCGATGCTGAAGGAAATGCGTGACGCGGCCGGCGACTCGGGGGAGTTCTACACGCCGCGCCCGGTCGTTCGCCTCATGGTCGAAGTGACCAACCCGCGGCTCGGCGAAGCGACGCTCGACCCCGCCTGCGGCACGGGCGGATTTCTGGTTGAGACTTTTCGCCACCTCGAAAAGCAGTGCAAGACGGTCCAGGACCGCAAGCAACTTCAGGAACAGAGCATCATCGGCGCCGAGGCCAAGCCGCTGCCGTACCTGCTCGCCCAGATGAACCTGCTGCTTCACGGCCTCGATTTCCCGCGGATCGACACCGGCAACAGTCTCGCAACGCCTGTGATGCAGATCGGCGACAAGGACCGCGTGGACATCATCCTCACCAACCCGCCGTTCGGCGGCGAAGAGGAACGCGGCATCCTATCGAACTTCCCGGAGGACAAGCAGACCTCCGAAACGGCGATGCTCTTCCTGCAACTCATCATGCGCAAGCTCAAACGCCCCGGCCACGGCTCCGAACGCGGCGGCCGCGCCGCTGTCGTCGTGCCGAATGGCACGCTCTTCGGCGACGGCGTCTGCGCCCGCATCAAGGAGGAGTTGCTGAAGGACTTCAACCTCCACACGATCGTGCGCCTCCCCAACGGCGTTTTCGCGCCGTACACGAACATCCCGACGAACCTGTTGTTCTTCGACCGCTCCGGCGCCACGAAGGACGTATGGTTCTACGAACAGCCCCTCCCCGAGGGTCGCAAGAACTACACGAAGACGCAACCGCTTCAGTACGAGGAATTCGCCGACTGCGTTGCGTGGTGGCAGGCGAAAAAGCGTGTCGAGAACGAACGCGCGTGGAAGGTCCGGGCTGCCGATGTTCTTGCAAAGGGCTGCAACCTCGACATCAAGAACCCCAGCGCCGCCGAGGATTTGGCGCACCTGCCGCCCGAGCAGCTCGTCGACGACATCCTGACCAAGGAGCAGCGGATCATCGAGATCATGCACGAGATCAAGCATGTGCTCGCGGAGAGCCGCTAATGGCCGCACGGCGAAAACAGACCACGGCCATCGTCCGGCCGTCGCGCTCGGCTGGCTACGACGCCGTGCTCGGCGGCATCGTGGGTCTGCTCGAAGCGGCGCGCCGCACG
>JBGAJB010000037.1:2454-20894 GCA_044225155.1 Phycisphaerae bacterium | reverse complement strand
CGCAATGGAACCTCGTTCGCACGCGGGCCAAGTGGGTGAACAGGGGCGCGACGTTGCATGAGAGGGCATGCACCGAGCCGTCGGCCTTGAAATTCAAGGCAGTGATTACGGCGACGGTTGCGACTGTGCGGTCGCGCGCTGGGCCCGTGTCGGCAGGTTTTCCAGCCGCGGCTTGAGCTGCTCGTCGAAGATGCGTTTGATTGGGGTGAGCAGCGACTCCAGTTCGCGCGGAAGATCCTTACGTTCACCCGGGAGGCTCTTGAGAAGCCGCTCCTGAATGGCCCGAATTCGGTCCTCGCGGGACTTCACGTAAGCACTTCGCCGCTCCTGGCAATCGTGCAGAATTGCCAACGCACGCTGGGATTGCTCCGGGTCGAGTTTGAATCGTCGGATGAACTCATGCGTGTATTTTTCCCATTCATCATCGACGGCATTCGGAATAACGCTCGGCCTGCTCGCGCTCCCCGGTTTATCCGCACGTGAAGCAGCCTCATGGGCCCCGGCGTTTCGAGCGGCCTCACGCTCCCGAATGATCCGATCGCGTTCGGCGAGGCGCGGATCCACTGTGATTTGCTTGGCGACGTAGAGCCTCGCAAACTCCTCGTCAAACAGCGGCCCCATGCCTTCGACATACGTGCGCGAGTCTGCCTCTGGCACTCCACGGTGGGTTACATTGATCGTGAATCCAGTTCCCATGCCGATCGCTTCCGGAGTGAGTTCCCTAGGAAGGTCGTCGCGGTTGAGGGCCGCACGTTCGATATCCATCTCGGTCGCGAGATTCTGGGCACTGTCAAAATATCGCGCAGTTTTCGGGAACCAGCGACTGTCGACGCGCTCGTATTCAGTCTGACATTCTATCACCAATCGATCTTCGTGAAAAAGTTGAACTCGGAGGGGGTGCCAATCTAGCTTGGGGTCGATGATCCAGCGTATTCGCTCGGGTTCTTCGGTGGACTCCGCATCGATTGCCACTAGGCCGTCTGCCAGCCGGGTCTCAGAGAAGCGCGAAAGGCCTGCATGGGCGAGTAATTGGCTCAGGTTGGTTTCGGGTTCACCGAGCGTAATCGGAATTGGAAATAAGCCCACCTGGCGCACGTCAGAATGATGGTAGTCATCACGTTGGGCTTCGGTTTCTAGCGTGGCCCAGACCAGATCGTTACGAAGATCCCACAGTTCTGAGCCGTGCTGAAGATAGGATTCGCGCGAATCTAGCACGGGCTCGCCGCGCTCCGTCCAGGCGGCGATGCCGTCCGGCGTACCGTAGTTGATCAGCGCTCGGTCCTCACCGGCGATCATGCTGCGAAAGCGGATCGGTTGTCCCCCGGAATTGGCATCAAGGCTGTCAGCGCGCGTCCATTCGACGTCCGCGTGCGTGATTGCCAGCCGCGATTTGATCATGCGTTGCAGCCCGGGCGGAATATCCGTGCGCGCCGACTGCTCTCCGGCGGCGATGAACCAAACAAGCAGTATCAGGCGATGCATGATGAATCACGGGGCCGGTGGGCATTCACAAACACTCGTCACGAAATACACCGTGCGCGACGCGCCGAACTCGACCCACGATTCGGTGCTCGTACACGTCATGGTGCAGGGCCCAGCCTCTTGCCCCATGCTGTTCAAGCACCCGAGGCGCCGTTGACAGCACCTCTCCGCGGAAACGATCAGCTTACCGAGCAGCTGAGGCGGATTGTGGCAAATCACGTATGCCGAATTGTACTGTGTACATTCGTTGTTATCCTGCCGACACGTCCCTTCGAAGCACTCACAATTGATAGAAGATCCTTGGTTCATGCAACCATCGCAAGCGACAAAAGTCGTCACCTTTCCGCAGCCCAGGTATCCCAGCGTACTTCCCGCATTATCCGTCTGTGATTCTGAAGCAGCGAGATCAACCGGCATGCCGCAGAAACGAATGGAGGCCGCGAACAGTAGCATCGACTGAAACATCGATTTCTCCAAGATTTGGTGCTGACGCTGAGCCACGCAGCAGCACTCTACCCCCCCCCCCCCCAAGAATTGCAAGTTCATGAACAAAAATTTTGCAGGATGTGCGCGAGAGAACGGCTACTTCCCGTCTCGCGCGCTGATCGAACTG
This sequence comes from Phycisphaerae bacterium, assembly GCA_044225155.1. Classification (GTDB taxonomy): domain Bacteria; phylum Planctomycetota; class Phycisphaerae; order UBA1845; family Fen-1342; genus CAYMBL01. The sequence continues at coordinate 18,799 of JBGAJB010000037.1, read as the reverse complement.
GCCACGCGACGCAGAATGTTGTCCGGCAAGGCTCAGCTCGCGCTCGCGGTCGTGATCGGCGCCGCCTTCGCTCTTTGCTATCCGTTTCGTCTCACGAATACCCGCGCGTTCAAAATCGCCTTCGGGAAGCCGCCGCCCGCGGACATCAAGATCGAACACGCCGACTGCTATTACCACGGCGGCGGCGGCGATTACGGGCTGTACCTCGCATTCACCGGGCCGGAGGCCCGGATCGAGGAACTATTGGCTGGATGCGAGCTGGTTCGCGACGAATCGGCGGAGGAGTCGGGACATTACGACGCGTTGTACTTTCCACATCCCGACTGGGCGAGCGTCGAGTCGGGCGGCCCCTGGCAGGTGTACAAGTCGCCGATGAACAGCACCGCCACCTGGATGCGACGCGGCGTATTCATCTACGCATATTGGGACCGCAGATCGAATCGCGTCATCCTTGCATATTTGATGGGCTGAGCGGCGGCACGATGTCGGGAATCGAGCGATCGGGGGCTTGCCAGCGCGAACGAGTCGTCGGCATGGCACCCGAATCAGAGCCGTGCCCTGCCGCTCATTTTCGCGCGTTAGCCGTGACATTCCCCCCGCAGATTCCTAAACTCATCCTGGCGCACGCCGCGCCGCAGCGAGTTTCGCATGCTTCTCAAGCACCTGGATTCCGACCGCATCGACCTGACCGTCAGCCTCAGTCAGCTCAAAAAGCTCTATCTCGCGCTCTTCCGCCAGCTTCACGCCGGCGGGCCGGGCGCGTTTGAGGAGTTTGACGAGGACGACATGCTCCTCACGCTGCAGCAGTATCTGCAGCGCCGCGCCCGCGAAGAGGGCGTCGACATCGCCGATCACAGCGCCTGGGACACGTTTCTCGGCGTGAAGGAGGCCCCGAGCTGCGAAGCTCGCTTTGCCGGTCGTCGCCGCGAGCCCTGATTTTTTTCCGCAGAGCGGAGCGCCCATGCCCCACACGCGTATCGTCGCGATCTATCCCGGCTCCTTCGACCCGATCACGCACGGGCACCTGAATCTCATCCGCCGCGCCGCTGAACTGTTCAACGAACTCGTCGTCGGCGTCGGCCACAACCCGGGCAAGGACGAGCTCTTTACGCAGGACGAGCGGCTCGACCTGATTCGGCCGCACATCGCCGATCTGACCAACGTGCGCGGCGAGGCCTACGACGGATTGACCATCGATTTCGTCCGGAAATGCGGCGGCCGCGTCATCGTGCGCGGCATTCGCGATGCGAGCGATCTCAGCGATGAATTGCAGCAGGCGGCCGTGAATTTCGCGATTGGCGCGGTCGAGACGATTTTCATGCCCACCAGCGATCAGCACGTCATGACGTCGAGCACCTACGTCAAGCAGATTTACGAGCTCGGCGGCGGCGACCCCGAGCGCGTGAAGCGGCTCGTGCCGCACAACGTCGCCAAGGCGCTCGCCGTGAAGCTCGGCCTGCCCAAGCCCCGTCGGCGGAATGGGAAATAAGGCGCACATGAGCGCGAAGTGAGAACCGTCTCATTTGCGCCGGAAACGCGCATCTAACCTTGACACGCTCAAGCTTGTCCTCATGATTAGGTATGAGAGGCGTTCGGCGCGTCCCTTCGCTGTGCCGCGCTTCACGATGCCGGAGGGCCCGCAAGCCCAAACCGCCATCGAGCCGATGAAATCAACCGGCGGTGGGGAAGCTGAAGAGCATGGCCGAGATTTCGCTGAAAGAACTGCATCGCGAAGGCGGCACGAACGTGCCCGCGCTGCTCTTTAACCTCGCGGCGGTCGGGGTGGGAGTCGCCAGCCTTTCGACCGGGTGGCCCACGAGCCATCCAGCTTGGATCGCGCTCGTCGCGCTCTGGCTCGCCTATTTTCAAAACTGCTGGACGCTCATCTTTCACGAAGATGCCCACCTGACGCTCTACAGCCGTGCTGGCACAACGTGATGAATGGCACGATCGTCGGCACGCTATTACTGGTGCCGTTTACCGCTTATCGCCAGGTGCACATCCGTCATCATAACCGGATGAACTCCCCGGAAGACTGGGAGCTCTGGCCCTACACCGACCCCTCGAAGTCGCTCACGTTTCGCCGCTTTTTCGCCATCTTCGACATGGTGCTCGGCCTTTGGGCCGGTCCCTACATTTATGGCCGAATTTTCTACGCCAAGGGCACGCCGCTGAAAGATCCCGCCCTCCGGCGACGCATCGCGTTCGAATATGCCCTCATGGCGGTCTTCTGGATCGGACTCATCGCGCTGGTCGCCTGGTTCGGCTGGTGGCGCGAGTTCCTGCTGGCGTACCTCCTGCCCGCGTGGCTCACCGGCCTGTTCCAGACCGGCCGCAAGTTCACCGAGCATCTGGGCCTGCCCGCCGGAAATGCGATGTCCGGGGCGCGCACGGTGGTCGCCGACGGTCCGCTGGCCTCGTTCGCCGGCTGGACCAGCTTCCATATCTCGCAGCATGGCCTGCATCACAAATATCCGCAGATGCCGCACGGCAATCTGCGCAAGGCGTATCACGCGTTCGAAGAGGAGGCGCACGCCGGGCCGATTTTCCCGAATTACTGGGCGGCTGTCTGCGACATGCTGCCCCATCTGCTCCGCCCGGGAATCGGCGTGAATGCCTACGTGCCGCCGGCCGCGAGCGCAGCGCCGTTGCAGAATTGACGCAGCGCGAGGCAGCGAAATGACGCCCGACGGCCCGCAATTCCCCCGGTTGCTTGAGATCTTCTGGAATTACTACCGGGACCCCGCCGTCGTCGCCGCGAAGGCCGAGCGCCAGCTCTGCCGCATCGTGAATCACGCCTACGAAAACGTCCCGTTCTATCGCGAGCACTGGCGCGCCGCCGGCTTTCATCCGCGCGACTTTCGCGGCCGCGTGGATCTGCCCGCCATCCCGCCGATCGACAAGAACATGATCGTCGACGCCGGGCCGGACGCCTTCGCTCCGCGTCCGCAAAACGGCGTGATCGAAACGATGTCCACCAGCGGCACGTCCGGCCGCTCAATCCACGTGCAGCGGCACCATCTCGAGATGCGGGTCACGCGCCGCGCTTTCCTGCGTCAGCTCTTCTTCGCCGGCGCACGGCCATGGACGCCGTTTGTCACGCTCGCCAGCGCCTGGCTCAGCACGCGCCGCGGCTGGTTCGTCCAGAAATTCTGCCGCACGCACTTTCTACCGGCGTCCTCCACGCTCGACGAACAGGTGGAAACGATGCTGCGCGTTCGCCCGCTCGGCCTGATCGGGCAGACCGGCGGCATCTATCTCCTCGCGCGCGAGCTGCTTCGCCGCGGCGAGCCGCTGAAGCTGCGCTTCGTCGTGCCCACCGGCGCGACGCTCATGCCGCAGATGCGCCAGACGATGTTCGAAGCCTATGGCGTCGCACCGCGCGATCTCTACGGTGCGATCGAACTCGGCGGCGTTGCAACGCAATGCGGAAAGGGCAACTTTCACATCGATCACGACCGCGTCGCGCTCGAGATCGTGGATGAGGCCGCACAACCCGTGCCGGACGGCGCGCCGGGACAAGTGATCTGCACGGCGCTCTACAGCTACTACATGCCCTTCATCCGCTATCGGCTGCTCGACGTCGCCGCGATTTCGACCCGCCGCTGCGACTGCCGCTGCCGCCTGCCGCTCATGGAGCCCGTGCAGGGACGCATCAACGACTTTCTGCCGACGCCGCGCGGCGATCTCGTCTCGCCGCACTTTTTCTTTCACCTGTTCGACGCCTGCGGCCGCAATCCGGTCAAGGACTGGCGCCTCACGCAGGAGTCGCTGGAAACGCTGGTCTACGAATATGTCCCCGAGGCGCACTTCGAATCCGCCGACCTGGAGCTGGGCCTGAATCTCGTCCGCCAGCGTTTCGGCCCCACGTGTCGCATTCGCGTGCGCGCCGTCGAGCACTTGCCGCTTTCGCCGGCGGGTAAGCGAAATTGCATCCTTTCCAAGCTGCGGCCGGCCGCGGCGCGATACGATCAACCCTGGGTCGGCGCGGTCGTGGGATCGGTCGCGACCGCCAGCGCCGCCGGGCTCGCAAAAAGCGACCTCGACGCCGGCGGGCTGATGATGGAGGAAGCGCAGCGGTGATCGCGGTCGTACCCGGCGGGTTCTGGGGCTGGTTCGCCCAATCGCACTTGGCGATCCTGATCGGCGTCTACTTCGTCGGCCTCATTCTCTTTCATCTGCTCGAACGCCTCGCCCCGATTCACAAGACCTACACCACCGGCCCGACCCGCCGCGGCTACCTCGCCGACATCACCGCCACCATCGTCGATGGCCCGCTCCTCAGCGGGCTGACAAAGATTGCTTCCTACGCCTGCGTCATGGCCTTCCCGCAGCTTTGGACGACTTTCCAGGGCTGGTCGCTCTGGACGCAGTTCGCGCTATTTTTCGTCGTCAATGACTTCGGCCGCTACTGGCTGCATCGCTGGTATCACGAATCGAATCTGCTCTGGCGCATTCATCGCGTGCATCACACCGTGATCCACATGGACGCGCTCGCGACGTTCCGCGTGCACGTGCTCGAGGGCGTCATCAAGTACGGCGTAATCATCCTGCCGTTCCATTTGGCCGGCATCGACCGCGAAGTCGTGCTGCTCTACTCGAGCCTCGACATCCTCAAGGGCTTCTGGCACCACGCGAATCTGCGGACCTACATCGGCCCGCTGAATTACCTCTTCAATTCCGCCGAACTGCACTGGTGGCATCACTCGGTCGAAGCCCGCGGCCAGCGCGCCAACTCCGGCTCAATCCTGTCCATCTGGGATTGGGTCTTCGGAACCGCCTATTGGCCGCGCGGCGAGTGGCCCGAAGAAATCGGCGTGAAAGACATGCAGAATTTCCCGGCTACCTATGCGGGCCAGCTCGCCTCGATCACGCTGACCGACGATCAGGCCGTGGCGCGCATGGCCCACAATCCGAGGCCAAATCGCTCGCAACTCAGAAATCCGCACAAGCAGATGATGCACAGGAAACTGACGCAGCGCTCGCCGACGAACAGAGCCGGGCTGTTCCCAGCCCCGACACCCACAAGTCAGATGCGCTCGACCACGTTCGCCGGCAGCCAGCCGCCGTGACCGTCCGGCAGTCGGACCTCGTACCACCCGCCGCGCTCGGTGACGACGCGCAGCTCCACGCCCGGGCCTAGCGGCCGATCCAGCGCCGGCCCGCTGCCCTCGCCGCGACCAAGCTGAAGCGTGTGCTCGCCGACAACCACCGGCGGCGCTGTCGCCTCATCCTGAAGCTCCCACAGCGCCGCCGCGGAGAACGCCCGCTCCGCGCACGCACAGATCACACTGCCGCCGCAAGCGGCTGCCGACGACGCCAAAGCCACAGCGTCAACAATCCCCAGCCGGCCACGCTCAGCCCCGCCGCTGTCCAGAATTGCTGCGGCTTCGAAAGCAGCGCACGCCAGAACGCGAGCCGCGTTAGCAGTCGCTGCTCGCCGGTGGCCGAGAGATGCGGCACTACGCGTTCGCGCGCATAGCTCAGATTCGCCGCGATCTGCGCGTCGCGCGGTGCAAGCGCCGCCGCGCGCCGGAAATGCACGATGGCACGCCCCAAATCACCGAGCCGAAAATACGTGTTGCCGAGGTTGTATTCGAGACCGGCATTGCGCACCCCTGAAGCAATCACGCTCTCGAACCCGTCCGCCGCCTCGCGATAGAGCCGCGCCGCCCGTTCCGAATCACGCGCTGCCGCCGCACTCACGGCATCATCAAACGCGGACAGCGCATGCTGCACCAGGTGGCTCGCGTCCTCCGCGCGCGCGGCCGCGCTCGAAAAAAGCACTCCAAGCGCCAAGATCATGCCGCGCGTGCTCATAAAGTCCGACGCTCCAGCAGCCGCAGACAATCGCGTGCTTCCACCGCCAGCCGCGCATCGCCGTCGTCGCCACCGCCATACGCCGCGTGCTCACAACGACCGATGACCTGCGCCAGCCGCTGCTCCAGATCGGGCTCGATCGCCCGTTGCCGCAAAAGCTCCAGCGCCGCCCGTCCCGTGAATCGCGCCGGCGGCACATTCAACCGATCGGCGAGGTACGCCGCGACCGCCGCCTCGACGGCCGACGTGCGCGCGCCGCCCGAAAGGCTCTCCGCGGCGCGCAGCCGCTGCTCCGCCGTCGCCAGCGCCCGCGAGCGCCGCGCCCGCCCGACATCCCGCCCGGCTCGCTCGCGCGCGATGCGCGCCAGCGCGATCGCGCTGAAGACCAGCGGCGGCGCTAGACCCGCCATCCACACGGCCGTTGTCGACACGCGCGGCGCATCGCTCAACAGCAGGCTCTCGCGCGTCTCATTCCCGCGGAGCCCATCAAGCGCCACCGGCGCCGAAGTCGGCTCCGGCGTCTGCGCGCCGGCCAGGCCCTCGACCTCAACCGAACCAAGATCGCCGCCCGTCACCGTGAGCGGAATCGTGTCACCCCGAATGATCTGGTACTTCTCTGCGATCGGATCGAAGAACGCGTATTCCACCGGCGGAATCGCTTGCACGTCCGCGCGCTTCGCGCGAATCGTCTGCGTAAACCACTTGCCGTTCTGCACGATGCGCCCCGCCAGCGCTTCACCCGGCACGCGAAAGTCGCGCTGCAGCGCCGGCTGAAGATCAAGCTGCGGCCCGGGCAGCGTGTCCAGCGCCCCATCACCCGTCAGTTCCATGGTGTATTCAATCGGGTCGCCGACGCGCACCTTGGTTGGCTTCGCCCACGCCGCAATCTTGAAGCGCCCCACGGCCCCATTGAACATCGGCGGCCGGCCTTCCACCGGCAGCGTGCGCACTTCCGGACCCGAATACTCGGGCCGCGCGCGCACGACGCGCCCGTCGCTGATGTCCACGGTGCCGAAGATGTCCTGCCGCAGACGCTTCGGATAGCGCATCGCGATCGTCAGATTCTCGAAATCCAGCGGCCCCGCGCGATCCGCCGTGAATTCGAGCGTGGATTCATAAACGTAATAGCGGTGCGACGTGCCGTCGTCCTCGCGAATCTGCTGTTCTTTCACGCTGGTCGCCGCCGGGAACTGGCCGAATCCATTGCGCCGCGGATCGAGCAGGTTGTAGACAAACTGCCCATCGAGCGTGCGCCCGTCGATCACCGGCGGCAGCACGCGCACCAGCAGCGTCGCCGTCACGCGCTGTCCGACGAACACCTTCGGCGCGTCGACGCGAATCTCCGCGCTTGCCGCCGGACCATCATCCGCTCTGCACGCGAACGCGCGGCTGTATATCGCGTCGCGCCGTCCACCTTCACTGCGATCGGTGGAATCTCCAGCGCGCCCGCCTTGTGCGGCACCAGCTCATGCTGAACGCCACGTGATATGTTGCACCTCAAGATCGCCGACAGCGGCCAGCACGCGCCGCGCCCGCCGCCCGTGCCGGTGATCGTCGCCGTCGATCTTCGGCCAATCCGGGGTGTCCGCGTCCTTCTCGTAATAGACAAGCACTTGCAGCAGCACCGGCTCTTCCACCACCGGCGTTGAATTTCCGGGAAAACCCGCAACCCAGCGCGTCGCTGTTCTCTGCTGTCGCTGCGCGCCTGCGCTGGCGGATATCAACAGCCGCCGCGAGGGAGCGCCGTCCACGAACGCCACCTCCTGTTCCTGCCTGCACAACCTGCCCGTCGAACCCACCCGATGATCGCCGCACTCCAGGGATGGACTGCCGTGCGATCTCGCTTCGGAGTGGACGGATTTCGATCATCCGCGCTGTCGCAATCCCGTCCGTCCGCCGATGATATCATCCCCGGTGCAGGAGTTGCTGAATGGCCGAAAGTCCGCTGCGCTCGCCGCCCTCCATCGTCTCCCTGATCATCTGTGATCAGATTCTCGACGACCGGCTTTCCAACAAGAAAAGCGCCATCGGGCTTTTCAACACCATCATCGTGAGCGCCGTCCCCGTGCGCGTGCCGCCGCTCTGTGTGATGGCCGCGGTCACGTCGATTCACGGCAAGACGAATCTCGAATTGCGGCTGGTGCGCGACGCCGACAACGAAGTGATGCTGAGCACAAGCGGCGAAATCGAGGCCGGCTCACCGCTCGCCACCGTCGATCTGATTTTCACGCTGCAGAACATTCAGTTTCCGACCGCCGGCCAATATGCCTTCGAACTCTGGTCCGGCAATGAAATGCTCGGCCGCCGCAAGCTGCAACTCGTTCATAAGCCCAGCGAATGAGTTTGCCCCGCACACAACCTAACACCTTCCACCGGCTGCGCGAGCGACAAGCTACCGCTTGCGCCGCGCCGTGAGCCAGGCCACGCCGAATACCCAACCTGCGGCACTCGTCGGTTCCGGAACTTCCCAGATGACCGACTCCCAGGTCAGGTTCGCCGAGTCGTACGCGTCGCCCGCTACCCAAACGCGCCCGTCTTCCACCCAGACACCGTAGGCGTCGGAATTCACAAAACCATTCGGGAGAAAAGCGTGTAGATCGACGAACGATTCCTTCGAGCCATTCCAGAGCGCCGCGCGAAATCCGACCCCGGCGACTTGGCGTGCGCCCACCTGATAGCCCTGATCGAGATCCTCCACCGCCGAGTGGAAATAGTCGGGACGGGATGGAGATCGATCGCCTCGGCATCCGCCGCCATTGACCAGACTGCGTGACGCTGGGACTGACGCCCAGTGTATCCCCAAACTGCGTGCCGTCGGACGAGATCGCGTTGCCAATGACATCCGTAAAACTTCCGGAACTCAGTGACGTCCAGCTCGCAGCCGTGCCGTGCCAGACGCTGGCGTGATTGCCTAACGAAAATGCATTGATAAAATCGACGTCGTTCCGAATGTTCCGCTAGTCAGCATCAAATCGCTGATCCGATTCCCGGGAGCTGAGCACACTCCGGATGAAGCGAGACCACTGCAATAGGCCACTCCGTAGAGAACGCTCAACGGTCTGGCGGTGGTCGTGGCCTTGCCGCCACCTGGCATACCGCCAGCCGCTACCCGCGGCGACAGACGTAACCGCTCGCAGGATGAAGGCTCGTGAATGAATTCGAAGTACCTGACCAGAACCCGGCCTTCTGCACTGCTCCAAATGTAGCGACGCCGACATGTTGCAGGCCGTCACTATCGAGCACACCCGACGCGCTGGCGCCAGGCGGATTGAGGTCAACCCAGCTCGATCGCACCGAGAAGCCCCAGCCAGATATCCGCATGCAGGTCCGAAAAGCTGTTCGTTGGGCTCGCGGATCCGAATTGAAACTCCGGGCCGCGCGTTCCCAGCGCGTTGCCGATCGGATAACCGGACAACGGATCGAAATGTCTGCCACTGGGCATCTGCCGACTGCAGCAGCACGACCAGCCGCGTAGCAAGCAGTTGCGCAGGCAAGTTGTAAGAGATCGCATGGGAGAGCCAGGACTCCTCGACGCAGTCGCGGCGACATTCATCCTCGCATCCACCATGTGTCCGCGCATGCCCACGATCACGCGCGCGCGGACTGGCGGGCACTGCAGCGCGGGTTATCAGCGCGCCCCTGCTGATGATCGGCCTTGGCAGCAGCTGGCAAGGCCATTTTTCTTTTCGACCCCGATATCAACCATCCGACACCATGATGCACCACCGAGCCGACATGGATGCTCGCAGGCCTGGGAGCACGCAGCCCACCCCAGCTGCCCTCCGACTATGCTGTTGCCAGGAGGCCGCGGCCGTTCTCTATTGCCACGCCCGCGAGGGACCACGTGGACGTTGCCCACTTGCGATCCTCGTCCTGCATCCGGATGGCTGGCTGGTGTCCTCAGGGGCTCACTCAGAAGAGCCCGCAAGCTCACCGGCGGCGAGATTTCCTTTTGTTCGCTCCAGTGCTGGTCGGGTCGGATGCAGCTTGATCGAATGGCTCGGCTTCACGAAGTGGTACCTCACCGCCGAGCCCGCCAGCGGCAAGGACCTGATTGGCACCCTGGTCGTGCTCGCAATTGGGATGGCCGAGGATGGCGCTGGTTTGGGGCCTCTTCTGCCAGGTCCGCAAGAAGCGGTGAAGGCCAGGCCAACCCGGTTGATAGGATCCGCCATGCCCAGCTGGTCACAGCCGGTCCTCGGCTTGGCGTTCGTGGCCGCGATCTGCAGCCGCGCGATCTAGGCACGCTGCCAGGAGAAGAGCCGCGCCGACCGCGGCCGCTGGGCTCGTAGGCGGATGAGCGTGGACGAGTTCGGCCAACGATATGAGCGATGTCGATTAGGACGGTCGGCTGCTCATGCCCCGCCACGGTGGGCGGGCCCACGGGCTCACGCGGATACGGCCAGCGTGTAGAGTTCTGCACGGGACGGGAGCATCCCGCCGAGCGCCGGTCTCATGCTGCCCTGCTGAAATAGGCCCAAAACACGGCCCGAATCGATGAACGGGCCAAGCTCCGCGGGCTGACTGAAAATTGTCGGCAGTCGGCATAGCGACCCGCCGCTATTGCCCGAAATTCGAAAGCAGAGCCCCGAGATCGGAAAGGTTGACCACGCCATCGCCCGTCAAGTCCGTGCACACGTCGGCCGTGCCGTACGCCGACAGAATCCGCCCCAGATCTGTCAGATCAACCCGTCCATTCAAGTCGTAGTCACCGGGCAGGATCGCCAGCGCCGCGTTCACCGCCGCCTCGGCATTTAGCCGCCCGCTCCCCAACTTCCGTTCATACGCGGGATTCAGCGCGTCGATGTTCACGCACGTGTTGCACAACAAGTCTTCCAAACCCTGCGCCCCCACAGCGCAGTGCGGGCGCGCCTCCGGCGCCAGCGCCTGAAGAACCAGTGCCGCCGCTCCCGAAACAAACGCCGTCGACATGCTCGTTCCTTGCCACGTCGCATAGCCGGAGGGGACCGTGCTGTAGATCGAGCGCGCCGGATCCCACCCATCCGGACCACCGCTCTCCGGAACGCTCGTGCCGCAAGCGCTGATCACGACTTTGTCGTTGAAGTTACTGAAGGACGCCTTGACGTCCAAGTCATCCACCGCGGCGACGCCGATCACTGCACTCACCATCGCCGGATATTCCTCGCACGCATCCGTGTTGCCATTGCCGGCGGCCGCGACGATTACGATTCCCCGGGCATTGGCCTCGTCGACGGCATCCTCGATCAGGTCCGTCCTGGTGCGCGAGCTGAGGCTCATGTTGATGACGTTCGCGCCGCTGTCGATCGCGTAATACATGCCCTGGGCAATCACGAACTCATCGCCGACGCCGTCGCTGTTGAGCACGGTGATCGGCAAGATGCCCGCATCCGGCGCAGTCAGCGCGATCAGCCCTGCGACAAAAGTCCCGTGTCCCACCATCTCGTCGATCTGGGCGTCGCCGTCGTCGTCAAGCTCATTTCCGATGTCAGAGGTATCCGCCGTCCCGTTCACGAAATTGAACCCGCCCGGAGCCATGTGGCCCGCCAGCACGTCATGCGACGCATCCACGCCCGTATCCAGCACGGCCACGACGATGCCAAAGCCGGTGGATGCGTTCTGCGCCGCGGCGAAACCCTGCCGCGAGACGCCATACTGCGCCGCGTAAAGCTGGGACGCCGTCGGCGCGACGTTGACAAAGATGCTGCCCGTCTGCCCCTCAGACGCTTCATTGTGCTCATTGAACTCAGCCCAGACGAGTGGACGCGCCGGATCGGCCACGTTCGGATTCGGATTCACCAGTTGCAGCAAATACGCTTCGACTGCGTCATCGTCGTGCAAGGCCCCCACGTCAAGCCGATAGATCGGCCGACCGGGAATCTGGGCGCCCGCGGTGATGTCCGGAAACTGCTGATGCAGCGTGCTGAGAAACGCCTGGAAATCGGCGTAACTCGCCAGACGCACGACCAACTGCTGCGGCGCGCGCCCGTTCGTCTGGCAATCATTCGCCGCCGCGATCGCAGTGATCAGACCCAAAGCGATCACGTTCACAAATATGTGCTGCTTGTTCATGGCTTGCCCACCAGGATGAATGGCGCCCAATCCGCCGGATGCGGCCGCCGCCGCAGAATCTCCAATTGGGCCTGGCGCAACGCCGCCGCGGCCCCCCCGACCGAACCCGACCCGAGCCATAGATCATAGAAGCGCGGCATCAGCTCGGCCGTCACGCGATCTCCCGCCAGCCACAAACTCGCGAGAATCGAACGCGCGCCGGCCGCCAGGAACCCGCGCAGCAATCCAAATAACTCATTACCGGTCGTGACCTGCGTCCGCCCGGTCTCGCAGCCGCTAAGCGTGACGAGTCGCGCCCTGAGACGTAGGTCACAAATATCGCGGACCGTCAGCCAGCCGTCCGCGAGCTTCAAACCGCTCGACAGAGGGTGACGGCTCGAATACCACCCGTGACAAGCGAAATGCAACACATCCACCGTGCCGGCCCGTCGACGCACCTCCCCGATGGTGGCCGCGCCGCCGAGCAGCAGAATGCTTCCCGGCAGGCACCGCTGGGCGATTTCGCGCGCTTCGCGCTCGATCTGCGGCGCCAGCTCATCCGAGACTCCCACGACCAGCCCGCCTGCCCCGCCCTTCAAGTTCGCTTTTTCCGACTCGGTTTGCCCAACCAGCAAACTCGCGCTCGGCGTATAGACGAATTCGGCCGCTTCGCATGCATAGCACGTTCCGTCCCACAGCGCGTGCAGTGGCGCGCCATGCAGCGGTCCGTGCGGCGCGATGTACCAGCGCGTACGCCCACCCAAATGCTCCCGCAGCGGCTCCGCGACGGCCAGATGCAATTGTGCGAGTTGCCTCCTGACATCCGCCAGTAATGTCGCCGCCCGCGCGCCGTCGAGCGCTCCGGGACGCGTCGCACGCGCCATTTGAAACTGCACGCTCTCCACCAGGTCGGCCACGTCCGCGCTCGGCGCGAGATTCCGGACGACCCGCGCGCCAGCGCGCGTCACCACGAATGCCGCCAGCCTGTCACCAAGCGCGAAGAACTCGATCAGCGCTTCGCGGGCGCCGAGCACTCGCTGAACGGCCGGCAGGCCTTGTGAATTCGCTAGCAGGTCGTCGCCGCGTCGCGTCGCATCCAATCGGGCTTCGAGCGCGACCAGCTCTTCTTCGCGCGCCTGTACCGCCTCCCGCCAACGTGCGTCCAACGGCCCGGCGCGCCGATCGCCGTCGTCCCGCATGAGCTGACTGAAAAGCGCGTTGAGTTGAGAACGCAGGCGATCCGCGCGCTCGCGCAACGGCTCATCTCCAAGCTCTGCGCCGCCGCGCCCCTGCCCTCCGCCGCGCACCAGATCGAGCAACGAGCGGCTGCGGGCGCGCTCGATCGTTTCAAACGCTTCGGCCAGCGCCTCATCGCTGGAACTCTCCAGCAGCGCCGCGACGAATTCCTCGTACACTTTCGCCTGGTCGCCGAAATACGCCGCGCGAAACCGATCCGCCGGCAAACTCCCGCGCAAGCGCTCAATCCGCTCAATGGCCGCCCGGAAATCGTTCAGCGCTTCTCCGACTTTTCCCGCCCGCAGTTGCAAATCTGCGCGCGTGCGATGCATCTCCGCGCGCAGCGGAGAGAGGCCCAATTCGCCGGTCAGGCTCAATCCTTCCTCGGCCGCTTTCAGCGCCGCCGGCAAATCACCTCGTCCGGCTTCCAGTTCGGCCCGCTGTTTCAGCAGCAGCACCCGATCGGCCGAGCGCGCCCCGATCGCCGGCTCCGCCTGATCCAGCAACTCCGCCGCGACCGCGCTTGACCCACGCTGCTGCGCCACACGCGCACGCAGGATGTTCACGCGCGCCGTCGCCGCCTGATGACCCAAAGTCGCAAACGCCGTGGCCGCCGCCGCCAGTTCCTGCTCCGCGTCGTGACCCGCGTGTTGCCGCGCCAGGGCGCGCCCGCGTCCGCCGCGCGCTCGCGCCAGCTCGTACGCGAGTCCCAGTTTTTCGAGACGCGGGATCGCATCGCCGTAGCTCTGCAGCGCCTCCTCTGTCATTCCTAGCAATTCTAGTGCTTCGGCTTGTTCCGCGAGCAGCCGCGCCAACTGACTTTCCGCCGCGTCCGCCTCCATGCGCCGCCGGGCGCGCTCAAAGTGCAGCAGCGCTTCCGAAAGATCGCCGCGCCGCGCCGCGAGGTCCGCGAGATTGCCTTCCGCGATCGCGGCCGCCATCGACGCCTGCGCCTTCTGCGACGCCTCCAGAGACACTCGAAACGCAGCCGTCGCGCCGTCAAAATCATGCAGGCCGAGCAGTGCCTCACCGCGATTGTTCTCAATGAAACCGAGCATCAGCGGATCGCCGGCCAGGTCTTGCCGCGCTCGATCCAGATGCAGCAGCGCCGAAACCGGATTGCCCGCGCGCTGTTCGATCACCCCGAGATTGATGTCGGCCCGCCCTGCCAACGCCACTTCGCCGGCGGCCACGAATGCCTCACGCGCCAATTCGCCAACCCGCAGCGCGTCCGCATAGCGTGCCTGCAACCCCAGCGGATGCAGCATCGCCGCCCGCGCCCGCGCCACTTCCACCGGCAATTCGGCACGCTCCGCGATCTCAACCGCCTCGTCACACGCCGCCAGCGACTCGTCCAGGCGACCTGCGTACGCACACGCCTGCGACCGGGCGCGGCGCGCGCGAACTCGGGCCGCCGCTCCCCCCGCCGCGTCCGCGAGTTCCACAATCCACGCGCTGGCGTCCAGCGCCCGATTGACATCCGCAAACGCGACCCGCTCGCAGCTTTCCGCGAGCTCGACGAGCTGTTGTTCCGTCTGGCCCGTCGCGCACAACGCCTCGAGGCGCACCGCCGGTGCGAGCGCTCCCAGGCGCGACAAGAGATCGCTGGTTGGCTGTACGGTGCCCGTCATCGCCCGCTCGACTCTCACGCGCCGCACGGAAGACGCAGTTGCGCCGCCGCGCGCCGCAATTGCGCTTCGAAAACCCCTAGAACTCGACGCCCGGCAGCACGACTTCATCGTCGCCGAGACGAATCGCGATCTCATATTTGCCGGCTGGCGCGGAGAACCGGAAACCGCCGTGCGCTTCGCTTACTGCCTCGCGCACGACTGCGCCCGTGTTCGCGTCCCGCAGCGCGGCTCAGCGCTCACCTGGCCCAGCATGCGCCATTCATTGCTCTCGCGCTGGCTGGGAGGCTCGATTTGAAGGTCGATCTCGACGCCGTCGGCCGCGAACGAGAGGGCGACAGCCTGTGCAACTGACCGGTAGCCCGCGAGCGCCGGCTGGCGGCGATTGTCGAATGTGAGCTGCGCGATGATTCGCCGCAGCGTCTGCGCCAGCGACGGCACTTCAACCCGCACCGCCTTCTCAAATAGCGCCCTGGCGCGAGCCAGGACGGAATCTGGCGCCGCAACCGTGTCGTCGGCCCGCATCACGGCCAAGGTGCGCTGGATCTCTCGCACGACATTTGCGTCGGAGCTGCTCGCTTGCAAGTGCCGCTGAACCGCTAAGGCTTTGTCCGCTTCCAGCTGATTCGCAGCGAAGGCGAGTAATTCATCGAAACTAGGTCGCATCATCGGGCCTCCCGGCTACATGCTAGCGGAGACGAGCAATCCTCCCTAAATACAACGGGGAACCACAGAATTCGAAGGACCACCAGTTTTGGTCCTATAATAACTATATTCTTGCTATTTCACGGCGCTGTGAGCCGGCGAAACGGCTGTTTCACGTGAAACACGTTTTGCTAGTGGCTGGCCGTCTCAGAAATGCCCAGCCGACTGGAAATGCGATCGAACTCGTCCAGGGTCGAAAATGCGATCACGATCTTCCCGGAGTTCTTTTTCTTCCCGGGCCGAATGCGCACCGCGACGCCAAGCGACTTCGAGAATTCACGATCAAGATCGGCAAAATGGCGACTCGCCGCCCGCTGCGGGGCCTGTTCTTCTTTCGCTTCCCCGGCCGCCTTCGCCAATTCCTCAACCTGACGCACCGACAACCCGCGTCGCACCGCCAGCCGCGCCAGCCCCAACAATCGCTGGCCGTCCTCGACCGAAAGCAACGCCCGCGCATGCCCCATGCTCAGCTCGCCGCGCTGCAGCATCTCCCGGACATCTTGCGGCAGCCGCAGCAACCGCACATGGTTCGCAACGCTCGCCCGGCTCTCTCCCAGCCGAACGCTCAACTGCTCGGCCGTCACGCCGAACGCCTCGATATATCGCTGATATGCCAGCCCTCGCTCGACCGCGTTCAGGTCCGCCCGTTGGATGTTCTCAATCAGCGCAATCTCGACCGAGTCCGCTTCCGACATCGATCGGCAAATCGCCGGGATGGCTGTCCTGCCCGCCAGCCTCGCCGCTCGCCAGCGTCGCTCGCCGGCCACCAGCTCAAACTGCCCCTCGCCGCGCTCCCGGACGATGATCGGCTGCAACACGCCTCGCACGCGAATCGACGCCGCAAGCTCCTCCAGGCTGGCCGCATCAAACTCCGTCCGCGGCTGATTGGGGTTGGGCACGACGGCATCAATCGGAATTTCCCGAAC
>JBGAJB010000037.1:0-2415 GCA_044225155.1 Phycisphaerae bacterium | reverse complement strand
ACCCCGTGTCCGTCCGCCGCCCGAGGTACGGCGGCTACCGCCGGCGCGGGGGGAGTTACTGGCTTGGCTCCGAAAATAGCGTCCAATCCGCGGCCCAAACGCGGTGCGGGGGTCTTCGACATGCCGTCCTCCGTGATGTCGACAAATTACCGCACGATGGGAAATTTGACCAGCCCCGGCGGGGCGACAGAGCGGGGTGTCTCTATGCAACTGCGGCGATGGCGCGCCGCAGCTCGTCCTCGGTCACCTCAACCGTCAACGCCGCGCCGATCCGCGTCGGCAGGGCACATCGCACACAACCGGCGCGATTCTTCTTATCAAGCTGAGTCGCCCGCAGAATCGCATCCTGCGGCGAACCCGGCGGCAACCCCGTCGGCAAGCCCGCGGCTTCCAACATCGCCCGAACGCGCTCGCTGTCCGCCTGACCGAACACCCCACGTTCAACGGCGACGACATTCTCGGCCACCATTCCGATGGCCACACACTCGCCATGCCGCAGCGAAAAGCCGGCCACATGCTCGATCGCGTGCCCAATCGTGTGCCCGTAATTGAGCACCTCTCGCAGCCCGCCCTCGCGCTCGTCCTGCCGCACAACGTCCGCCTTGATTCGACAGTTCCGCAGGATGAACGCCGCCAATGTCGGTGCGTCCCGCTCCAGGATCGCCGGCAGGGCGTCCTCCTGCCACGTCAGAAAGTCACCGTCGCGCACCACGGCATGCTTCACCGCCTCGGCCAGCGCCGCCACATGCTCGCGCTGTGGCAGAGTAGCCAACAGGTCGGTGTCGATCACGACCGCGAGCGGCTGATGGAATGCCCCGACCAGATTCTTCCCGGCCGGCAAGTTAATCGCGGTCTTCCCGCCGACCGCTGCGTCGATCGCCGCCTCCAGCGACGTCGGCACGTTCACATAGGGAATTCCGCGCATCCAGGTAGCCGCGGCGAATCCACCCAGGTCCGTCGCGACGCCGCCACCGATCGCGACGATCACTCCATCGCGCCCAACCCCTCCCACCGCCAACCCCGCCCAAACCTCCGCCAACGCCTCGATCGACTTCGCATTTTCGCCCGAATTGAACTCAATCACGTGCGCCGACAATTCCTTTACGAGGCTGTGGATAGCACGATCATGAATCCTCGTTAACGCGCGGTCCGCAACCAAGGCAACTCGCCCCCGGATATCCCCCAAGACGCTGCCGATGGTTGTCAACAGGCCCGGCCCACACGATATCTTGTATCGCGCTCCGCCCGCCTCAACATCAATTTCCGCGCTTCCCAATGTAGCTCCCGTCCTGCTATAAGACTAGAACTGACAAGCAGTTGCACCACCGATCGCCGCGTGAACGAGATTCACGTCCAGTTCGTTGACGGATTGTGGAAAACCCGATACTATCTTGCCGCCATGGCCAAGACCCTCGCCAAACGTGGCCGCCCACCTGCCACCAGAATCGCCAAGGCCAAGCCGGCCGCTCCGCGCGCCCGCCAGTCCACCGGCGGTATCCGGACCTATAAGGCAGCGCTCACGTATCTGAGCACTAAAACCAACTACGAGCGAATGTTGCGTGTCGGCTACAACCACACCAACTTCAACCTCGCCCGCATGCAGCGGCTGCTCGACGGCCTCGGCAACCCGCAGAAAAAGTTCAAATCGCTCCACATCGCCGGCACGAAGGGCAAAGGCTCGACCTGCCACATGCTCGCCGGCATGTTGCAGAATATCGGTCTGAAGGTCGGCCTGTATACCTCGCCGCATCTGCTCGACATCCGCGAGCGCATCCGCGTCAACGGCGAGCTGGTCGCCGAGGCCGAGTTCACGCGCCTCGTCGCGAAGATCGCGCCGATCGCCGATCGCCTCCGCAAAGAGAATCCGACCTTCTTCGAGCTCATGACCGCCATGGCGTTTCTGCACTTCGCCAATGCGAAGGTCGACTACGCCGTCATCGAGACCGGCCTCGGCGGCCGCCTCGATTCCACGAACGTCATCAAGCCCGAAGTCTGCGGCATTGTCAACATCAGCCTTGACCATATGCAGCAGCTCGGCCACACGGTCGAAGCCATCGCCGAGGAAAAAGCCGGCATCTTCAAGCCCGGCGTCCCGGTGATTTCCGCGCCGCAGACGCCCGGCGTCACGCGCGTGCTGAAAGAACACGCCCAGCGCGTCGGCTGCGACCTGCGCTTCCTCACCGAAGAGCTCGACTTCAGCTATCGCTTCGAGGTCTCGCGCCTCGCCGGCCCGCACGCGCGCGTCTGCATGATGACGCCCACCAGCCGCTTCGATCACGTGCACGTGCCACTCCTCGGCGAGCACCAGGCCACGAACTGCGGCGTCGCCCTCGGCATGCTCGACGCCCTGCGCCGCAAGGGCACGAACATCCCCGAGCAGCAGGCCGTCGACGGCCTCGCCAAGATCTACGTCCC
>JBGAJB010000036.1:2394-21541 GCA_044225155.1 Phycisphaerae bacterium | reverse complement strand
GCGCTCTTCGATCCGCGTTGAACGACCTGCTTCCGCCGGACGTCGATCGCTCGATGGCGCTGTGCGAATACGACGGCACGCGAAATGAGGAAGACGGCGGGCCGACGCTGGCGCGTGTCATGGACGATCTCGCGACGCTGCCGTTCCTGGCGGATCGGCGGGTCGTCGTCGTGCAGGAGGCCGACAAGTTCATCTCCGCTTGGCGTGAGCGGCTCGAAAACTACCTGGCGAAGCCGCACCACTCCGCGACGCTCGTGCTCGTTTGCCGCAGCTTCATGAAAACCACGCGCCTCTACAAAGCGGCGGCGAGCGTGGGCCGCATTCATGAGTGCAAGAAGCTCACCGGTCGCGCGCTCGTGGAATTCGTGCAATCGGAATTCGCGCGGCTCGGGAAGCGCGCCGCGCCGAATGTCGCTCCGCGCCTGGTTGAGCTGATCGGCGGCGAGCAGGGCGTTTTGGCGGGCGAAGTCGAAAAGCTCACGCTTTACGCGCTCGATCGCCCCAGCGTCACTGAGCAGGATGTCGACGAACTGGTCGGCCTTTCGCGCGAGGAGAAAGTCTTCGCCGTCATGGACATGGCCGCGCTCGGTCGCCTGCCGCAGGCGCTCACGCTCTGGCAAAACGTCCTCGCGACCGATCCGGCTGCCGCTTTCCGGGCGTTGGGCGGGATCACGTTTGTCCTCCGCCGCTGGCTGACCGCCCATGAGCTGGTCGCCGAAGGGCAGGGGGTTCGGGCGATCGCGCCGCGCGTGATGATGTGGGGGCGCGAGGCCGAACTGGAGCAGATTTTGCGCCGTTTGCCGGTCGGGGTCGTGCGACGGCTCCTGGCAGCGGTCGCTGAGCTGGATTCCCAAGTCAAGACGGGCGGGCGGTCGATAGAAGCAGGCGTGGAAGCGCTGCTGCTTCGCCTCTCCGCCCCGGCGGCCTAGACGAGTCACACGCCTTTCACGAGCCATCTTGCCGCTGGAGCACCCGCATGGACGCGTGTGTACGGATTGCCCGTGGAGCGGGCGTTGCTGCCGGTTTTCTTGCACTTCTATTCGGCTCGGGCTGCGCCGCGTTCGGTTTGCAGCCGCAGCCGGCGCGCCCGGCGACCAGTCGGCCCAGTGAACCCTCCGCAATCGTAAAAGGCGCCGGCGCCGACAAGACAAAACTCGCCGGCGACGGCGCGCAAGTCGACGCGTCTGACAATGAGATCGAGCGCTGGGCGCGTCAGATGAGCGAGCGGCCGCGAACCGCCCCGGGGGCGAAGCGTCCGCGCCCGTCGGCTCGATCTCTCGCGGCCGACCCATCGCCTTTTGGCTATGACGACACTGCCGGCGAGCAGGAGCTTGAAGCCGCTCCCGCCAGCACGTCCGCGAAACCGCGTGTAGCGCCGTTGGAAGCGGCGGGTCAGACGTCGGCCGCCGCGCCGCGCAAGCCCACACTTCCGCCGACCGTCAACGGCGTGCGGGCCGTCGCCGAAGTCGCGCCGCCCCCCGTCTCCGCGCGTGATGCGGCTCCGAACGAGCCGGCCCAGAGCGACGCGCCGCGCGACTTGCGGGCGCTGCTCGCCTCGATCGCCGGCGAATCGCGCGATAACCAATCCTTCCGCGAGCAGCTGGACCAGCGCGTGTTGCACCTGCTGGCGGGTGATGAGGCGGCGGCACGCGCGCCGCTTCAGCTCGTGACGGATCAACAGCAACAGATGGCGCAGCACTTCCTCGACATGTTGGCCGCGATCCGTGCCGGCCATGGCGGCGAACCGGTGAGCGAAGCCAATCGCGTGCTCGGCGAATTGGAAAAACTTCAGGACTCGCTGACCGAGGTCGGCGAGCTGCAACTTTCTGATTTGCAGGTCTGCCGGGCTGTTCGCGGCTATGGGCAGTACGACAAATTCGAGCCGGCGCAATTCCTCGCCGGGCGCGCCAACGAAGTCGTCATCTACAACGAACTGCGAAACTTCATCAGCCGCCGCGAGGACGATGGGCGATACCACGCCGAATTTTCGCTCCGCACGCGGGTCATGACGCGGACCGGCGACACGGTCGTCGATCTCGAAGATCCGCAAATCGTGGATCGCTGCCAGACGCGCCGCCGCGACTGCTTCATTCCCCGGCTCGTACGGCTGCCGGCTACCCTCGCGCCGGGCGACTACGTGGTCAAATCCACCGTCGTCGATAAAATCGGTCAGGAAGGTGGCCGAGCGGTCCGCGAGCCTGCCGCGTGCCGGCGGGGCGCGGCTAGTCGCGCCGCCGCCGAGGCCGCAGTTGAACGTTCCACGGTTTATTCGTCGGCTGTTCCGTCGACCCTATGACGGCCTGCGTCATTTCGGAGCGGTTACGCCCGGCAAGCTCTACCGCTGCGGCCAGCCGACACCCGAGGAACTGACGCGCTTGATCGCCGAGCACGGCCTGCAAACGGTGGTCGCGCTGCGCGGCAGCCGCGATTCGGCCGACCCCGATGAATGGGAACGCGCGGAACGGGCAGTCTGTGAGAAGGCGGGCATCGAATTCGTCACGCTGCCTTGCAATCATCGCAATCCACCGACGGCCGATCAGGTGGGAAGATTCCTCGAATTGATGCGCGACGCGCGGCGACTTCCCGCATTGGTGCATTGCCGTATTGGCCAGCAGCGGACCGGCATGTTTTGCGCGCTGTATCGCGTGCACGTCGAAGGCGTCGCACCGGACGAAGCACTGCGCGAGATGGATGCGCTGGGCTTCGACATTCGCCACCGGCGGCATCAGCGGTTGCTGGAGGCGTATGAGCGGTACGCATCTGGGTCGACCGCCACGTTGGCGGAATGAGTCGTCTCCTCCGAAATTGCTGCTAGCTCGCGAATCAGACGCTCCTTACGGGCGGCTTCCGAAAGGACGAGGAAGAGCCACGCGTAGCAGGCGGATGCGAGTCCACGGACCGATGCGTCGATCGCAGCGCAATACAGGCGGTCTGTCCGCGGTGCGTCTGACCAACGGTGTCCGTGCGTGCTCTCGGCAACCGGCGTGAGGACACGCCGGCTCTTTTCCGGACTACCGGCCCTTCGGCCGCCAGATACTCAGCGTTCGTCCGCTCCCCGCCTGTGATTCAAACTCATTCGGGCGTGGCTGGCCGGGAGTGGCCATGCAGAAACACGCATCGTCACCACGCCATTCGAAAATACCGTGCTGGATCGTGCCATTCGCTTGGCCGCCGATGTTGAGGTAGTCGATTTCCATTGGCGTCGTCTGTTCGTTGATCCGGATCAACGCGTGGATCATCAGCATCCCGCCGAAGCGAATCTTGATCTCATTGTCTTTGGCAGAGCGCTGACCGGTCTTGAGCATCATGCGCGGCAATTCCTTGCCGTCGAGCACGATTTTTTCCGCCGTCCATTCCCCTTCAAGTCGCTTGAGCAATTCGGATGGCCGGAAGACAAACGCGTTTGTCCTCATCGGTGACGGGCGCTGTAAACGGTGGCGGTGTCGACGTGCGCTGCCCGCCGGTGACAGCGTCAGGCCGTGCGCCCGAAACGCGCCGCAGTGTTTCGCACGCGTTGCCGCTGCCCGGGTTGGTGCGAAACTCCGCCGGGCGCGCCTGGCCGTGCATGTTCAAACAAATTTCGATTTCGTCGCCGCTGAGGCGGAAAATCCCGTAATTCCAGTTCCCCGCCTCAGGCCCTCGACGAACTCGATGTCGATCTGATGCGGCTCCGTTTCGACATCGATGCTGAATACGCCCTCGTATGTCGCTTCCGGCGACTCCATGCGGAATCGGTCGCCGTCCATCAGCAGGCGAGGATTGCATCGCCGCCGGCGGCATCGATTGGCCGTCTATTTCGAGCTTCACGAATTCCCAAGTGCCGCCGAGCGCGCGAATTGTTCAACATGTCGCGCGAGTGGGGGCCAAGCGTGGAAACCGGTCACTGGCGCGATAGCGGATGCGCGTCCGCGAGGCGAAGCCGGCTGCTCGAATCTGGGCCGGGCTCATGCCGCGCGCAGCGGGCAGGTGCGTGCGAAAAATCTCGACGGCGGATTGATCACCGGATTGCAGATCAGCCAGGATTTTTTTTGCCTGCCGGCGGAGATGATCGAGATTCGGACGGAGGGTAGTTTCTTTTTCACGAGAGTTCTCCATGCGATTCGCCCGGATCCGCAAACAGGCGGCACGAAGAACGTGCGAACAAATCAGAATCGGCTTCCAGTGAAGTGGGTTAAACCCTTCCCGCGGATCCGGCGGCTCTCTTCCAGCCACCCTCATCGTAGAAAGCCCGTGGCGCGAATCAACGTCGCAGCCAGCAGTTCGTGTCAAAGTTTTCAGATGAATCGCGCTTCTGTTGCGGCCGGACGAATTTCCGTTCTGTTCCGGCTACCCGGTTACTCAGCCGCGCGACTCGCATCGGCACGGGCGGCTGCCGGCGCTCCGTCTTCCTCGGGCTCGTCTTCATCTTCATCGCAATTGCATCGCAGCCGGCGGCTCTGCCAGCTTCCCACGAGGCAGGCGACGCCCATCAGCGGCGCGGCGAGGATGCGGGGGCTCTGGGCCAGCCGCGTCGTGGCCGTCACCGCTGGGCACGTCGCCCGAGAGCAGCTTCCAGCAAGCGAGAAACCCCAGCCAGAAAATGCCGATCGAGAGCACGAACAGGAGCACGGGCAGCACGCGCTGCTTACGCCAGCCCGTGCCGCGGCAGCGCGGGCAATCCGAGCGAAAGACCCGGGGCGTCGGCTTTTCCGATGGCGCGGCGGACATGAAGACATGATATGGAGGATGTGCCATCCGGTTCGTCCCGGAATGGCGAGCGCGAGGCCGCTAGGCAGTCGAGGCGGCGCGATCGCTGGCAACGAAGACGAAGCGCCGATAGATGAGCGCCAGGACCATCAGGCTCGCGCCAAGCCCCAGCAGCGAAAAGACGCGGTAAAGATCGCGCAGGCTGGCGGTGTCGACGAGAAATACCTTCCCGACCGCGAGCACCATCACGATCAGGGATGCAACCCGCACGGCGCGGCTGTGGCTCGCGAGTGCGCCGATCAGCAGAACCAGGCCAAGAACGACCCACGCGGCCGAGTAGGCGTATGACTCGCTGGGCGAGCAATCGTCGGCCTGAATCGTCAACAGTGCCCCATGGAACCATTGCCGAACTTCGAGTGAGACCAGCGCGAAGACCAGGACCAGCGCCGCCGACTGTGCCCAAAGAACCCACTCCGGACGCGACCAATGGCTGATCCGCATTCCAAGGAAAGTGAGCAGCAGCGCCGGTGCGCCGTAGTACCAGAGCAGGAAGTTCACCACGGGCGTCGAACCAACCGGATCAGAATTCCAGAGCGGATTGAGCACGATCAGCACTGCGAATCCACCTACGCCCAGTGCGAGCGTCACCAGGACATGTGTCGCTGCTCGCGCTACGTCCTGGGCCGCCCGCCGGGACAGCCATTCCAGCGCCAGGGCCAGCAGGAGCCACCCGTTCAGATAGGCGGCGGCTTCGCCCAGGTGAGGCGCTTCGCCGCGCAGGAGCGCCGCCGGTTGGACGAATGCATGCCTGATTTCCAGCGTCACAAGCAGACAGGTCGCGACGGTCGCCAGGACTTGCTGGACGCGTCCAGCTTGGTCGTCATCGCGCCGCAGGAGGTACGCGCAAAGCGCGCTGGTAGCGGCGGGAGCGCCCAGCATCAACAGCAGGTCATTCCAGAGTATGCCACCTTGGATGATGCCGTCGAGCGCCACGATTCGCGACGTCGCAAGCAGCGCGCCGAGCGAGATCAGATTGGCGAAGGTCGGTAGGGCTTTGACGCGCAGCCAGAGGAAGAGCAGCACCAAGGCTGGAGCTTCCAGCGCAAACGCTACTGGAAGTAAGCGCCGCTCCAACTCGATCATGGAGGCGAGCGCGATGAAGCCGGTCGCGCCGATCAGCAGGATCGCCAAAGTCTGCTCGCCCATTCGCGCGCGAGTTCGTGGCCGCAGCAGCGGCGCGGCGGCAATCGCAAAGCCCAGCGCGGCCAGCAGGCAGCAGGCACCCCAGCCGAACGTTGGTGGATCCGGCAAACGGCCGTACGCGATCAACACAGCCGACAGCGTGGAGAGCAATGAGAGCAGGCTCCAGCGCTGCGGCGCGGCACTGCCCCACATGGCGGCGTACGCACTGCCGCCGAATAGCAACGCAAATCCAAGCGAAACCCAGCCGAAGCGCCCGGCATCCCAGCCCGGCGTTCGCCACGGCCACCCGATCAGCAGAAGTGCCACGCAACCGGCTGCGAGCCACGCTAACGCCTCGCTGCGGCGATCCAGCCGCGCGACGATCAGAGAGCCGGTCGAAAGAAAACCGAGGAACAGCCAGTCCGTGGAACTGAATCTTCCGGCATGTACCAGCGTCGCCAACGAGACGAGCGCCAGAATTCCCGCCAAGACGCGCGTCGTGTCAATCGGCAGAGTTTCGTTGCCGGCCGTAGGCGCTGTCCTGCCGCTGAAGATCGCCACGCCGAAGCTCACCAGGACAAACGACTCAAGAAGCGCTGCATCGGCGGGGGCGTACTGCGTCGCGGTCCAGAGAAGCGTCCAGATCGTTGCCGCGACACCCGCGATCAGGCTGAGCCAATTCCACTTGCGGCTGCGACCCACCAGGCACAGTCCGACTTGCAGGAGGAACAGGTAGCCGAACAACGGCGCGGCCTGCGGCTCGGGCGAGTCGATCAGCCCCGGCGTTACGAAGCCCCCCACGAGGCCCAGCGTCGCGACGAATGGACCGTGGCGAAGCGAGAGTGCGACCGCCGCGGCCGTGATCGTGGCAAGCAAAAGGAAGCCCAGCGTCGGACCGACGAAGTGATAGAGATTCGACGCGGCCAGCGTGACGGCATATAGCGCGCCCAGTCCGGCGGCAGTAAGGCCCTCAGCCACGCGACCGTCGCGTTTTCGCAGCGGCTCGCCGCAGATGACGAGCGCTGTGCCGAAAATCGCGCCCAGCACGCAGCGCACGGCCGGCCCTAGCAGCCCCGCGTCAAACGTCCACTTCACGAAAAATCCGGCCGCCAGAAAGAGGGCGATTGCGCCCAGCCAGGCGGCGATCCGCGTGGTTACGTGTGCTTCCAGCTCCTCCGGCGCGAGAGCTTTTGTGGCGACCCGATCGACATCTACCGAAATTCCCTCATCCGGAAGCTCAGATGTAAGTTGCTCGTCGGCAGTGCGCTGTTCCCCGGTCGTTTCTTGCGGCTGAACAGGCGGGAGCGAGACCGGCGGGGCCGTGGAGTCCATTTGCGGTGAATCGTCTGTGGCTCGCGCGGATGGATGATTCGCCGCGGCGTTCCAATCGTTCGGCTCGACTGCACCGGTGTGCACCAGCGCTGCCATGTCGCGTTCGAGTTGGCTGAGACGATCGAGGAGCGCGTCGATCCTCCGCTCCGCGCGCGCGGCCGCGACGAGGGCGGTAAGCGGAAGCCCGACACCCAGCAGGATTACCAGAACGACGAGGAGGCAAATCAAGCCTTCCACGCATTGGCTCCAGGCACGCGCTGCGCGTGCTTCCACCAATGCTACACATGCTCGCGCCGCGGGTTCGAAGCGTAAATATTTTTCAGCCTGCTCGTCGCGGCGGGCGGATCCGCCGAATTTGCAGTCCCAGGGCTTGATCGAAAACACGGCTGGATCGACCTTGGAGTCGACGTCCACTTTGTCGAATTTGATCTCCGTCTTGCGCTTGGCGTGCCGGCGAGGTCTTCGTCATGGAGCGGATGCAGAAAATCCCGCCCGTCTCCATCGGTTTTTTGTCGGTCACGTCGCGCAGCCCGAACCCGCGCCGCAGTACCATCTTGCCGTTCTTGATGACCGCCAGCTCCGCCCCGACGGCCTCGTCCGAATCGATGTAGCCCTGAACGACCTGGCGCAGCTTGTCGAGCGCGGCCGGATCGATGCCGACGGATGCGGGGTCGGCTTTTGGGAATTCGATGCGCGGGGCGAAATCGTCAATGCGGCCGTGGGCGGTGGCGAGGGTCGCCAAGGCCATGAAGAGGCAGGTCATGCGAGGTCAGTACACGACGGCTCCATCATTCAGCGGTCCTTGTATCGTTGGTCGCGAACATCCGGGCACAAACGGCGCGCCCGGACTCAGTCGCTGGCAATGATTCAAAATTGCTTCATATTTTAAAATGATAGCGGCCGCGGACGAGAAAGGGAACTCGACCGGGTTGCGCTCCGGCCGATGATGCGTGCTGATAGGGAGGGCAAGCCGATTCTCGAATGTTGCTGGTCGAGATCACCGCTAGGGCGGTCCATCGTAATCCGGGTCCGCCTCGGCAGGCTGCGTCAGCACGCGGGCGGGCAAATTAATCTCCCCCGCCCAGTACTTTGTGGCGGCGAAGTCGCGCAGCGCGAGTTCGGCGTTCCCGGAGACGCGTACCCGCCACTCTGCGCCTGACAGAATCGCTCCATGTAATTCGGCGGGCGCGCCCTTCAACTCGCGAGTGATTTCATCCGCGCTGTCGATCGAAAGGTGCCTTCGCGCGAACCGTTTCTCAGCCGTCTCGTTCGGGTCGGGATGGCGTACTCCCGTGGACACCAGGTCCGCCGTGGCGATACAGTTTTCGTATCGCAGCAACTCAACCACCAACCCGAGCGTCACTAGGTAGGTCTTTTGAGTAAGTGGCTGCCGAAACGTCAGTGCGTTCCGATCCGGGAGCAGACGCAAGCCTCTTCGAAGGGCGGCTTCGATTTCGGCATTCGTGGCTTCATCGCGGATTGGCTCAAGGATTTCAGAGGCGCTTCTTACACGCGTAATGGGTGAAGCCGCGCGGCCGGTCCAGAGTAGTTCGCCTCCGCGCTCGTAGACCTCAACATCGAACGCGATTTCGGTGGCGTGCGGTGGTAGCTCCGCGCGTCGCAGTATCCACTCGGCTTCCGGAATTGCGCTGGGCCATCCACCTTCCATCGTTGCTGAGATTAACGCGCCGTGGTCTGTACCAACTTGGCGCGCACGCAGTTCCCGTCCCAGTGGTCCTCCGAAACAGAGCCTGACGGTGTACCAGATGTCGCCGTCCGGTGGCCACTCAGGGCGTGAATCAACTCGTAACGGAGCGCTGCCGAGAGTGAATTGGCGGCGCGTGATCTCACGGCGCTGGTCGAGTGTGAGCTCGCCCTTGCCGTAGCGCGTCCAGAGTTCCTCGGCGAGCGCCTCTTGCAGCGTGGGCGGGTTACTAAAACGAGGTGTTGGAGCGATTGTTGGATTTCGAACGATCCAGACCAGCAGCCAGTTCGGTGTGCGCGGAATCCAATTGCTGTTGATCAGGGATTCGAGCCGCCACGCGAGCGTGCCGCTGCCGGCTACGAGCAATGCCAGACCAGCGCGCCCCCAGTACCGTCGCGAGCGCCGCAAAGCGCGCTCGGAGCGCGCGACGCGGCCACACTCGGGGCAACGCCGATCGATCGCCGCCCGCATGTCATACCAGCACCGCGGACAGCGCAGCGTGCTTGCCTTGCGACCGCGCCGCCACCAATCGCCCAACAGGGCCAGCGCCAGCGCCAACAAGCCGAGTACCAGCACGGCGATGCCGGTCGGCGCGAGCCACCAAGGCATGTGAATCGGCGCAAACATCACGGCGCGGCTCGCCGGCTTGACTGTTCCGAAATTGGCGAAGTCACCCAGTCGTACGTCGGCAGAACACGTCCATCGTTCATCCGCAGGCCGGCGGAATTCATCGGCGATTGCCCCGCATGTCCGGTCGCGCGCGTGGCGAGCGCGCGAATTCCCAATTGCTCGATGGGGATCACTTCACCGGGGTCAGATGTACCGTCGCTGTTCCGATCGAACCAGACCGCCAGGCCGGGCAGTTCCGCGCCGCTCAGCCAGCCGTCGCGATTGTCGTCGAGCGCGTCGAGGGCTTGATAGCCGTCGCGAAAAAACATCCACCAGGTGACGCTGCCGAAGAGCTGCCGCCCGGAGGTGATTTTTCCTTCGTGCCTCGGGTCCCAGACGAGCAAGCCGGTGGACGGTTTCAGCCACGGCCAGCGCTCGACGATGCCGTCGCCGTCGAGGTCGAAAGACGCTCCTGAGCCGTCGGCGAGGAGATCATCGATCGTCGTGTGGGGGAGGAACGTCAAGATGATCGGCGTGACAGCGGATTGGTGCCACGTGTTTCGGAGAGTTTCAACGCCTTTCCTAACTCGCGCGATCTGAGCGGAATCGGCGGGTATCGTCGCGTCTCGAAGAGATGTGAGCCGCAAGTACGCCTCGCCAGCCTCAAAGCTCACCAGTTCCGAGAGATAGAACATTGCTCGTTCGTTGGTATCGTCGAGATCGCCCGCATTTTCCAGATCGAACGCACGGAGATACTCCTCGGCCGCCGCTTCGCGCCAGTATGCGACCAATAGCAGATTGATTTCCGCCTTGAACTGTCCAGCCGCGCTGGCGTGTGCTTCTAACAGTTGCTGACCGACATCGCGAATATTTGCTCGCAACAGCCGGCGCGCACTCTCGAGTTTTTCGGTGGCACTATTCCGCAGGTCGCGGATGGCGTCGCCTGTAGCTTGCACCAACTCGGGCTCTAAGTCGCGTTGACGAAACACACTTGGGATCATCTTCGCCTCGCCGGCGACATTCGCACCCTGTTCCAGGACATATGCGTAACTCAAATGGAACTGGCCCGTCGCTGGTTGAAGTTCGATCGCTGTCTGGAATGCCCGAATCGATTTGCGCAAATGTGAGATGACTTCCTCGAACGTCGGTGGCGGCTGGCGCAGGAGCCGACTCTCGTCTCCGCGAGTCGGAATCCAAAATGGCCTCGGAAACGAATACAGCTCAGATCTTTCATTTGGCTCAAAGGCCGTAACGGTACGGGATCGCGAGTAAAAGGCGAGACTATGGATGCGCCCGAGGACATAGTACCCTTGGGCGTCTTTTGGATGCTCTTTGATGTACTTGCTGAGGTTTCTTTCCGCCCGCGCGACTGGAACGTTGCTCGGTGGCATCCACATGGCGCTCGCACAAGCGCCGGCATGTGCGACGGCCACGCCGAGCAAACTGCGCACCCAGTTTCGACGCATGAGTTGCTCCTTTCGTGCTCACATCGTGATCGGCGTTCCGCACTCCGGGCAGCGCTCGTAGGCGAGCGAGGCGCGGATGTCGTAGCGGCACTTTACGCAGAGGCCGGGGCGGCGGGTCGGCATCAGCCAGACCATCGACACGGTGCAGATCGTCACGGCCACGCAGACCAGCAGCAGGTCGGCGATCTGGTCGGTCGGAACCGCGCCGCTCAGGCTCGCGATGCGTTCGACGCTGCTGGGCGCGGCCGCGCTGGAATCCCTGCCGAAGAAGCGGCCGCTGAGGCCATCTCTGAGGACGCCGGAGATGCGATCGGCGAGGTAGTGCGTCCCGAGGGCGACCAGCGTCCAGCTTGCGCAGCCGGCGATCAGCCCGCAGACCGTGGCGCGGATTCGCTGCGGCCAGCGGCGCAGCAGCATGCGGCGCGGCCGGCGAAGCTGCACGAGCGCGGCGCTAAACCAGGCACAGGTGAGCGGCGCGAGTACGAGCAGGATGACGAGCGCCGCATACTCGGCCGGCCGAAGGACGTGATAGCGGATACCGTGGGACCAAATCATGGAGCCGAGCTGGACGAGGAACGGGAGGAGGAGGGCGGAAAGGAAGTATCTCATTCGACGGTGACCTCTGTCCGCGCGAAAACCCAGTCAGTCAACGCAGAGTGCAATCGCTTGGCTGGATCACATTCGACGACGTGAGGATTCACCATCTCTTCCGCGTGCAGGAGTCGTTGCACTTCCAACTGCTGGTACGGGCTGAGGTCCGACCAGGCCGGAGGGTCTGGAAACACAGCGAATCCCGATTCCTGGCCTCCGCGCGGACTCGGATTCGAGCGCCATTTTTTTGGGAGCCCCAGCCAGTCTTCGATTTCAGCACAACGTATTGAGACTTTGTTGAACGGCGTGATGACGCGCAACCGCAATTGGCCGCTTCCGCGCGGTCCGACGGCCAGCGCCGCCGCCGTCACGAATAACGAGATGCACGCGGCCGCTAGCCAGACTCCGAGGCCGATCATTCGCTTTGCCAGACGCATGACTCCTTTCGGACAATCGCGCGTGAGGATCCTTCCGTCCGTGCGTCGGAACAGACTGATGCAGAGGCGACCCTCACGTTGCAATATCAATTGCTCTGCGTCTTCTTTCGACATGGCTGAGATGTTGTAGACGTTCAGCTTGCATTGATCGCAATGGCGGACGCGCTCATCGCCCTGCATCGAATTCCACGGCACGTGGCAGGGCGACGCGATGCGGACGTTGGAGAGAATGGTGAGATCCTGAATCGCTGATCTACTTACGAACCTCATCGTCAAACTCCCGTGCAAAGCGCCAATCAGAAATCGCGTCGGCGAGGCGTTCCTCTGATGGCCGATCGGAACGCTTGGGATCCAGGAGCTCTGCGTAATGTTGGTCCTGGAAAATGTCGGCCTGTTCATTCTCAGGCAGTTCGTCAAAAGGCGGCGTCTCGGAGCCCCACATGATTCCCGTGCAGCGAAAGCTCCCTGGGATCCAGTAGCACCCTCCCGTCCAGGTTTCCGGGATTCCAAGCCATTGCGTCACGCGATAGGAACGAGCGGCCACCTGGTCGAATGGCCGAAACAAAAACAGCCGCAGTGCGCCGCTGCCCCGCGGGCCGCTGGCCAGCGCGAACGTCGCGCTGAAAAAGGCCACGCAAGCGGCGGTGATCCAGATTCCAACACCGAGCGCACGCTGCGCGAGGCCGCGGAGTCCTTTGGGGCAGTCGCGCGTGAGGATCGTCCCATCCGGGCGCTGGAAATAGCTGATACAGAGGCGACCCTCGCGCTCCGAGATCAACCGCTCCGCTTCATCCTTCGACATGGCTGAGAGGTTGTAGACGTTGAGCCGGCATTGATCGCAGTGGCGGACGCGGTCGTCGCCCTGCATCGAATTCCACGGCACGTGGCAAGGCGACGCGATTCGAACGTGGGAGAGAACGTCGAGATGGCGGTTGGCGCTCATGGCCGCTGCCCCGGCGACAACCGCCACGCTTGGTTGACCATGCGGGCAGGAACCTCAGGCACTCCGTAGCGGTGCGCGTTTCTCGCGATTGGTAGATGCGTCACCATGCCTTATTGCACCTCCCCTTCACGACAGTAGTTCGACGCTTCGTCCGGAGTTATCGGCGGTGGCCGCGGCCACTGGATCTCGCTCCGATTCAGCAGGTCCAAGGCGGCGATCTCGCGCTGGTTCCAAAGAGTCTCCGCACCGATCTCCGGCCACTTGAGCGCCATGTCGTGTGCGTGATCATCGAAGAGTGGCGTATGTTCAGCCAGCCAGGCGCGCTCCCAGTCGGCCTGCAAAATGGGGACGTAATGGCCAATATTTCCGAAGCCCGCGAATCCGGGTAGGAAGTTCGGAGCCGGACCGAGCCAGCGCATGACAACGGCGTTGATGGTGAAAATCGCGGGATCGGCGTCCGGAACGCCCAATCGCAGATGTCTGCTTCCGTGCGGTTCGCTTGCAAGCGTAACAGTCGCCAACAGCCAACCGAGAATTGCCAGGACGCAGCCCCCGGAAACAAAGAATGCGCACCAATTCAAATGCCGAGCGCCGATGGGGCAATCCAGTGGCATAAACGTGCCGTCACTTCGAACGTAAAGGCGCGCCCCGCGCAGCCTCTCGCACCGTTCCTCCGTCATACCGACCGGGTTGTAGACGTCGAGCTTGCAGCGTGGACAGCGGCGCTTCTGGAAATCTCCAGACATCGAATTCCATGCGACGCTGCAGGGTGAGGCGATGCGGGCGTGGGAGAAAAGTTCGAGCGGACGGTGGTGCATTCGAGCTACTCCGCGCGTAGATCGTCAAGACGATCTGCCGTTCGTCGCCTCGGAGCCGGAAGCGCGCCGCTTTCGATCAACTCGTTCGCGACCTGCCAGCGAAGCGCTGTCACACTGGCGCGTTCGAGATTGGGGGATTGGAGAGTTCGCTGATGTGCGGCCTCATCGAGGATTCGCTCATTCTCCTCAAGCCACCATTTCTCGACGTACGGATGCGGATCAGACATTGCGCCTAACCAAAGAGTGGGGGCATTCGTTACGGGCCACAGCCAATTTGTGATCCGTGCCTCCCATTGTGGGACCCATGAAAACGGCTGAAAGAACCGCATGCGAAGCGAGCCGGCGCCGCGCGGGACGGCGGCGAGGCCGATTGCGGCGGCAAAGCACGCCACGCCGATCGCGGCGGTTCGCACGAGCATCTGCCCCGCGCGCCGCTTCGCCAGCCGCCACCCCCTGGGGCAATCCTGCGTCAGCATCGTCCCATCGGCGCGTTGATAAAACCGCA
Source organism: Phycisphaerae bacterium (assembly GCA_044225155.1). Taxonomy (GTDB): domain Bacteria; phylum Planctomycetota; class Phycisphaerae; order UBA1845; family Fen-1342; genus CAYMBL01. Next base: position 7,267 of record JBGAJB010000036.1, on the reverse strand, counting down.
CGCAAAGCCGTCCCTCGCGCTCCAGCACGAGCCGCGCGGCGTCTTCGCGCGTCATGGCCGACAAGTTGTACACGTGCAGATGGCACTGATCACAGAACCGCACGCGTTCATCGCCCGCCATCGAACTCCACGAGGCTGGACAGGGCGAGGCGACGCGGACGTGGGAGAGGATGTCGAGGGATCGAATGCCGCGTGCCATGATCTCGCTCCGGGCCGGCCGCTGACAGAATTGGACGCCCGGCCGAACGGCCGGTTCCTGAAAAGTGTACGTCAGGCCGTCAATCGGGTTGCGGCGAATGGTGCGTCGGGCTGAACCGCGCGGCGTCCCCAGCCGAGGCCCGACCGTAAAGGGAGGGCTTTTGTTCGCCGGTGGAAACGACCCCTCCCTTACAGTCGAACTCTGCCAGGTGCGCTTTCGCGCAAACTGAGCCACTACCCGGCCAGTAGCAGAACCGCCCCATCGCGGCGGCTCTCAGGGCATGGCCGGGCCGCTGATGTGCAGCGCGGTGTACATGATCCGGATGCCGACCAGCGCCAAGGCGGCCGCCAGACCCCTCAGGATCAGAGTGGGAGGAGCGTGTCGAGCGAGCCGGGCGCCGATTTGAGCGCCGAGTACGACGCCCAGGCCGAGGGCGGCCGTCCTTCGCCCGCCGCGATGCAGTGTGCCGGTCGCGACGTGTACGCCCGTTCCAGCCAAGGCGGTCAGTGCAAGTACGAAATGTGACGTGGCCGTGGCTACGTGCACCGGGAAGCCGAGCAGCAGCACGAGCGCCGGGACATGAATGATGCCGCCGCCGATGCCGAGCAGGCTGGAGACAAAGCCGACCGCGAACGAGATGGCCGCTCCGCGCTCGGCCGCATAGGTGATTCGAGGTGGCCGGTGCTCAACCGGATTATCGGCTTGGGCTAGCGACGTGTTGATGTTGGGGCCGTCCTGTGCGGATGCGCGCGTTTCCGCTGGCTGGGCAGTGGCGCAAGGGGAGTCGAGTGGATTTACCGCGCCTGCTTCGGGCCCTTTTTCTGCGGTGCGGTTTCCGTTGCGAGCGGCGCGACTGGCGCCGGAGAACGCGAGAAAAACGGACGTGGCCGTCAGACAGACGCCGAGCATGATGTCGAACGCCCGGCGCGGCAGCAATCCGGTCGTCAATGCGCCAAGAATCGCCCCCGGCATGGCCGCGGCGGAAAAGATCAGGCCCGCGCGATAGTCGATGCGCTTTTGAAACGCGTAGCCGATCGATCCGCTGGCGGCGTTGGCACAGACGACCGCCAGCGAGATGCTCGCCAGCAGGGCGGGGTCGTCGGCGGGGTAGAGGAGGATCAGCACGGGCATCAGGATGAAACCGCCGCCCGCTCCAATCAGCGTTCCGACGCAACCGACAACGAGGCCGAGGACGAAGAGCATTCCAAACTCGGCGAGCGAGTGGGGCGTTGGCACGGGGCGATGGTAGGGGCTACTCGGGACCGCGAACACCACCCGTTGAAAACCGGTGCCACAAGCTTCGTACGGCCGGTGCCAGTTTTCCGAACCGCCGGAGAAACGCGATAAGCCCGTTCGCCCACGGCGTGCGGTGCCGCGCAAGTCAATTGACCAGCGGGAATTGCGAGTTTCCGCCTCGGGAATTGTGAAATACAGCAAGGCTTTACCGTCGTTCGTACATAAGGACTGATGGCCCAGCGTCTACATGCAGCCGCAGAACTTCGCGGCACATGATCGATCCGATTGAGAAGGAGTCTTTGTGATGACGCTTTCCACTGGTCGACTGGTTTCAATCTCACCCGTGATTTTTGTAATGGCTTGTTGTGCGTGGAGCGTGGCGGCGGTTTCCTCGCGCCCCGATCTTGTTTGGATTGGTGGGGGGCACGGCGGATTCGGCGGCACTTCCGGCGTGGCCTACTCCCCCGATGGCCAAACGATGGCCACCTGCAGCTCCGGCGACTACACCATCAAGATCTGGCGCATTTCGGATGCCACGCTGATTCGGACGATCGGCGCGGCGTATGTTGGCATCAATGATCTCGCGTTCGCGCCGGACGGGACGCTCTATACCGTCGGGGATTGGCTGCCCGGATTTCCGGATTCGACGCTGAAGCAGTGGGACGTCAACGAGGGGACGCTGATTCGCGGCCTGAACGCAGGCGTCAGCTATGACCTGCTTTCGATTTCGATCTCGCCCGACGGCAGCACGATTGCCACGGGCGGCAGCGATTCGATGGTGCGGCTCTGGTCGACTGCCAGCGGCCTCGAAACTCACACGTTGACGGGGCACGGAAATCGCGTCGAAGCGGTCGCAATCTCGCCGAATGGCGCGAGCGTCGCGAGCGGCGCGACCGACAACACGGTCAAGCTCTGGACCGTCAGCAGCGGCGCGCTGCAGCGCACGTTGACGGGCCACACATTTTTCGTGAACGGCGTCGCCTGGTCGCCGGACAGCACGCAGGTGGCGTCGGGCAGTTGGGACACGACGGTGCGGATTTGGACCGCCGCGACCGGCGCGCTGGTTCGCACCCTGAACGCCGGCACGGGGAATTCGGTTTATGCACTCGCGTGGTCGCACGATGGCTCGACAATCGCGGCGGGCGGTGGTGACGACGACGGCGTCGGACGCATTCGGCTCTGGAATCCAACCACCGGCGGACTGCTGCACACGCTGAATGGTTCGGCGTCGGCGACGTTCTCGGTCACGTTTTCGGCCAATGACGCGTCGCTCGCGTCCTGCGGCGCTGACAATCACGCCTACACCTGGCAAACATCGACCGGCACTCTGACACAGACATTTGGCCACCATTCCGGGCCGATCACGAACGTGGCGACCTCCAAAGACAGTGTGTACGTCGCGAGTTGCAGCGCGGATTTGACCGCCAAACTCTGGGACGCCCGCACTGGGGCGGACCTTCGCACGTATTCCGGACATCAGGACCTGGTGAACGCGGTGGCGATTTCGCCGAACAATGCGATGGTGGCGACCGGGGCCGGTTCGTTCCCATTTACGCCCGATCCGTTCGTGCACCTGTTTGATCTCACAGCCGGCGCGCAGATTCGAACGCTGGCCGGGCACTTCGGCGGGACGACCGCTGTCAATTTCTCGCCGGATTCCGCGACCGTTGTATCCGGCGGCAATGACAACTCGATCAAGCTCTGGAACGCTTCGACGGGTGGGCTGATTCGTACCCTGACGGGCCACACCGGGACCGTCACGGGCGTCTATTTCAGTGCCGACGCGACCAAGGTGTTTTCATCGGCGGCCGATGGGACGGTGCGCGTCTGGAACGCGTCGACCGGCGCGATCATCCGCACGATCACGACTGTCACGCACAACGCAATCCGCGCGCTCTCGATTTCGAGCGACGAGCAGTTCGCGGCCGGCGCTACGGACGGCTACGGCGACAATCTCGTGCAGGTCAATCTGAACACCGGCGCGGTGGTCCGCACATTCGCGGGCGATCCGAACGGCTTCATGCAGGGCGTCGCGTTCTCGCCGGACGCGCGCACGATCCTGTCCGGCTCCGGCTACACGTTCAACGTGCAGACGTGGGACACGGCCAGCGGCTCGCTGCTGCTGACGTACGATTCAGAAACGGGTTGGGGGCCGTCGCCAAACCTGCCGATCGCGTTCCTGCCGGACGGCTCGTCGTTAGCATTCGGGCGGGGTGACGGCACGATCGTGATGGCGCGCAATCCGCGCCGCTGCACCGGCGACGTCGACGGCGATGGGGACATTGATCTCAGCGACCTGGGTGTCGTCCTGTCGGCCTACGGCTGCACGTCGAATTGCGGCAGCGGCGATCTGAATGGCGACGGGGCGGTCGACCTCAGCGATCTGGGAATCGTGCTTTCGGCCTACGGCCTGCCATGCCAATAATCCGCGCCGCGCGGGTCAGGTCGAACTGATTCGCAAGGCGTGTTGGAGCCATGCCGATGGCTTTCCGCGTCGGCATGGCTCTTTCGGACTCCGCCTGCCGATGGCTGTTTGCTTCGGAATGCATGATCCCAAAATCGCCCCCAACCGGAACATCCGGGATCCGATGGAGCGAACTGGAAAAACCGCACCCCTAAGACGGCCGCAGCGCTGCGCTCAGCTGGCGCACCTCATCCAAGTCAATCGCGCGATAACGCCCGTTCTCCCACTTCCGCGCCGCGCTATGCACCTCGCGTATGCCACTCGCCGCCAGCAGCGATTTCACGTTCGAACTGCGAATCCCGCCGCCAGCGAGAATCGAAATGCGGCCCCGAGCCTGTGCGTGGAGCCGGGCGAGCACTGCAGCGCCGGTCACGGCGTCGTCCGCCCCGCCGCTGGTCAGCACACGCACAACTCCCGAATCGCAGAGTTCTTCCAGCGCATCGGAAAGATCGGGTGTGCGATCAAATGCTCGATGGAACACAAAGCGCCCCGGCGCGGCTCGCGAAAGCTCGTCCAGCAGCGCGCGATCGATCGTGCAGTCCGGCCGCAATGCACCGACCACGAGCGCCTCCGCCCCTGCAGCGCGAAACTCGGCCGCTGAATCGCACATTCGTCGTAACTCGTCCCGACTGTAGCAAAAGTCGCCCGCCCGTGGCCGCACCATGACCGCCGTCCGCGTGCGAAGCTCCGACGGCAATTCCCGGAATTCAGCGATATCTGGTGTCAATCCGCCGCAATCGAGATCGGCGCATAGTTCGACTCGCGCAACGCCCTCGATCGCGAGAGCACCGCGCAGCTCATCACAACTCGTTACGCAGATTTCAAGCAGCGGCGACGGCATAAGAGAAATGCTCGTCCAATGAACTCAACGGCGAAACGGGAAGATTCGGCGAACTACGTGTGCAGCCCGCCATCCACGACCAGCACCTGTCCCGTGAGATAGCTCGCGGCCGGCCCGGCAAGAAACGCGACCA